>LFTC01000018.1 GCA_001512915.1 Clostridiales bacterium DTU083 | reverse complement strand
ACATTCGGTTTATTTACTCTTGGGTTTATCTCTACCCCAACAATTGACATAGAGCCTAAAATAAAAAGCCCCATGGGGGCTTTTATTCAATGTCATCTCTCTCTGCTTCAGCATCCGTATTATAAACTGGAATCAAAATCTCGCGGATACGTGACTCAATTTCCTTAGCCACATCAGGATTATCTTTTAGGAATTGGCGTGCATTCTCCCTTCCCTGGCCTATGCGGGTATCTCCATATGAGTACCATGCTCCGCTTTTATCAATAATATTATGTTCAACGCCTAAGTCAAGAATAGAGCCTTCCTTAGATATTCCTTCACCGTATATAATATCAAATTCCGCTTGACGGAAAGGTGGTGCCACCTTATTCTTAACAACCTTAACCCGGGTACGGTTGCCTACCATTTCCGTTCCCTGTTTGAGAGTTTCAACCCTCCTAACATCCAGACGGACAGAAGCGTAGAATTTTAAAGCGCGGCCGCCGGGTGTGGTTTCCGGATTTCCAAAAAGTACCCCCACTTTTTCTCGCAGCTGGTTAATAAAAATAGCTGCTGTGTTAGATTTATTAATTACACCAGAAAGTTTTCTTAAAGCCTGAGACATTAAACGGGCCTGTAATCCAACGTGGGAATCGCCCATTTCGCCTTCAATTTCAGCCTTAGGCACCAGTGCGGCCACCGAATCGACTACAACCACATCAATGGCACCGCTGCGAACCAATGCTTCGACTATCTCAAGAGCCTGTTCTCCCGTATCGGGCTGAGATACCAGAAGGTTATCGATATCAACCCCCAGCTTGGAAGCATAGACAGGATCCAACGCATGCTCAGCATCAATAAATGCTGCAGTGCCCCCTTCTTTCTGCGCTTCAGCAATGACATGCAAGGCAACTGTAGTTTTACCGGATGATTCGGGACCAAATATTTCAGTTACCCGCCCCCGGGGAATTCCCCCTACTCCAAGTGCAAAATCCAATTCCAGTGATCCTGTAGGGATAACACTGATATTCATATGCGCAGATTCGCCTAATTTCATTATAGAACCTTTTCCGAATTGTTTTTCAATTTGCGCCAGGGCAATATCCAAGGCCTTTTTCTTATTCATATGCATACCCCCTGAGATTTTGTATAAGGGAACACCTGTTCTGTTTCATTATATATCAATTCGATCCCAGTAGTCAATAATTATTTATAAGATATAATCTCAACCAGTTCAGAAGATGCAGAGAAGACCTGTGTTTAATGCCTAACCTGCTTCCTGACAGCCTGAATTCTTTTGTTTCGGTTCCATTTAATCCCGATATTGCCATGTACACCAGACCTACAGGTTTTTTCTGCGTACCTCCTCCAGGCCCGGCAATTCCGGTAACAGCTGCCCCTATGTCAGCGCCAGATGATCTTCGTATCCCCTCGGCCATTTGTTTGGCTGTTTGCCAGCTGACAGCACCGTATGTTTTTATTGTATCGGCAGCTACGCCTAATCGTTTTATCTTAGCTTCATTGCTGTAAGTAATACAACTTTCCAGAAGTACATCTGATGCGCCGGGTATATTCGTAATCAAGTCAGATAAATGGCCGCCGGTGCAGGATTCAGCTAATGCCAGCTTTAAATTCCTGTCACGCAACATATTCACTGCCACTTTTTCTAATGTATCATCATCATAACCATAAATGTCACTACCGAACCTTTTTTCAATTTCGCTCTGAATAGGTTTTATCAATTTTTCTGCTTCCTGCTGGGATGATGCTTTAGCTGTGATTCGGAGCTTTACCTCGCCATACGATGCCAGGGGTGCAATTGTTGGATTTCCCTGCCTTAGCAACAAATCCTTAATACGGTTTTCTATAGTGGATTCTCCAATACCGAAAACATGCAGTACTCTTGAAAAGATTTTTTTATCAGACTTATCAGCTAAATGAGGAAGTACATAGTTTATAAACATATGCTGCATTTCAGCAGGCGGGCCGGGCAAAACTATATAGGTTTTGTTATCCTTTTCTATAATAGCCCCAGGCGCGGTACCGACATCATTTTGCAGTACCTTTGCCTCTTTTGGAAACATTGCTTGCTTTTTGTTGTTTTCTGTCATAATTCTTCCTGTAGACTTAAAATACTGTTCAATGCGTTTCAAACTGGGTTCATGTATTTCCAGCCCCATTCCAAGAAACTCAGCAACAGTTTCCTTACTGATATCGTCCATGGTTGGACCCAGGCCGCCGGTTGTTATGATAATATCTGAGCGTTTAGAAGCTGATTTAAGTGCTTCAAGAATCCTGTTACGGTTATCTCCTACTGCAATATGCCAATACACATCTATTCCCAAAAAAGATAATTGCTGCGACAAAAATTGAGCATTAGTGTTTGCAATCTGCCCAAGAAGCAGTTCACTGCCAATTCCAATTATTTCAGCTACCATAACTCCTCCTAAAACTTACTTTTTTTCGACTCAAAAATCATTTTATTCTTTATTATATAGTCTATACCGGAAATAATGGTAACTAAAACAGAAAAGTATAAAGCAGCCTTATCAAAGGGAATACCGGTATTCTGGAAGGGGAAATTATCTAGCATAAGAGCTACTATAGCAACTATTTGGGACACAGTTTTTAACTTGCCCCACCAGCTTGCTGCAATTATCTTTCCTTCAGTGGCAGCCAGAAGCCTGAACCCTGTGATTACAAATTCACGGCTTATAATTATGATGGCAGCAACAGCCGGCACTTTGTCCATTTCAACCAGACATATCAAGGCTGAAGCTACTAATAATTTATCTGCCAACGGATCGACAAATTTTCCAAAGTTAGTAACCTCATTTCTTTTCCGGGCAACGTATCCATCCAGGCTGTCCGTGCAGGCAGCTGCCGTAAAGACTATTGCAGCTATAAGAGTATTATGCTTAATGGGAATGCTCAGCAATACAATAAATAACGGGATCAATATTATTCTTAGAATTGTAATCTTATTTGCCAGATTCATAAACTTCCCCCAATAAGTCATAATCAAAAGCGTTAGTAATTCTAACCTTAACAAAATCTCCTGTTTTTAAATGGTAAGGACTGTGTACATATACCAACCCATCCACTTCAGGCGCCTCTCCATAAGATCGGCCGTAATATATCTTCTCAGATTGCTTGCCTTCAATCTTAACATCGCACACCTGTCCGCATCTCTTCCTCATAAGCCGCTTAGATACTCTTTTTTGGACTGACATTAGTTTAGATCTTCGCTCTTCTTTTATAGAATCCTCTATTTGATCAGGAAAAGATGCTGCCCGGGTTCCCTCTTCTCTTGAATAGGTAAAAACACCAATATGCTGAAAATACCCTTCCTTGATAAAATTCTCCAATTCCTGAAATTCTTCCTCGGTTTCTCCTGGAAAGCCTGTTATAAGGGAAGTCCGTAAAACTATGTCTGGTATACAGCTCTTTAATTTGCTGAGCAATTGACGAATTTGCATGCTGTCGGAAGTACGATTCATTCTAGATAGAATCCTTTGATTTATATGCTGGATAGGTATATCCATATAATTACAGATCTTTTCTTCCGCTGCCATCAATTCAATCAGTTCATCTGTAATTCTATCCGGGTAACAATACATCAAACGTATCCATCTTAATTCATGGATCTGGCACAATTGCTCCAAAAGCTCTACCAGATCATGCTGCCCCCCGCTGTCCTGACCATACCTGGTTACATCCTGGGCAACAAGTATAATTTCACTGATGCCGTCCCGTGCCAGCTTTTTGGCTTCATTTATCAGCGAAGATATGGGCCGGCTCCGAAAACGCCCCCTTAACTTAGGTATTATACAGTAAGTACAATGATTATCACATCCGTCGGCTATTTTCAAATAAGCTGTGCCGGCAGAGGTGCTGATTACCCTGGGCAGACCATCATCTTCTATGAAGGAAGGATTGCTTATAAATGTTTTTTCCTGTCTCATATTTGCCGTCTCAATTATTTCTGTTATTCTGGAATAGTCTCCTGTACCTATAATAATATCTACTTCAGGCATTTCTTGTACTAATTCCCTGCTGTATCTTTGCCCCAGACAGCCAGTAACAACCAAAGTTTTGCAATTGCCAGTTTTTTTATATTTTGCCTGTTCCAAGATTGCCTGTATGGACTCCTCTTTAGCAGGGCCAATAAAACCGCAGGTATTTATGATAATAATATCAGCTTCTTCTGATTTATTTACAATTTCATATCCTTTTTCCCTAAGAAGGCCTAACATGACTTCGGCATCCACTTGGTTTTTGGCGCAGCCAAGAGATACCATCCCAACTTTTTTCTGCAACAGTGGGTTTGCTCCTTTCTTTTACAGATTCTTGAATTGTTCTTCAAATTCTTCTTTAGTAATCAGTACATTTCTCGGCCTGCTGCCATCATAACCGCTTATCAGACCGCGAACTTCCATTTCATCTATCAGGCGGGCTGCCCGGGCATAACCAATCCGCAATCTGCGTTGAAGCATGGAAATGGATGCTTGCCCGGCATCAATTACAACCTCGATGGCGTCAGGCAGCAGCTCATCTTCAAAACTGTTGTCTTGTTCGTCCTGATCTGCTGTGGTCTCTTTTAATACTTCCATATTATATTCAGGCCCCTCATTCTGATTCTTTATGCAGGAGACTATGGATTCCACTTCCTGCTCAGTTATGAATGCTCCCTGTACCCGAATCGGCTTATTGGCACCAGAAGGATAATATAACATATCGCCGCTTCCCAGCAGTTTTTCTGCACCGCTCATGTCAAGTATGGTGCGAGAGTCTACCTGCGAAGATACAGCAAAAGCAATCCGGGAGGTAATATTTGCCTTTATTACACCGGTAATAACGTCCACCGAAGGACGCTGAGTAGCAATAACCAGATGCATTCCCGCAGCTCTTGCCATTTGTGCAAGGCGGCATATGGCATCTTCCACTTCACTAGGTGCTACCATCATTAGATCAGCTAATTCGTCTATAATAATAACGATTTGAGGAAGCTTTTTTTCCTCTTCTTCAATCTGCTCATTATAACGATCAAAATCCCTTACCCCTTTTTCAGCAAATTTTTTATAACGTTCCATCATTTCCTGAACAGCCCAATTTAACGTACCTGCAGCCTTTCTGGGATCTGTAACAACTGGGCACAAAAGATGGGGGATTCCGTTATAGGCACTTAATTCTACAACTTTGGGATCGATCATAAGAAAACGGACATCATCCGGTGTCGCCTTATACAAAATGCTCACGATCAGTGAATTAATACATACACTTTTACCCGAACCCGTTGCGCCGGCTATAAGCAAATGCGGCATCCTGGCAATATCAGCGATAATACTATTGCCAGCAATATCCTTTCCCAAGGCAAATGCGATTTTGGAAGGATGGTTGAAAAAGCTTTCCGTATCCAGAACCTCTCTAATAAGCACAGGAGCTGTATCTTTATTTGGAACTTCTATGCCAATGGCAGCCTTGCCCGGAATGGGAGCCTCTATCCGGACGCTTGATGCTGCCAGGTTAAGGGCAATATCATCTGATAAGCTAACAATACGGCTAACCTTGACACCGGGGGCAGGCTGCAGTTCATACCTGGTAATGATCGGACCCCGGCTTACCTGAACAACTTTAGCAGCGACACCAAAGCTATTTAAAGTTTCTTCCAACAACTTAACATTCTTCTTAATAGCTTTTTCAGTTGTCCCTGCATTCTTTTTTGCTGCGGGCTCATTTAACAGCGAAACAGGGGGTATCATATAGGGCAGAGTTTCCTGATGAAATACAGGCTCTTGACCTGGTTTATCTGGTTCATCGGACTTTTCATTATCATTATTATCATTATCGCTATCAGACTGAAAATCAACTATCTTAATTTCTGAGCCTGCGTCATAATCTTCATGCCTGGCTTCCAAATGTTCATGTTTCGTTTTGTGCCTCTCATCATCAACAGGCGTTGCCACAACTTTTTCTGCCGGTATGGTTTCTTCGCTGATGTCTTCATTAATCTGTCTGGAACGCAGTTTGGAGAATACTTTTGTAAGGTTGCGATAGTTAAGCAAATTGGCTATGAATATGCCTGTTTTTTTTAAAGAAAAATTAGTCAATAACAATAAACCAACAATTGTCACAGTAATAAAGAATATGAAGGCGCCAGCCAGTCCGAAAAGTGCATGAATAAGGAATACAAAGGGAGCACAAACAGCACCGGTGCCCAATGATGACATTCCTTTATTATATGAATCTATAATAAAATCTTTGAATCCGCCTGTATTAAAATGCTCAAAATAAAGCAGGTGTAAAAAACAAAGAAAAAAATATATAGTACTTATAAATAATACCAATCTGACACGTTTAACTTGTCTGTGGCGGGCAAGAATTATTGCTATGCCGGCAAAGATAATTATAACTGGCAATATATAGGAAATTATGCCGAAAAGCCCCTTCAGAATGGGATAGAAGAATTGCCCTACCACTCCGGCGGAATCTCCCTGGCTGTACATTGTCAGTCCAAAAAAAAGACCTAATGAAGCTGTCAGCAGGCCTACAATTTCATGTATCCGGCTTCTTTTTAAAGTATTCTTTTTTCTTCTCTTTTTTCCCATCATTTCACCCCCATTAAGCCCATATAACCATATTCGCTGTCAATCAGGCATATCCTGCCAGTATCAGTGCATATCATTATACCATTTCTTATAGGGCCTTTCCATATACTGAATAAAAAAGTCTCAGGCAATTAAAGCTCTGAGACTGCTTTGAACGTAATCATGGAGCCCGGCTGCAATCCCGGATCCAGATAATGCGTTAAATCCGTGCTTAAAATCCGATTTACTATAACCTGATCATGGCTTATCTTTCTTACCTCCAATCGCACACCCTTATAGGTAATTTCCATAAATCCGCTGATCTCTTCCTTTTTCCAGATTAGTTCCGGATCAACAACTGTATACAATATCAATTGCTTTCCACCTTCTTTTCCCTGATCAGTTCCTTTAATTTGGATAGTGCCTGCCATAATCCTCCAACTTCATCTATTAATCCGTTTTCAACAGCGTCAGATCCTATAAGAACAGTACCTACATCATTAGCTAATTCGCTAGTGTTATACAACAATTCGTTTAACCTTTCCTTTGTAATTGAAGCGTGTCTTACTATAAAATTTGTTATGCGTTGCTGCATTTTATTAAGATATTCATAGGTTTGCGGGCCTCCTACTACGAGTCCGCTCATTCTTATAGGATGAATAGTCATAGCTGCAGTAGATGCAATAAAGGAATAATCAGTACAAACGGACAAAGGAACGCCAATGCTGTGCCCGCCTCCTAGAACCAGCGATACTGAAGGTTTAGACATAGTGCTAATCATCTCTGCAATAGCCAAGCCAGCTTCCACATCTCCGCCGACGGTATTTAATATCAGCAGTAAACCTTCAATCTGTCTGCTCTGTTCAATGGCGGCCAATTGGGGCAATACATGTTCATATTTGGTAGTTTTATTCTGAGGTGGCAAGATCATATGCCCTTCTATTTGACCTATGATGGTCATGCAGTGAATATTTGAGTCTTCGGCAAGGTTGGGCAGATTAGAAGTCCCAAAATCCTTGATATTAACAGCTGCATTCCCTGTACTTGGTTCCTTGTTTGGCTGACTTGATTTTTCAGCTTTGCCTGTTTGATCTGATTTATCTGAGTCATTAATATTTTGTTTACTCATTCTTTGTTTTTTCCTCCGTGCGAAGCATTTCAATATAAATTCAGCACCTGCATCCCAAGCCGGGATTAAAGCTCTTAATTAGTGTTTCCGTATAGTATAAAAAAATGAGCCTTTCGGCTCACTAAATTTTATTGTTCATAAAGTCGGAATTCTTCATGTAAGGCTAATACAGCATTAATTGTGTCTTCCCCTTTAACCAGGCATGAGATGGTAGTATGGGAATCAGAGGTCTGCAGCACATCAATATTTCTGGCTGTCAATGCCTGTATAATTCGGGCCATAACACCGGGAACTCCTCTCATCTGTTCCCCTACGGCAGATATTTTACTGCAGTTTTTGATTACCTGACACCCATCTGCGTAATCCTTAAGGGCTTCTAAAGCTTTTTCGGTAGCATGCCCATCAATAGTAAACACCATTTTTTCAGGGAAGATATTTATTATGTCTATGCTGATCTGATTGTCAGCCAAGCGACGCAGAATAGTATTTTGTTCATTTAAGCCATGCTTGGTATCAATGGAGATCTGAGTTCTTCCAGTAACATAGGCTATGCTGGTTATCAATTGATCGCCTTTCCTGCCCTTTGCATGCTGCTGCTTTTCTATGCGCGATGATATCATGGTTCCCGGAGAATCGCTCATGGTATTTTTAATAAAAACCGGTATACCTGCATTCATGGCTATTTCTACTGCTTTTGGATGAATTACTTTTGCTCCCTGGTCTGCTATTTGGAATAATTCAGAATAAGTTATATACCTTATCATGGAAGCATTGGATACTATGCGCGGATCTGCCGTCATTATACCATCTACATCGGTATAAATCTCTATAAACTCAGCCCTGAGTGCTTCTCCAAGCACCGCAGCTGTAGTATCGCTTCCGCCCCTTCCCAGAGTGGTGATTTCTCCATTTTCGGTAACCCCTTGAAAACCTGCAACTATCGGTATTTTCCCCTGCTTTAAAGCATGCCTGATAAAATCAGGTCTCACTTCAAGTATGTTGGCATTACCATAATTTTGATCGGTTATAATACCTGCTTGCCAGCCTGTCACTGCTATTGCATCATACCCTTTGCTTCTCAAAGTGTTGGCCATAATTGTTGAGGAGATTATTTCTCCAATAGACATAATTATATCCATTTCACGGGGATGAGTATCCCTGTAGACACCTTGGATCAAGTCAATCAGTGTATCGGTTGCATAAGGTTCTCCCCGCCTTCCCATGGCTGAAACCACTACAACTGGCTTAAACCCGCTTTTATATGAATTAATAATTTTTTGTGCTGCCATTTCTCTGGTTTCCGGCTTTGCAACTGAAGTGCCGCCAAACTTTTGTACAATAATTCTCATAGAAACCTCCCTGATATATACAAGCATGGTTTTATGTTTAATATTATAGTCTTTTTTCCTGGATAATTACAGGGTGAATCTGCTTTTTTTTCAACGCCATCAAGGATGCATCCAAAATTTTTTCCATATCCGCCACCAGAGAATTAGGCTTATTTAAAGGATCATCCTGACAAAATGGTACAAAATATACATTTTTCATGTTTAATGCTAAGCCCATGTTTTTTGCATTATTCCCCAATGCATCATTAGTTGCAATGGCTAATAATAATGGCCTCTGGTTGCGAAGATGTGCCTTTGCAGCCATTAACACCGGAGTATCAGTTATCGAATTAACAAGTTTGGCAAGTGTATTACCTGTGCAAGGTGCTATTATCATCAGATCCATCTTGTTTATGGGACCAAACGGTTCCGCATCCACAATACTGTCAATAACTTTTCTATTGCTTATTCTTTCAACTTTTTCACGAAAATCTTCAGCAGTTGTAAACCGTGTGTCAGTAGAAGCCACAGCATAAGAAAAAACCGGATAGAGCTCAGCTCCTTCTTCTTTTAACTTTATCATTTGAGGCAAAACAGATTCCAATGTGCAAAAGGAGCCTGTAAAACATATTCCTATTTTAATTCCTTTTAAAAGCATTTATTATCCCCCATCTCCCATTTACAGGTATGCTTTTTTTAGAATATCGTAGGTTACCCGGCAGATTATTTCAGCTGCTGTTTTAGGAGCAACTATGCCGGGCAAACTTAAATCAAGTGAAGCAGATAATCCGAGTTCTGCTGCTGCCTGAAAGTCTACTCCTCCCGGCCTGGATGCCAGGTCAATAATAATGCAGTCCTTCTTCACTTTTTCCAGTTTATTTCTATCAAGTATGGGTGCAGGAATAGTATTAAAAATGATGTTTTGCTTATTCAGAACAGAATCCAATTCATTCAAATGTATCCCCTTATATCCTTTTTCTTCTATCCAAATTAGGGCTTCCTTTTTTCTGGCAGCAACTGTTACTTTGGCTCCAATACCCCATAACATTCTAGATAATACCTTCCCGATTCTGCCAAAGCCCAATACAAGTATCCTCGAACCATGAAGTGTAAAATCGGTCTTTTCCATAGCTCTTTGGATGGCACCTTCTGCAGTAGGTATGGCATTCAGTATGGAAAAGCATTCTTCTTCAACTATGTTAAAGCACTTAAGTGAGTGTTGTTTGCTGAGATCTATGATTTCCTGATCTTTCATCCCATAAATAACAACTGAACCCGGTTTTATAAGCCGGAACACGGCAGCAGGCTTTACGTGCCAATCAAAGTCTGTAATATTAAGACCGCCGTTTTTATTCTTGTATGGAATAGGCAGCATTATCACTTCCGAATCAAAAAGCTCATCTGACAATGCTGGGTAATAAAAGATGTTTTTGTGGTGTAATGGTGCTTTTATCCCATAGATCTTAACCGTGATGCCCCTATCCGCCAAAATTAAGGCAAGATGCTTTTGACGGTTATCTCCGCCTATAATCGTTAATTTATCCATGTAAATCACCTATTATCAATCGTATTAATACCATCATATGTAGTTTTTCGGATTAAGGTGCAACTTGAGGCTTCCTCGTCAGACTGCACTAATGTATGGAAATAAGAAAGACAAAAAAAAA
>LFTC01000083.1:52028-52430 GCA_001512915.1 Clostridiales bacterium DTU083 | reverse complement strand
AATCAGCTCAGCTTCCACTTCCAGCAGCCTGCCGGCCTCTTCTATCAGCTGCTCTTTGTATGCAAAGCAATGGCCTTCGTTGGATAATTGATTCAGCACATACATAATGCCGGAGCGGATCCTGGCATAGGAATTATTGTCATATCCCAGGTTCCGGGCTATGCTGTCAGCCGTTTTAAAGCCTATGCCCCAGATATCATCCGCCAGCCTGTATGGGTTTTCCTGCACTACCTTTATGCTTTCATCGCCGTATGTCTTGTATATCTTTACCCCGTAAGAGGTTGAAACTCCGTGGGATTGAAGAAAGATCATTATATTTTTAACTTCCTTCTGCTCTTCCCAGGCCTTTTTTATCATCTCAATCCGCTTGGGGCCGATTCCTTCCACCTCAAGCAGGCGGTC
>LFTC01000083.1:51489-51938 GCA_001512915.1 Clostridiales bacterium DTU083 | reverse complement strand
CTTCCATTCACCCTTCAGGCTTACCACTGCCCCTACGTGTACGGAGGGCAGGCTGCCCACAATGGTAACCAGATCATGACAGCCCTTGCTTTTGATCTTGGCTACCGTATAACCGTTTTCAGGATTTACATAGGTAATGCGCTCAATTACACCCGATAAAGTTTGCATGCCATTCATATCCATATACACCTGTCATTTAATGTATTGTCATAAACTGATTGAAACATGGTGTCTATATGCTATTATATATGGAAACACAGTGTTGTTAAAGGCTTGAACGACTTTATTGAGCTGAAGTTGAAAGTGATGACAGAAGAATACTGTATAAATGCAGAAAATAAAAACAAAAAGCTGACATAAAAGTCAGCATGTAAAAGAATCTACTGGATATCTATTCTTCTTCCCTTGGGCTTGGATGGCTGAGCCTTTGGCACCCGTACGGTAAGTAT
>LFTC01000083.1:43083-51483 GCA_001512915.1 Clostridiales bacterium DTU083 | reverse complement strand
TTCGGTTCTGTAGGCGTGTTCTTCCTTGAATTCATTCTCCTTTTTTGTCTGGCCGGACAGCCTGACGGAATTTTCATCTACATATAGATTCAAATCCTCCTTGGCAACTCCCGGTATTTCTGCCTTTACCACAACTTCATTTTCCGTCTGATAGACGTCAACTTTAGGGGCTGACATGCCGCCGAAAAACCGGCTTGGGATATCGAAAAAACCGCCTGTGTCCCTGCCGATGTTTTCCAGATCCCGAAAAGGGTTCCAGGGTATTAATGCCATTTATCATCCTCCTTGTTTGTCATCTGATCACTCTTTATTTTGGCTCATCAGGCAATAATTATTACAACTTGGAATGGTTTTAAACGACAAATTGGAGGATTACCAGCTAAGCCTGGCATTGGACAAGATCTCCCTGTCCACTTCATCTATAACTTTCCAGTCAGGCGCCATGGCATAGAGCACTATGGTGGCATTAATTTCTTCAAAATATTTGGCATATACCCTGCCCTTCAGATCGATTACAGGAAAATCCTCATAATATTCAAATCTGCCAAGAGGCCTGCCGTATTGAAGATAGCCCTGTTTAAAGCCCCGGTATTCATGTGCCGGGCTGTTGGTTTCAATCTCAGAATCCACCCTGGTCCAGCCGCTGTAACCTATGTATTCAATCTGATCTTGAATATAAGTCACCCTTTCCTCAAACGCCCTTTTCTCCCGGGGACAGCCCAGGGACGGCAGCACCAGGTATTTCTGATCAAATTCCGGTACTTTAACCAGTTCTTCGGTATTTATGCTGCCGTCTTCCAGAAAACCAAACCTTCTGTCCCTGTCCTGGGGCTTTACTATATAGCCGCCGTAGAAGCTGCTGTAGTAGGGAGAGTCCGGGTTATAATAGCTTGAAGTGCCTTCCCTTAACTGAAAGTGCCCGAAGTTGTAAAGCACGGTAAACTCCACCGGCTCTCCCAGATATGAAGAAAGCCCCTTATCATCATTAAAGGTTATTACAAAGGGGTACCAGTCGGCTTTCTTAGTATGCAAACCTCCGGGTATGCGGAAGCTTATTTGATTTTTAGCCAGCACGCTGTTTTTTTCGTGCATGCGGCTGTAGGGCAGCATTACGATACAGCTGCGCAACAGGGCACATACAGGGGAGAATAATATTATGAGCGACAGGAGTAAAATAAGAATTAAGTTTAAGAAGCGGATTTTAAACTTCATAAATGTTAACACCCATGGGTCAATATTCTGCTTTCGCCTTGCACCTGCGGGCTGCATATACCAGCAGGGCAGTAAATAGGCCGGATGCGGGTATGATAAGAAAATCTGCCATTGTAACTTCAGTATAGGGCAGCACCTGAAAGAGTTTTGCATAGCCGAAGCGGTATAAAACCCCGTCCAGCATTTTATATTCACCTTTAAAGGTTGCCGCTGTCAGAAGCAGGGCGCCTGCAGCAGGCAGGAAAACCGAAACCAGGGCATTTCTGCCAGACAAGAAGCCTGCCAGATAGATGCCGAAGGACAGGCCGGCCAGAAGCAGGAAAATGCCGGTGATGAGAGTGGAATAAGGAACCAGGATTATTACTTTCCCTTTGGAGAAGCTCAAAAAGCTTACTGCAGCACAGGAAACAGCAAAAAGTGCCGTAGACAGGGTTTGCAGGTAAAAGATGCTTCTTCTTGCCTTGTAATTATATAAAACGCCTGTAACCAGGAGTATGAGCAAAAATGAAAACAGCAGATAGTGCATTCTGTAGGTAGGGTCAAACAGCTTATAAAAAGCATGGCTGGCATCAGTAAAGCCCATGCTGTTCAATAACCTCCAGCGCAAGGCAGAAAAAGCCATGGAGCTATAAATTGTTTTTCTTTCAATAAACCATTCGAGGCCTGCAAACAGCCCCAGACCCAGTATGGAAGATACAGGGAGGGAAAAGCGGCCCAATCTGGAAAGCAGCGGATAAAGCAGTAAAACTGCCAGAATGGATATGGCCACGGCAGCATAAGGTATAAGATACTCTGCATATACTTCAGGTATGAAATTATCATGCAAGAGCGGCGGCAGTTTTTCCATTTTACATTACACACTTTCCGTAACTGAATGGCATTTATAGTTTTATTATATACAATCAAGCAATAAATTTCCAAATTTTCTTATAACTATCTATTACTTTAATTTTGCCACATCCACAAGTATTCCTTCTGTAATAAACTCATTCAGGTCATTTTCATTAATGCCTTCGTCTGTAATAATACGATCAATGGCAGTAATAGGATGAACCTGTACAAAGCTGTTGTTCCCAATTTTGCTGCTGTCGCACAAAACAATTACCTCCTCCGCCATGTTAATCATGGCAGCTTTAACTTCTGCCTGTTCTATATTTGGAGTGGTTATTCCTCCTTTTACACTGATTCCATTTGTCGCCATAAATGCTTTGTCCACGTACAGTCCTTGCAACGATCTGACAGCTATTGGCCCCACAGTGCAATGAAAACCTTTTCTCAGGCTTCCACCGATAAGAATAACGTCTATATTCTGTTCATTTTCCAAGTAAGCCGCAATTTCTATATCATTCAGTACTACGGTAATATTCTTCCTTGAAGAAAGCAGCCTGGCCAACTCCAGCGTAGTAGTGCCTGTATCAAGTGCAATGGTATCTCCATCTTCTACGTAATTAATTGCTATCCTTGCAATTGCTTTCTTTTCATTCAGGTTAGTGACTTTTTTCTGATATGAGTTTAATTCAAAACTGGTTTTTGAAACTTTTATTGCTCCACCATGGGTTCTTTTGAGCAATCCCGCATTTTCAAGTTCCCTGAGATCATTTCTGATGGTAGCGGGGGACACCCCAAACTCAGAGCAAAGTTCAGGCACCATAAGCTTTGATTTTTCTTTTAATAAATCGAGTATTTTTTGTTTTCTTTCTTCTGCAAAAAGAGGGCTTTTATTTTGTTTTTCCATAGACATCAACCTTTCACTGCTCCTGTTGTGATGTTTTTGCTTGTTTACTGTTGAATTGCTTTGCATTTTATGCGGCTATAATTCCACTACGTTAAATCCGAACACTCTGGCCATCTGCCTCAGCTGAGGTCTTACATCGCCTGTAATGATGAGCGAGTGATGTGAACAAAGCTCGTCCATGACCCTGTGTCCGTCTTTATAACGTATCAATGCTCCGTTTCTGCAGTCGGAACCAGGATACTGCACATAATCAACTATTTCGGCTTCAATAACGCTTAGCTTCTTAAATCCTGGGTAGATTTTGGACAACGTAACCTTGCCTGCAGGAAAACGGCAGTCAACGGCTATTGCATTTTCATTTACTATTTCCAGAACCTTTGGGCGAAGGGTCCACTCGGTACAGAATGATTTTGGTGCAAGTCCGAAATAACCGCAGTGAACTCCCAGGGCGTGATTGTCCGAATCTTCAATATCGGGGAATTTGTCAATACGCTCATGGGCAAGGGCAGCCATGCCGGCCAAAAACGGATACAAATTGGTCATCATAATTGGTTTTTCCAAGGACCTGTATATCATGTAGGTAGATAACAAGGTCAGAGTATCCCCTTCGCAGGCAAAAATTATGTTATCACGCTCAAACAGCATATTCCAGGCCAGACAAGGAGTGGTGTCACAATAAAAGGACTCATTCAGGCAATTGGCTCCCACGCCAGCAACACCGCCGATTTCATCAATTACCTTTTTGACGGCAATATAGACCTTGACAGCTCGCAAAAAGTTTTCCTCACTTACTCCTTCACTGTTGATATTCCAGTCTGCACTGACCTTTTCGGCTTCTTCGTCTGAAATCATCTTAGCATCATCGCATACCTGCTTCCAGCTGCGATAAATGATTTTGCAGCCGAAAACCTTCTCCATGGTACGGGTGCTTTGATCCTCCCACCAATAAAAACGTTTGAATATGTTTGCCTGCATTCCTTCGCCGGGAGAATCCTGCAGCATAAGAAACTTTGCTCCGGATCCAAGACTGCTTTTAACTGCAATTGCCCTGATTAATGCCTTGGCTATCTCAATGCTGTAAGGTGAAAATACAGTACAGCCCAGATCACGCAAATAGGTCACTATTTCCCAGTCCCACATCTCTACCGTTCCGAAACGTGAAGTCAGCACTATCATAGGCAGGCCGTAATTTTTCAGCTCTTCATCATGGCGGAATGCCGCAAAAATCAACTGAGGGAACAGAATTGCATCAGCATCGGCCGGAAGCGGCTGGCCTACTTTTACTTCCGGCAGTATTTCTGCAACATCTCCATAGTATTCATGCAGACGTTCTATCTGCTCTTCAAACTCCTTTCTCTCACGTTCATTTGCCTCGGTAAAGAACAAGGGAATTAAACGGGCTTTTTTCATATACCTTCCCTCCATTTTTGAATTTCATTTTGGAAAAGAGATTCAGAAAACAATAACATGTTTCATTCCTCTGGCCTGGGCAGCGTTTTCAAAAGCATTTAGAATATCATGGATTCCATATCGATGCGTAATCATGCTTTTAATGTCTATGAGACCTTTAGATACAAACTCAAGGATCTTACGTGAATGTGCAATGCTGGACCTGGTGGAACCTGTAAGATATAATTCCCTGTAATGCACTATATTGGTATCCAAGGCTACAGGCTGAAGTCTGGCCGGTATGCCGCCAAAGAAATTCACCCTGCCGCCATAATTCATGAGAGGCAGCACAGCTGCCTGAACCTCCGGCACCGGACACGCCGTAATGGCTATGTCCAGCCCTTTGCCGTTTGTCCATTCCATGACGAAACCTTCCAAGTCATTGCCATGGTACACCTGAATAAATGGCAGGTTTTTCTTGCATAATTCAAGCCTCTCTCGGGACAGATCATTCATCAGCACCAAGGCACCTGCCATATGAAGCAGTACGGCATGACTGTATCCGATGGGACCGGCGCCTACAATAAGTGCATAGTCGCCAGGCTTTACAAAACACTTGTTAAATCCATTCAATGCACATGCAACCGGCTCTGTGATAGCTGCTTCCTCAGCAGTAACCCCCTCCGGCAGCGGCATAAGATTCCCCCTCATAACAGCCTCTGCCGGAATCTTGACATATTCAGCAAAGCCCCCGTCCATATTTATGCCGAAAGCACGGTAATCATCGCATAAATGAAAGCTGCCGGCCACACATCGATCACAAATGCCGCATCCTATATTCGGCTGCACAGCTGCCCGCATGCCTTCCTTGAAAAACGGTACTTTTTTCCCGGCCTTAGCTATTGTGCCGGAAAACTCATGCCCTAATATCAAAGGATGATCCTGATCCACGCCCTTATAGCCATTCTTCCACATCCTGATATCCGTTCCGCAGATTGCAGCTGCATCCGTCTTAAGCAATAATTCATCATCATTAATATCAGGCACGGCAGTTTCAACCAACCTGATATCGCCAGGCCCGTATAGTTTTAAGCTTAACATGGAACCACTCCAATACATTTTATAATCTGACAATATTCTTGGTTTTTATGGACAAATTGCCCATTTCCACCAGCTTTACAGCCTCCCTGCCATCTTTGCCAGTAACAGCAGGCTGTGTGTCATTCAGTATTGCTTCTACAAAAGAAATATCCTCAGCCAGATAAGCATCTGCAAACAAAGTCATCCAGCTGTCAATAAACTGTATGCATGTTCCGTTTTCAGGAGTTGTGCATCTGACAGAATTGGCTTCAGACCTGCCTACCTGTATTTTGCCCTTTGTTCCTATGATTTCCATTTTTGAATCATAACCGTATTGTACATATGCGGCCCCGTCTATGCAGAATTGCACACCGTTTTCAAATACGCCGTTCATCAACACGCTGTCATAATAATCGGGGTATTCTTCAGCAGCCTCGGGATTTCTGAAATTACCCCCTATTGCATATAATTCCTTTACTTCGCTGCCGGCAAACCAGCGTATGGAGTCCAGGTCATGGCTGTTGATCTCCGCCAATATACCGTTGGATTTGTTTAAATCATACATCCATGGGCGGGGCTTGCTGGGACCCCTGGTACAGGAATGCAGCTGCACAAGTTCGCCTATTGCCCCGCTGTCCAGCAGCTTTTTAGCCTCTATGAAACCGGGATCAAAGCGCCGCATAAAGCCTATCTGCAGCTTTACATTGTTTTTTTCGCATGCTTCAATCATTTCATCACATTCCCGGATGTTCATCGCCATGGGCTTTTCACAGAAAATATGCTTTTTGGCATTTGCACAATCTACAACTATATCCCTGTGAAGATTGGTAGGACAGGCTACCACCACCGCATCCACTGTTCTGTCATTCAAGATTTCCCTGTAGTCTGTATGCCATGCATCTGCTCCAAGCTCATCTGCCGCGGTTCTGGCCATTTCCTCCGACGCATCTGCTACTGCAGTAATACGAGCCCCGGGTACCTTATTCATAAAATTACGCCCATGAATCATTCCCGCTCGTCCACAACCTATAAGGCATATGCCAAGTTTGTTCTTACCCATACTGTCTACTTCTCCCACCTATCGTTTGTTATTATCATATTATCGATTTGTTACGTATTCCATTGTTTATTGTTGATTTATGCCAGGCATGGATTATTAATCAGTAATATGTTATTGGCATAAAAAGCATTAACGAATGTTTGTTTACTGGGCAGTTACCAGCGTCAGCCGAAATGAAACCTGTTATAATATGGGGTCAGTTTTTCTATTGCGTCCAGATAGGCATCTGCATAAACTGCATAGGTTTTATGCCTGTTCATATCATGGATATATTCCGCGCCCTTTTCAATTGCCTGAAGAATTGGTTTTTTGTAATCGGAAAACACGCCTGCAGCACAGGCAGCGATTACTGCAACGCCGATCAATGCCGTATCACCCAATTCAAGCGCTGTAACCTTTATTCCAAGAACATCTGCTTTGATTTGATTAAAGAGACGGGACCTGGCACCTCCGCCCATGGTCAGCATCTGATTAAATGTACAATGGGGATACAAGCTTTTTAATATAGACAAATAATATTTGTATTCATATGCGATCGATTCAAGTATTGCACGGTACATATGGCCTCGTGTATGTTTGAAATCCAGACCCAAGAAAGTGCCTTTCAGCCTGGGATTGCTTGGCAGCACCCTGCCGGAAAAATGGGGTATGAAAATTATGCCTTCACTGCCCGGCTCAACAGCTTCCGCCTCTTCCTGCAGGTCCTCATAAGCGGCAATAGGGTTCCCGGTCAGCGTATCCCTGAACCAGCGTATGCACATGCCTCCGCCATTTATATATGCCAGAGGCAGAAACAATCCATCCACAGGACTGCGCATCATTGTTAATGTCTCATTTTTAACATCGGGCACAAACTTATCTACAACGCTGCACAATACCGAAGCTGTGCCTGCACAATCAAGCACCTGACCGCGTTCAAACATACCGGAGCCAAATGTACTTGCAGCAGTATCGCCGCATCCTGCAACTACAGTTGTGCCCTCCATCAAACCTGACAACTCAGCAAATTCCTTTTTCACTTCTCCTATGACATCAAACGGAGAAACTATTCGCGCCATTTTTTCCCTGTCTATTTCAAAAACTTGGAGCAGTTCTTCGGACCATGACTTGTTTGCATTATCTGCCAGACATGAAAAGTGAAGATGTGTGTAGTCAAAATATGCTTCGTGCCCGGAAAGTCCTGTAATTCTGCCGGCAACATATGCATTGGGTGGAATGAATTTGGCAGTTTTTTTATAGATATGGGGATACTCGTTTTTCCACCATAGTATTTTGGGGCCATGCACATATGTTACCGGGCCGCCGCTGAGCTCCATGACCCGCTTCCCCGCCTTTTTACGCATCTCCTCTGCATACTTGCCGCACCGGGTGTCCAGCCATGAATCGTAATAAGTGGAAGCTTGGCCTTTTTCGTCCACTCCCATTATACCTGCCATCTGCCCATCAATGCCGATTGCAGCTACATCCTTTGGATTGATGCCCGATTTATCCAGCAATTCCTTAATTGTTTCGGCACATGATATGTACAAGTCATCAGGTTCCTGCCACACTGTACCCGGCCTGGGCGATATAAGCTTTGACTCCCGGAAGGCGTCGGCAATGAGTTTCATATTGCCGTCAAATAATGCTGCCTTTGTTCCCTGCGTGCCAATGTCAATGGATATGACATATGTATTCAGTTTCACCCCTCCTTTGATATCGTTTATTATCGTTTGTTATCATTTATATTGTAATTTGTTTTGAAATTAGTGTCAATAAACATATAATTAAAGAAAAAAGCAGCCTGACCAAAAGATCAGACTGCTTTTTATAATTTAAATGAAACTGTTCTTCTTTATTAAACCCGTTTCCATCTTACTCCCTGGGGAGTATCCTCCAGGATAATGCCCTGCTCTTTCAGCTCATCCCGGATTTTGTCTGCCAA
>LFTC01000083.1:8938-43024 GCA_001512915.1 Clostridiales bacterium DTU083 | reverse complement strand
TGGTATCCTTGGCCAGCAGGCCCAGTATGCCTGTAAGTTTTGTAAGCGTATCCAGGGCTGCCCGTATGGTTTCAGCAGCCTGTCCGCCTTTAATGCTGGTGTTGATCTCCCTTACAAGGTCAAAGATTACTCCTACTGCATCCGCCGTATTGATATCATCTTCCATTGCCTCTTCAAAATCCTTAACAAACCGGGGCAGCTTGTCCAGGAACTGCTTTTCCTCCTCATCGGCAGGGCGGTCCGGCGCACTCTCCAACAGGTATTCCAGGTTGTGCTTGGCATTGTACAGGCGCTCCAGGGCGCTTTGCTCCTGCTCCAGCAATTCCCTGCTGAAGTTGATTGGATTGCGGTAATGGGAGGAGAGCATAAAGAGCCTCACTACCTCCGGGTCAAACTCCTTGATAATATCCCGCACGGTAAAGAAATTGCCCAGGGATTTGGACATTTTACGGTTGTCCACATTGATATAGCCGTTATGCAGCCAGTAGCGGGCAAAGGGTTTGCCGGTAAGGCCTTCACTTTGGGCAATTTCATTTTCATGGTGGGGGAAAATTAAATCCTGCCCGCCTGAATGGATGTCAATGGTTTCACCCAGGTATTTGGTTGACATTACAGAACATTCAATATGCCAGCCGGGCCTGCCGGGACCCCAGGGGCTGTCCCAGGCCGGTTCGCCGGGCTTCTGCCCTTTCCAGAGCACAAAGTCCATGGGATTCTTTTTGGCTTCATTGATATCAATGCGGGCTCCCATCTCCAAATCTTCCAGGCTCTGGCCTGAAAGCTTGCCGTAATCCTCATAGGCCGAGGTGTCAAAATATACATCATTGCCTGCCTGGTAAGCCAGGCCTTTGTCCATAAGCTTCTGAATGAATTCAATGATGTCGTCTATATGTTCCGTAGCCCTGGGATGGTAATCTGCCCGCCGTATGCCCAGGGCATCGGCATCTTTAAAGTATTCCTCAATGAATTTTTCAGCCAGTTCTTTTACTGTGATGCCTTCTTCCTTGGCACGCTGAATCATCTTATCATCAATGTCGGTAAAATTCTGCACAAAGGTAACCTTATAGCCCTTGTATTCCATGTATCTACGGAATACATCGAATATGATAAAGGGTCTTGCGTTTCCAATGTGAAAATAATTATAAACCGTGGGCCCGCAGGAATACATGCGGACCTCCCCGGGATGAAGGGGCACGAATTCTTCCTTGGTTTTTGTAAGTGTATTATAAAGCTTCATTTTTCAACCTTTCCTCCATTTCATCTACCTTCTGTTCCAGTTCCAGCAGGCGGAAGGTCAGCCTGCGGAAAGCCTGATTGACCGGATCGGGAAGGGATACATGATCCAGGTCAATGTGTACATCTTGTACCCGCTTATTATCCCTTTTTACCACCCGGCCCGGTATGCCTACCACCGTAGAATTGGGCGGCACTTCATTCAGCACTACCGCCCCGGCTCCGATTTTGGAGTTGTCGCCTACACGGAAAGGGCCTAAGACCTTGGCACCGGTGCTGATTACAACATTGTTGCCGATGGTAGGATGCCTTTTGCCGCTCTCCTTACCGGTACCGCCCAGGGTAGCACCCTGATAGATGGTAACATTATCCCCTATTTCTGTGGTTTCTCCTATAACCACGCCCATGCCGTGGTCTATGAAAAAACCTTTGCCGATTTTTACAGCCGGATGGATTTCAATGCCGGTTAGAAATCTGTTGCAGTGAGACAAAAGGCGGGCTATTAGTTTAAGCCGGTGATTATACAGCCAATGAGCTATACGATGCATGACTATGGCATGAAAACCCGGATAGCACAATATGACTTCCAAGGCATTGCGGGCTGCAGGATCCCGTTCCAGCGCTGCTTTGAGGTCTTCCTTAATATTTCTGAACATGATATTCCCCCTGATGTGGATATTTAAAAAACCTCCTCTCTGAAATGCATCAGAGACGGAGGTTCCGCGGTTCCACTCTGCTTGGCATGACAATGCATGCCCGGCTTTACTGCTGATAACGGCACAAACCGCCCTGCCCTACTAAGGTTCAGGCAGGAAGCTCCCGGGCGCACTTCAGCACGTTCACTTGCCGGCGTACCTTTCAGCCTCTGGATACGCCTCTCTGTGGCAGGAATCATGCCTACTCTTCCCGTTCGTAGCATTTGATTTTATGTTTTCAGGCTAAATTATAATATAACAAGGTATCAGTGTCAACGAAGAGCTTCCCCTCAGCCTCTGAGCACATCTGCCAGCCATGCAAAGAACTGCTTTATGGCATCCAGCACCTTTTGGAAGAAGCCTCTGTTCTGGTCTATGGTTTCCCTTACCTTTTCCAGGCCCTTGTTTATATTTTTCAGCTGTTCCGATATATTGTCCACATTCAGATCCAGCTTGCTTATGCGCTCCATCAGATCAGCCAGCTTGTCAATGTGTTCCTGGGTAATATTTATGTTCAGATCCCCTGCAATTTCAATTATGATACGACGGATCTGTTCCGGATCGGTAATGTTTTCTTTTACTATCCGCTCTTTAACTTCCTGAACCAGGGAAGCAGCTTCATCCTTGCCGATATCCTCTGCCAGTTCCCCGGTGGTTATTATCTCCTCATTGGCTGCCTGCTTGGCTTCATCGGACAATTCCTCTCCGGTGGCCGCCTCAAAGGCCTTCATAATACCGGTCAAGGCTGCAGTGCCGGATACTTCAAAGGGAGCTGCTGCGATTACCTTGGCATTTTCCACGCCGGCTGTAACCATGGCGTTGGCATACATTTCCTTGGTAACCCAGGTTATATTGCGGGTCTCAACTGAAATGCCTGAGCCTTCTTCCAATATCTCAACGTATGCAGAAGATATGGCCCTGGTGCCGATTTTTTCTTNNCCAAAAAGCGCCAGCATTTCGTTTTTCTGCTGATCATTCAAGTTGGCTCCCAGGCTTACCACTTTGTTAACCTGATCCGCCCGGGCTGCAATGGTAAAGCTTGCTGTGCAGAATACTGCCAGCATCAGGGCTGCAATTATTCTCACAAATTTGTTTCTCATATGGTTGCCCTCCTGTTTTCATACTTTGCGGCCGTTTTCTATTAATACAACGGCCTGAGCGGCAATTCCTTCTTCCCTGCCCACAAAACCTAAATTTTCAGTAGTGCTAGCCTTAATATTAATACACCTTTTATCTATGCGCAACACAGATGAAATATGATCTTTCATTTCAGGTATATAGGGAAGCATTTTAGGCTTTTGGGCCAGAATCACCGCATCTATGTTTACAATCCGGTAATTATTCTGACGCAGCATATGGCCGACTTGTTGCAGCAAAAGAAGGCTGGATATATCCCGGTAAGCTTCATCGGTATCAGGAAAGTGCCTGCCTATATCCCCTAGGCCTGCTGCCCCCAGCAGGGCATCCATGATGGCATGGGTCAGCACATCTGCATCTGAATGGCCTGCCAGGCCCTTTTCCCAGGGAATTTCAACACCGCCTATTATAAGCGGACGGCCTTGTATCAGCTTATGTACATCGCAGCCTATGCCAACCCTCAATTCTCTTCCCCCCTGTTTCTCAACAACCTGGCTGCCAGTTCCAGATCCTCCCGGGTGGTAATCTTTATATTGTAATAGCCGCCTTCAATCAGCTTTACCGGATGTCCCAGCCTTTCCACCAGGGAGCTGTCATCCGTTCCCAGAAAACCATCCCTGGCAGCCTGCTCATGGGCAGATTTAAATAGGCTGAACTTAAAAGTTTGGGGAGTGTGGATTTCCCATAGCCTGCTGCGGTCGGGCGTGCGGACGGCAAAGCCCCTGTGGTCGGTTTCTTTAATGGTATCCTTGCAGGGCATGCCCACGGCAGAAGCCCCATGCAGGCGGGCAGCCTTAACGGATTTTTCTATTACTTCCGGGGCGATCAAAGGCCGCACCCCGTCATGGATAACTATTATATCACATTCCTTAATGAATTGAACGGCATTCCAGACCGAGTGCTGGCGTTCTTCGCCTCCCTGCACAAAAAAAACAGGCTTTGACACCGGATAAGGCATCAAAACTCTCTCTTTGACATGCTCTATATCATTGGAGACTATTACCAGCGCATCTATGGAAGATGCTTTATCAAAAGCTGCCAGGGTATGGGCAAGTATGGGCCGGCCTTCCAATTCCAGATACTGCTTGGGTAATTCTCCGCCCATTCTCAGGCCCCTGCCTGCAGCCAGGATTACTGCTACAACCGACTGTTTCATTTAAACCCCCAGTTATCAGGAGACAACCTTATCTGCAGATTTTGGTTTTGCAAATATCATCCGGCCTGCTGCCGTCTGCAGGACACTGGTAACCAGAACATTGATGGTTTCTCCCACATGTTTCTTGCCGCCATCCACCACTATCATGGTCCCGTCATCCAGATAGCCTATTCCCTGGCCGGTTTCCTTTCCGTCCTTAATCACGTGGACTGACATCTCTTCACCGGGCAGCACAACCGGTTTTACTGCGTTTGCCAATTCATTTATGTTAAGGACTTCAACCCCTTGAAATTCCGCCACCTTGTTGAGGTTGTAATCGTTGGTTATAACCTTGGCGTTGAATTTCTGGCCCAGCTTGAGAAGCTTTATATCCACTTCAGTTGTATCTGCCACGTCATCTTCGTATATTTTAACTTCTATATCCAGTTCCTTTTGAATCTTGTTGAGCACATCCAGGCCCCGCCGGCCCCGGTTGCGCTTCAAGGTATCGGAAGAGTCCGCTATATGCCTCAATTCATTTAATACAAAGGAAGGAATAATCAGAGGCCCTTCTATAAAGCCTGTTTTGCAAATGTCAAAAATGCGCCCGTCGATGATGACGCTGGTATCCAGGATTTTGGCTGTTTGGCTGCCGGACTGGTCCTTGCTGCCTTTATCCCTGCCAAAACGCCTGAATAGGGAAAACTGGCTCAGCTCTTCCTTTCTTTTGACGGATATGCTGATACCCAGATATCCAAAGACAAAATAAATGGCCACGGTTAAAATTACGGAAACCCAGTGGAGCCTCATGCGGCTTATAGGCTCAGATATCAAAAAAGCGATAATAAGGCCTGCAATCAAACCTAAGGAGCCTATTACTATATCCTGCATGGGTACTTCAATCAGCTTGTTCTCAACCCAGTGCAGAAATGAAAAAAAATGATGTATAATGCCCGGAGATATTAAAAATAATATGATTCCAAAAGCTATTCCGCTGAGAAAGAGAAGAACTATTTCCTGATATACAGGAATAAATAATATATTCAGACGTTCAAGTATATTATTTATAGAAAGACCGATTCCCACACCGATTGCAATGCCTGTCAGGGTAAGAAAAAAGCGCATTACCCTCCTCATCACATCACCTCCTATTTAATTATTCTATATTATTATCATTATACCAGAAATTTATAAGGAATAAATAGGAAAACAAAGTGAAAGGAAACAGCGCCATTTATTCTGACGCTGTACCGTTTAAGGTGATGTTATCTATCATTGATGATATTTCTTCTTCATCCGAGGAAGTGGACATGCACAGTTCACTAATCAGTATCTGCCTTGCATTATTGAGCATTTTCTTCTCAGCTGATGACAGCCCTTTATCCCGATCCCTTATCATGAGATCCCGTACCACATCAGCTACCTCGTATATATCGCCTGATTTTATCTTCTCCAGGTTGGCCCGGTACCTTTTGTTCCAATTATCAGGAAGGGCTTCCCCGGGCTGTTTCAATACTTCAACCACCTTGCCGATTTCGGCACGGGGAGTAATTTCCCTGACACCAATTTCTTCGACATTGTTGGTTGGAATCATAACTTTCATTCCGCCCATTGGAAAGTTCAGTATATAATATTGTTTTTTTTCTCCCAATATTTCCTTTACTTCAATTCCTTCTATGATACCGGCACCATGCATTGGATAGACAACCTTGTCACCAATCTCGAACATTTATGGGCCTCCTTTCAATGGGATCTTAAATATTATACCATATGAAAGGAATAAAGTCAAAATTTGATATTTTAACATCAATGAAGTTAAATGTCAATGGTAAACTTAAATATTTTTTAATAAATAATTTCAGCTGACAATAACAGTAAATTTCGTTTAATTTCTACAAACAAACCCCTGGTTTCCTTGACAAATCAAATAAATTGGATCATAATAAAACTAAACTAACAGGACATAGAGGTGCACAGACTTATGAAGGATATGTTGTTCCAAAGCTATCAACACAAGGTAGACGAGCAATTGGTAAGAAATCGCAGTATTTTAGACATAATAACCAAGTATCAGGATGCTGCCGCAAAGGTCAACCGGGCGGTGGTGAAAGCTGCAACCAGCTGCGGCTGCATAGAAATAAATGCAAAGAAACAGGAAATACCGGAGAATGTTTCCCTTGATGATCTGGCTGGATTTATGGACTCCCATGTAAGAGGCAGTCTGTGCCCCAATTGCCGATCCATCATAGAAGATGAAATGGGCGACCAGTTGTTTTACTTGGCCAGCCTGGCCAACACCCTGGATTTGAGCCTGTATGACATCATTCTCCAGGAAGAAAAGAAGATGGACACGCTTGGAAAATACCAGCTTCGATAAAAATACGTCAGAAAAAAGGATAAGGCAGAACAGCATTGAAATAATCAATGCTGTTTTTTATTTCTGCCGATTCCTACAGCCTTCAGGGCTTCCGCCAGACTGGATACCTTAATCAGTTCAAAACCGCTGTTCACTTTCATCCTGCCTGCATTGGCAGGAACCACAGCTTTCCGGAAGCCCATTTTCTGGGATTCCTTGATCCTGTGCTCCAACTGGGACACGCCCCGCACTTCACCGGCCAGCCCCACTTCCCCTATAACAACGGTATAGGGATCTACCGGAAAATCACAATAGCTGGAAGCCAAAGCTAAAGCCAGACCCAGATCCACGGCAGGCTCGTCTATGCGGACTCCTCCGGTTGCCTTGACGAAGGCATCGCAGCTTCCCATGGGGAGGCCTACCCTTTTCTCCAAAACTGCTATCAAGAGCTGAAGCCGGTTCACATCTATGCCGTTGGTAGTTCTGCGGGCATTCTGATATAGGCTGGTGCTGACCAGGGCCTGCACCTCCAGGAGTACAGGCCGGGTGCCTTCCATTATGGGCACTACCACGCTGCCGCTGGCTCCCACCGGCCTTTCAGACAAAAACAGTTCCGAAGCGTTGGGAATGTCATGGAGGCCGCTGTCGTCCATCTCATATACTCCTATCTCCAGGGCTCCGAAACGGTTTTTCACCGCCTGCAGAATCCGGTACTGGGTATGTCTTTCCCCTTCAAAATACAGCACCGTATCCACCATGTGCTCCAGCACCCTGGGCCCGGCTATGGCCCCGTCCTTGGTGACATGGCCGGCTATAAAGACGGCTGTGCCGGTATTCTTGGCAATTCTTAGCAGCTGGGCTGCGCTTTCCCGAACCTGCACCACGCTGCCGGGAGCTGAAGGAATGTCCGGCTTATAAACTGTCTGGATGGAGTCCACAATCAGCACTTCCGGCTTGATTTCTTCACAATAAGCCTCAATCTGCTCCATGTCCGCTTCAGAAACCACCAAAAAGTTATCCTTAACGGCTCCCAGCCTTTCAGCCCGAAGCCTTACCTGCTGAGGGCTTTCTTCGGCGCTGATATAAAGCACCGAGCCTCTGCTGTCAGCAACCCTGCTCGCCAGCTGGGTAAGCAGGGTACTCTTCCCAATGCCCGGATCTCCCCCGACCAGGACAAAGGAACCGGGCACTATGCCTCCGCCCAGCACCCTGTCCAGCTCCACAGAACCGCTGGAAAACCTGGGAGTTTCAGTGAAACTGACCTTCCCTACCGCAACCGGCTTTGAAAAGGAGCCTGCAGCCGCACCTATGCCCCTGGCCGGCTCATCGCTCTTTATTACTTCCTCCACAATGGTATTCCATTCACCGCAGCTGCTGCAGTAACCAGCCCATTTGTAAGCCCTCGCACCGCAGGACTGGCATATCCAGGCTGTTTTTTTCTTTTTTGTCATTTATCTTCCTCCAAGGCAGTTTATGTTTGGATATCATGATCATATTTTGTAGTTATTTCTACGCAGGAATTTATAAAACCTGCAAATCAGATAATATTGGCCTAAATAATATAAAAGAGCGGACCAATATCCGCTCTTGGATATACACTTCCGCTCTATTCTATGCACATTCGTATCTACATTTGAGTGAAAGAAAGATAGTAATGTTTTTAGCATCTCCAGGCAGGTTGATAAGGCGGCTAATTCCTTTCAAATACCAGCTTATTATCCTTATAATCCACCTTCACCCTGTCGCCCACCTGTATCCGGCCGGCCAGGATTTCCTCAGACAGGTTATCCTCAATCATGCGCTGTATTACCCGGCGCAGAGGCCTTGCTCCATACATGGGGTCAAAACCTTCCTGCATCATATATTCCTGCGCAGCATCCGTAACTTCCAGGTATATCTCCTGTTTTTCCAGGCGTTTGGCCACATTGTCCAGCATCAGGCGGACAATTTTTCTCAGATCACCTTCGTCCAGGGCATGGAATACTATAATCTCGTCGATCCTGTTCAGGAATTCAGGACGGAAGGTTCTCTTAAGGTCCTCCATGATATTTTCCTTCATCTTTTCGTATTCGCTGGCTGCCACATCTTCTGAGGAAGTAAAGCCTATGGTTTTCTGCTTCCTTATGGTATGGGCTCCAACGTTGGAAGTCATAACCACAACGGTGTTGCGGAAGTTGACGGTTCTGCCCTTGGAATCGGTCAGCCTTCCGTCTTCCAGGATCTGCAGCAGGATGTTGAATACATCCGGATGGGCCTTTTCGATCTCATCCAGCAGTATAACCGAATAGGGCTTTCTTCTGACCTTTTCGGTAAGCTGGCCGCCTTCCTCATAGCCCACATATCCCGGAGGCGAACCTACCAGCCTGGAAACGGTATGCCGCTCCATGTACTCGGACATGTCAATTCTTATCATGGCTTCCTCATCGCCAAACAGGGCTTCCGCCAAGGCTTTGCACAGTTCGGTTTTGCCAACGCCGGTGGGACCCAGGAAGATAAATGAACCGATAGGTCTTTTGGGATCCTTCAGTCCCGCATGGGCACGGCGTATAGCCCTTGAAACCGCCTTAACGGCCTCGCCCTGGCCGATAACCCGCCTGTGGAGAATTTTCTCCATATTTAACAGGCGCTCGGCTTCGGTTTCGGTAAGCTTGTTTACCGGAATGCCGGTCCAGCTGGCAACAATCTCGGCAATTTCTTCTTCTCCTACGGTTTCAGTGCTTGAATCGGAACGCCTGTTCCAGTTGGATTTCATCTCCTCCAGCTGCTTCCTGATCTTATGCTCCTCATCCCGGATCTTGGCAGCTTTTTCGTAATTCTGGTTCATTACCGCCTCTTCTTTTTCCTTCATCAGGTCTTCCAGTTTATCTTCCAGCTTTTTCAGGTCCGGAGGGGCAGTAATGGATTGCAGGCGTACCCTGGAAGCAGCTTCGTCGATCAGGTCAATGGCCTTGTCCGGCAGGTAACGGTCGGTAATATAGCGGTCGGACAGATCCACTGCCGCCTTAATGGCTTCATCACTGATGCGCACCTTATGGTGGGCTTCATATTTATCCCGCAGGCCGAAGAGAATCTGTACAGCCTCCTCCCTGGTAGGTTCCCCTACCATAACCGGCTGGAACCTGCGCTCCAGGGCGGGATCCTTTTCCACATGCTTTCTGTATTCATCCAGGGTGGTGGCTCCTATGGCCTGAATTTCACCTCTGGCCAGGGCAGGCTTCAGGATATTGGAAGCATCGATGGCGCCTTCCGCTGCACCTGCACCTATGATGGTATGCATCTCGTCAATGAAAAGGATAATATTGCCCGCTTTGCGGATTTCCTCCATTATGGTTTTCAGCCGCTCTTCAAACTCACCCCTGTATTTGGCGCCGGCCACCATGCCGGCCAGGTCCAGGGTAACAACTCTTTTGTCTTTAAGCAATTCGGGAATATTGCCCTGCAGTATTTTCTGGGCCAGGCCTTCCACAACCGCAGTTTTTCCTACCCCCGCCTCTCCAATCAGGACAGGGTTGTTTTTGGTGCGGCGGCTGAGAATCTGCACTATCCGCTCTATTTCCTTATCCCGGCCTATGACCGGATCCAATTTTCCTTCCTCAGCCATATAGGTCAGATCCCGGCCGTACTGGTCCAGGGTGGGGGTATCGGATTTCCCCCGGCTCTTACCCTGATGAGTTTCCAGGCCTTCTTCCTTAAGAAGCTTGTAAATCTGCTCCCGCACCTGCTGCAGATCTACGCCGGAATCCTTCAGTATTCTGGCTGCAACGCCTTCCCCTTCCCGTATCAGGGACAGGAGCAGGTGTTCGGTGCCTACGTAGTTATGGCCCAGGTTTCTGGCCTCATAAAAGCTGAGTTCCATTACCCTTTTTGTGCGGGGGGTATATCCAAAGCCTTCAGTGAAATTAAAGCTGCCTTTGCCTACCAGCTTTTCCACCTGTTCTCTTATCTTATCCCTGTCAACACCCATGCTCATCAGCACCTGGGCTGCAGCACCTTCGCCTTCCCGCAGCAGACCCAGGAGCAGGTGTTCTGTGCCCACGTAATTGTGGCCCAGGCTTCTGGCTTCTTCCTGAGCATATATCAGGGCTTTTTGCGCACGTTCAGTGAATCTTCCAAAAAACGCCATTTTGACCCTCCTATCGGTTTTTCTTAGATTTTATTATCTCATCCAGAGCTTCTCTTATGACTTCAGCCCTGGCTATGTCAACTTCGATGCCTTCCAGCGTACGTCCAACCTTTCGCATAACCCCTGCAGGCTGGCCGGCTGTCATAAGGCCGTCCACATCCTCCAGGGTCAGATAGGGAATAAGCCCCATGCTGACGCCCAGGCGCATCTGGGATATATATATCATAAATTCCTTCAGTTCCAGAACCCGGGCATTCTGCAGCACTCCATATGCCCTCCACAGGGAATCCTCGAACTGCATGCCGCCGGTCTTATGCAGTGCCTTTCTGGCTATCCTTTCCTTTTCCATAATCTGCTTGGTAATAATGATCAGGTTATCAATCAGTTCCTCTTCCGACGGCCCCAAGGTAATCTGGTTGGATATCTGATAGATGCTTCCCAGGGCCTCGCTGCCCTCTCCGTAAATGCCCCTGGCTGTCAGGCCTACCTTGGAAATGGTCTGCAGGATGGCATTCATCTGCTTGTTGGCTGTCAGGGCAGGCAGATGCATCATGACAGAGGAACGCAGGCCGGTGCCCACATTGGTGGGACAGCAGGTCAGGTAACCCAGCTGTTCATGGAAGGCATATTCTACTTTTTCTTCAATCATATTGTCCACCTGGTTGAGTTTTTCCCAGGCTTCTTTCAGCTGGAAACCGGGAAGAATGCACTGCATGCGGATATGGTCCTCTTCATTTACCATAACCACAATTTTTTCCTGTGAATCCAGCAGAATAGCGGATATATCCGGGCTTTCCATCAAATCCCTGCTGGCCAGGTGCTTCTCGACCAGGATCTGCCTTTCTATTTCGGGGACATCCCGGATATATACAAAGGTAAATAAAGAGCCGGAATCAACTGCCTTCTTGTGAAGGCTTTTTCTGATCTTTTCGGCCACTTGGGCAGCATGCTGAGGCTGCATAACAGTAGGAAAAGGGATGGATGCAATATTTCTGGCCAGGCGGATCCGGCTGGTAATAACCACGTCCCTGGCGGGACCGGATTCGTTTATCCAGCTCATCAGTCCATCCTCCCTTCAGAATTTCCCTGTTCCAATTCCTTTATTTTGTCTCTCAGCTCAGCTGCCCTTTCATAAGCTTCCAGCTCAACGGCTCTTTGGAGTTCTTCCTTCAGCCTGGCAATCTGCTGCTGCCTGTGCAGACCGGTGCCTGCTCCTGCGGGCACCTTGCCTCTATGCTGTATGTTTCCCTGAATCCTGCGCAATATAGGATCCAGTTCTTTGCTGAAATATTTATAACATTCCTGGCATCCCAAACGCCCGATCTTTTTAAACCTTTCGAAATCCATGCCGCAGTTTTTGCATCTGACAGCGGGCGGCGCAGCATATGCAGGCTGGGCAAGCCCGACATCCATAAAACCTTGAAGCAAGTCATTTATGGAGAAAGAGGGTATCTGCATCAGGTTTTCCTGCTTGCCTGCACACTCCTCACATAAATGCAGCTCGGTTTTGTAGTTGTTAATTATTTTGGTAAAATGTACTGTTGCCTCTCTCAGCTTGCATTCCTGGCACAGCATAGTCTTCTACCTCCCAATAATAGATACCCTGAAGAAGGCACATCTCACGGCTTCTTGCTGTCATAAGCCATAATGGCTGTAATCAGGGATTTTAATATGTTTGCACGGATATTGTCCTTCAGATTGGCCGGTATGCCGATAGCCTTGTCTGAAATTGCCGCTTTCAGCAGATAAGCGGCCTTCTCGCTGATATATTCCTGTTCCTTCATCCGATCGATTATCTGCATTGCCTTCTGCTCCGAAATTCTATTGCCGATTCCTTCTGTCAGCAGGTAATGCAGGTAATCGTTCCTGTCCACATCCAGGCGCACAATGCGGATGTACCCGCCGCCGCCCCGCCTGCTTTCTATATAATACCCGTGGTTTAAGGTGAACCTCGTAGCCAGGACATAATTAATCTGGGAAGGAGCACATTCAAAAAAGTCTGCCAGTTCGTTGCGCTGCAGCTCCAGCTGACCCTCGCTTTCCTTAAGCAGGGATTTGATAAATTCCTCTATAACATCACTTAACCGCGCCAACTTATCACTCCCCGTTCTGATTTTTGACTTTCTTTGACCTTTATTAATATTATAACCAAAAAAATGGATTTTGCAAATAGTTTTTCACAAAAAAAGGCATTCCATAGATGCCTTAATAATCCATTGGTTCAGGTTCATCATCCGGAAGCTGCCTGAGCGCCCGTTCGACAATGTCCCAGCCAAAGCCTCTCCGCATAAGGGTCTGGCTGATTCTGGCCATTCTTTCCCTTGAGGGAAGATGCTTATATCTCAATGAAGCCTTTTCTGCCAGCTTTAAGGCCTGTTCCTGCTCCTCCTCTTCCGTCAGGGTATTCAGGGCAGACTCCAGCGTTTCCTCGTCTATGCCCTTGGCCTTAAGCTCATAGGCAATTTTCCTCCGCCCTGCGGGCCTGCCGGTCTTCCTGCTTTCCACCCACCTTAAGGCGAACTCTTCATCGTTTAAAAAGCCGTACTCCTGCATTTTTTCAATTGTCTTATCCACAACAGGATCTTCAAAACCTTTTCTTTTCAGGTAATCATACAGCTGTTTTTTTGTACGGCTGCGGTAACCCAGATATTTAAGGGCCAGATCGCCGGCGGTTTTCAGGTTGGCTTCCCATATATAAAAGTTAAGCCGCTCTTCGTCTATCTCCATTCCGGATTTAAGACGGTATTTGGCCACAACTTCCTTGTGCACTGAAAAAGACCTGCCGTCATCCAGGGCCAGCACATACTGGTCTTTCCTGCGGGGTTTGGGCTGTATGGAAAGAATGATATTCAAAAGCATCATTCCTTTCACATCTGATTACTTTAAAAAATAAAAGGGATGGCTGATTGACGCCATCCCAAATATTTAACCGGCAGCAAAGATTAATTCAAACTCATCTGCCTCAAGCTTTTCCTTCTCCAGCAGGGCTTCAGCCACGCGATGGAGGCGGTTCATGTTTTCGGTGAGCAGCCGCTCAGCCTTATTGTATGCTTCCTGTACTATTTTCTTTATTTCAGCATCTATGCGAGAAGCAACCTCTTCACTGTAATTGCGGGTCTGAGCATAATCGCGGCCCAGGAAAACCTCCTCATGTTCGTTGTAGGAGATAGGGCCCAGCTCTTCACTCATGCCGTATTCGGTTACCATTTTGCGTGCAATCTGGCTGGCCCGCTTAAGGTCGTTGGATGCTCCTGTGCTGATATCCTGCAGCACCAGATGCTCGGCTACCCTTCCACCCAGCAGCATGGTGATCTCGTCCATAAGCTCGCTGCGGGAAACATAATTCTTATCCTCCTTGGGCAATGTGAGGGTATAGCCTCCTGCCTGCCCCCTTGGGATAATGGATATCTGGTGAACAGGGTCTGCATTGGGCAGCATCTTGGCCACTACTGCATGCCCGGCTTCGTGGTAGGCTACCAGCCGCTTGTCCTTGTCGGTTATTATGCGGCTTTTCTTTTCAGGCCCTGCCAGAACCCGGGTAATGGCCTCTTCTATCTCTGCCATGCCGATTTCCTTGCTGTCCTTGCGGGCTGCCAGAATGGCTGCCTCGTTCATCATGTTCTCTATGTCAGCACCGGTAAATCCGGGGGTGCGTTTTGCCAGTACCTTCAGGTCCACGTCCTTGCTTAGGGGCTTGCCCCTGGAATGCACCTTGATGATTTCTTCACGGCCTTTAACATCGGGAACCCCCACCACTATGCGGCGGTCAAACCTGCCGGGCCTTAACAGGGCAGGGTCCAGAATATCAGGCCTGTTGGTGGCTGCCAGCACAATTATGCCTTCATTTATGGCAAAGCCGTCCATCTCAACCAGCAGCTGATTCAAGGTCTGCTCTCTCTCATCATGGCCGCCGCCCAGGCCTGCGCCTCTGTGACGGCCTACCGCATCAATTTCATCTATGAAAACAATGCAGGGAGAATTTTTCTTGGCCTGGTCAAACAGGTCACGGACACGGGAAGCGCCTACGCCAACAAACATTTCAACAAAATCGGAACCGCTGATGCTGAAGAAAGGTACATCCGCCTCTCCGGCTACAGCCTTGGCCAGCAGGGTTTTACCCGTTCCCGGAGGTCCTACCAAAAGTACCCCTTTGGGAATTCTGGCACCCAGTTCGATAAACTTCCTGGGATTCTTTAAGAACTCTACGATCTCCTTAAGTTCATCTTTTTCCTCTTCAGCTCCTGCTACGTGGTCAAAGGTTATCCGGTTTTTATCGTCCTGATGCAGCCGGGCACGGCTTTTACCGAAGGACATTACCTTGTTGCCTCCGCCCTGGGCCTGCTGCATGAAAACAAACCAGAATATGGCAAAAACCGCAGTCATAAACACAAAGGGCAAAAGACTTATCCACCATGGAGTTTCAGGTACCGGCTGCGGATCCCATTCAAAACTAAACTGGTCCGAAGTGATTTCATCCGGGGCTATTCCCAGGCGTTCCGCCTCAATAACCCTTACATCTCTTTCAAATATGGTGCTGTGGGGTGCGTAGGATTCAAAATCATACTTTTCGGGAAAGCTTTCCACCGGAATGGATGAACCCTTTCTAAGCCCCACTATGGTACGGTCTGTGCTCATTATATGGGTAATTTTTCCCTCTCTTATTTCCTGCAACAGTTTGGGATATGGCAATCGTTCCTCCATGCCGCCGATATCCGACATGGCTACAACGAGTATGATCACTATAAAAAGGATCAGATAAAAGCCCGGGCCTCTCAAAAATTTCCTCAATCCCAGCCCTCCTTCTTAATAATTTGGCATTAGTCTATTTTAACACACCTGCATATCAAAAGCAATGCAGCCAGCCTTATTCCTGGTATGCCTCTTTGGACAGGACACCGATAAAAGGCAGGTTCCTGTATTTCTCCGCATAATCCAGCCCATAGCCTATAACAAACTCGTCGGGAATGTTAAAGCCGACATAGTCAACCTTTACAGGCACCTTTCTTCTTTCAGGCTTGTCAAGGCAGCAGCATATCTTAATGGATGCCGGTTTCCTTGAGCGAAGGTTTTCCAGCAGGTAATTCAGGGTCAGCCCTGAGTCTACAATATCTTCTACGATAAGTACATCCCGGCCTTCGATTTCTTCATCCAGGTCCTTCAGAATTCTAACAACACCGGAAGATTTGGTGGATCTGCCATAACTGGACACTGCCATAAAGTCGATGGCCAAGGGCAGCTTGATTTCCTTTACCAGATCGGATGTAAAAAGAATTGCTCCCTTCAAAATGCAGATTATGACCAAATCCTTGCCCCGATAATCCTCGGTAATCTGCCTGCCAAGTTCCTTAACCCGGTTTTGCAGCGTTTCTTCGTCAATCAGAACTTTTTCCACATGTTCCAGCATAACTTAACCTCCATCATTTATGTGTTTCTCTACGCTAATTTTTATGACATTTTTTGTTGAATCGGTAATACGGTAATCATGGTTCATCTGGTATCCTACTACCCAGATAATGTTTTCCTCATCCACCAGCAGGGGTATGCGGGAACGCTTTTCCCTGGGAATTTTCTTATCTATAAAGTAATCCTTCAGCTTTTTGCTGCCCTCCATTCCCAGAGGCCTGAATCGGTCTCCTTCCCGGCGCTGCCGCACCGAAAGCCTGCCTTTCACCTTATCCCTGTCTATATATATACACCGGGGAGAGAAAGAGAAACCTTTAGATTTATCCCAAACCGCAGATCTTATGCTTAAGTTAAGATCCTCCAGAAATATCCTGCCCGGAACGGGGAGATACTCATCAAAAGCTGGCGTGGAGCTGCCTGCGCCTTCCTCCCGGAATATGAGGTAACCGTACCGGACCAAGACCTGGATCCGCGTCTTATTAAGGCTGCCTGCAGGAATAGTAGTATGAGACCCGGTCTGGCCGTTTCCGGCCAGATCAATCACCGCTTCCACATGAGTGTGGCCAACCCCGTCCAGGTCGCCCCTGGCGTCAGCAAGAGCCATGCGTATCAGCCTTCTTTGGAGGGCGGGATGACAGCGGCTGAGCTTTCTTAAATCCAATTCCACCTGGCCGGATCCAAAAGATACCATTTCCGTGTATAAATTATAGCATAATTCATTTAAAAAGCTGTCTTCATCCCGGAGAATATGGCCCAGCCTGGCAAGGCTGTCCACAATTTCCGGATTATAATCCCTGGCCAGATACGGCAAAAGCCGGTTGCGAATGCGGTTCCGGGTGTAGGCGGAATCCAGGTTTGTTGTATCCAGCCGCCAGTTTAAGCCCTTTTCTTTTAAATAATCCTCTATCTCCCGCCGGGACACATCCAGGAGCGGCCGGATAATAACGCCGTCCCGCACCGGCCTGATGCCGGTCAGGCCTGCCATTCCGCTTCCCCTGATAATATTATGAAGGATGGTTTCCGCCTGGTCATTTTTGTGATGGGCGGTGGCAATCCTGTTGCCATTTATCTTTTCCATAACTTCGCTGAAAAAGCCGTAGCGGACCAGCCGGCCTGCTTCTTCCTCAGTCTGGTTCAAAGCTTTTGCCAAAGAGCGCACATCCGCTTCCTTCAAATAAAAAGGAACTGACCATTCCTGGCATAAATTTCTGGCAAATTCTGCATCTTCAACGGCAGCCTGCCCCCTCAGACCATGGTTGACATGAGCTGCATACAGTTCGAAATGCATGGAATCCTGCAGCTCTTTAAGCACATGGAGCAGGGCTACTGAGTCGGCTCCGCCGGACAAACCCACAACCACCTTATCGCCTGGCTGTATCATCTTATGCCGCTCTATGTACTTTTTTACCTTCTGAAGCATTCATACTCCCCCGTCTTTCCCTGTGCAGCAATAGTCTCCCTATGGACAGAATAGCATTATTGTAGCTTTTTTTCCAGTGTATTTCAAGGAATAATGAAAAATGTAAAAGCCTGTATCATTTTGTTTCTGATACAGGCTTGTTTTTACTTAACCAAAAAATTTTTACTGCGGTTATATGGGTTTCCATACCCTGCCGGCCATTACCGTCATGTCATCCTTGGCTTTACCGCCGGTGTGGAGCAGGGCTTCCTGCATTATCAGGTCTGCCATTTCCTGAGGGTTTATGGTATCCAGGGTAGCAATGAATTTTGCCAGCTCCTCCTCCCTGTCGCCCACAACTGCAAAGGCATCCAGGATGCCGTCGGTCATCAGGATTATCATATCTTCATCCTGGATGGGGACCGAGATATTCTCTGCCTCCACGTCCTCCAGAATGCCTATGGGCAAAGCCGGCTGCCTGATAATCTCCACCTTGTCTTGCCGGCGGATGTAGCTGGGAACCCCGCCTATTTTTATAAACTCCGCCGTGCCCTCCACCAGATCCATGACGCACAGGTCAGCGGTGGCAAACATTTCTTCCCTGGAGCGGAGCATAAGGATGGAATTTATGGTCTTGATGGTAATGCTTTTATCAAAGCCTGCCTCCAAAAAGTTTTCCATAAGGGATATAACTGCGCTGCTTTCCTCTGCTGCCCGGGGACCAAAGCCCATGCCGTCGCTTAAGGCCAGCATGTACTTGCCGTCTTTAATGGCAGTGAAGGAATAGCTGTCCCCGCTGGCAGCGCTTTCCTGGCGTGCTTTTCTTGCTATGCCGGTTACTATCTCAAACTGCCTGGTTTCAGAAAGATGCAGAGTGCAGCTGCTTTTGTCCGCCCTGGTGCAGTCCTTATGCTGACGGCTCATGGACTTGCCCAGCACCCTGCTTACAATGGCCTCCACCTTTTTAAGACATTCCCGGTTGCCGCCGCAGGCCGGCTTATATATATTTACCTGGGTTTTGCCCCCGGGCTTTTCAAGTACCAGTATATCCCCCACATGTATGCCGGCCTTATCCAGTTCAAGCCGGATGGCATCCTCCAGGCCTGTCCGGAAGCGGATATCCATGTCCAGCTCGGCAGCCAGCTCTGTAACCACATGGCTGACCCCTTCCAGCTGTTCCGCCACCAGCTGGCGGCAGTCTGCCAGTTTCTGGTTCCATTTAAGATTGTCGCAGTAAGCCTGGTATATGGCATTTATATCTTTCACCAGTTCGTTTACTTTGAGGCAGAACCTCTTCATCCTGCGGGGAATGTCCTTCTCTTCTATATGGCCTTTTTCTTCGCATTTGGCCAGCATCTCCAGCATATGGGCATATGTATGGTAAAAGCCCCTTTCCCAACAGCTGCCGTATAAAGGACAGCCTTCACAAGTCTGCACTGCCACCTTTTCAAACAGGGCAGACAATTCTTCCTTATGGCTGGATGAGGTGCGTTCGGAAATTCTCCCGAACACCTTGGACAAATGATGAAAAACCTCGGCAAATTCATTGAGCCGGCCCACTATCAGCTCCTGAACCCTCTGGCCGTAGGTCTGCTGATCATGGCTGCGAAGCAGGCCGGAATTTAAGAAGGACTTGAGGTAATCCAAGGTCTTCCCGGGCAGCATCAGGACCATGAGCACTGCTCCGGCAATTTCTCCAAAGGGCAGAATGGTATAGGTTGACCTGTTGATATAGTAAGTCATTAAAACATTTGCCAGGAAGAAGGATATGCTGGAACCCAGCCTGCCCAGCTCCTTAAAGGTGCCTGCCATAAGGCCGCAGATTGCCAGGTTCCCCATCAGGGCCGGGTCCGGCACATGGGAGAGGGACATCATAAAGCCCGTGGTAATGCCGATGGCAGCACCCACGCCTGCACCGCCTATATAGGAAAAAAGCAGAATAAGAAATACGGTAAGGATGTTGCGCAGGGAAAAGTCAAATATGGTTATGTCCCAGAAACCTATGACCAAAAGGGACAGAAAAATGCTAAGGCAGATCAGCTCCTCGCCGGAAAGAACCCTTCTTCTTCTGTTGTCCCAAAGCACGTCTGCACAGCGGGAGAAAACATAAACCATTACAAAGCCTGTTATGCTTTCAAATATTCCAATCAGAAGTTCATACAGGAGAAAACCTTTTATAAAAGTGAAGGCCACATTTAAAAGCAGCAGGCAGATCATAAAGCTGAAGGCTGCCAGAAATACGGACCGCCTGCCCGTTTTTTTCGCTAGATAGGTCCAAAGCAGGGAGAATAAAATCATTACCGCTATTGAGCGGATTGTTCCAAAACCAAAACCGGACGTTATTGTGCCGGCTGTAACAGCCAGGAAAGAGGCCAGCCCTCCTTTTTTCTTCAAAAGAAAGACAGCATACAGGGCCATGCCAAAAGGAGCAATCTGATCGAAGAGGACAGCCCGTCCAATTAAAAAACAGGCCAGCACAGAAAATATCTCACTGAACAGAAACTTCACCGGAAAATTATACGCCTTTTTCCTGGCACTGCTTTTATGCAGCCATTTACTCTGAGGCAGCAAGACATCCTTATGAATCAATATAAACACCACCCTATAAGATTTAAGTGAATAATTGAAGCCGGCTGCGGCAGCCAGGCGGGAGCTAAAATGAGGGTGATGTTATTGTAGCAAAGCTTGTACAAATTATTTGTCAATATAGGAAGAGGTGCTTAAAAAACTTTACGACAAAAACCCGTTCAAAACCGGAATAAACAAAGAATCCGGCAATGGGGCTCCAAAATATGTTTGCGATGGAATACAAATGCTGTAGAAATACTTAAAAGAATGTGATACGGTTTAAAAACTGAAAGCCGGATTCTTAAGAATCCGGCTCCTTGGTGGGAGCAATAGGGCTCGAACCTATGACCCCCTGCTTGTAAGGCAGGTGCTCTCCCAGCTGAGCTATGCTCCCTGGTAGCGGCGAACGGATTTGAACCGCTGACCCTTCGGGTATGAACCGAATGCTCTAGCCAACTGAGCTACGCCGCCACATTGGTTGCGGGGGAGGGATTTGAACCCTCGACCTCCGGGTTATGAGCCCGACGAGCTACCTGGCTGCTCCACCCCGCGACATTATCGCTGCGGGGTATTCCCCCGCAGCGACAGAATATATTGTATAATAAAAAATATTAAATGTCAAATGTTAAATTTATGGAATTACCACTTCCCTCGGGAATAACCACCACCTCTTTTTGATTCCCGGTTGCGCTTGATATCCGCCTGACGCTCTTCGCTCTCCTTCATGAACCTGGAAAGGGCTTCTTCAAAACTGCCGCTTCTTTGGCCGCCCAGTTCCTTGCTCCAGTCAATGTCGGCAGGCCTGGAAGATTTTTTTAATGCTTCCGCCTGACGAATGGAAAGGCTGATCTTTCCGTCCTGGTCGATGGCTAAAACCTTTACCTTGACCTTGTCATTCACCTTCAGGTAGGCATTGATATCCTTCACATAAGCGTCTGCAATTTCGGATATGTGCACCATACCAGTCTGCCCTTTACCGAGCTCCACAAAGGCACCGAAATTTGTAATGCCTGACACAGTGCCTTCTACGATTTGTCCGACCTCCACAGACATAAAAAATTTGCATCCTCCTCAATCATTTTTTTCTATAAAAATTGTTTCTCCTTCTTTAACCCAGCCCAGCCTTTCCCGCGCTATCTTTTCGATATATTCCCTGGATTTGGTCTGCTCTATCTGCCTGGTGAGAAGTTCATTTTCGTGCTGTACTTCTGATATTTCATCCTGGAGCTGATTTATGCTGTTCTGCTGGGTTTGCATTTCAAAGGACTGCTGGATGAACACAAAAAGGAAATAAGACAGCAGTATTAAGGTCAGAAACAGTTTAGTACGCATTTTAAGCATATATCCTTTTCTTGCCATGATAACACCCTGCTTTCCTTTGTAATGCTCAATTCATGCTTATCTATTCGACATGCAAGCCGGAATTCCTTTTATTCGCCTGCATTTTTGCCTGTTTTTTTGCCTATAGACCGGATTTTGCTGCCCGCTACCGATGTAAATCTGCCCCAGGCTTTTTTCAAAACCGGCAGCAGGCGTAAAGCCCCTGCCCAAAGCCGGCGGATGGGCCAGAGCATGATATCCGTCAGCCAGCTGATGGCCTTGGCCAGGATTTCATACAGCCATAGCAGAGCTTTCATAACAAAGCGGCTCATGGACAAGACATATAAAACCCATCCGATGACAAAGCCCATTATGGTAAAAAACCTTACATTGCCGTCATTTACATAAAAAACCACAAGAAAGGAAAGGGTGCCTATAATAATCCAGAATAATAAGTCCAGCAAGGCAGTGACAAATACTCCCGCCTTGATCATGATCCTTATAACTCTGCAGCAGTCATAGAAAAAGCCTATGATGAATCCTGCGTACACGGTGGTCAGGAACACATAGGCCTGATCGGATACGGACAGCATAGGGCGGTTTCCTCCCTACCTGAACAGCTTCTTGAAAAAGCCGCCGCCCTTGCTGCCAAATCCTTCATGATCATTGTATTCTATGCCGATTATTTCTCCCTCAACAATCAGCTGACCTTCTTCCAGGTTTAACTTGTTGATATGCAAGTCCATGCCGTGCAGCACAATGTATCCCAAATCGGTTACAAGCAGAACGGAAGCCTCATCAAAGCTGTCTACATCCTGTACCCCCGTTATGGTGACCCTTTCCCGGTTTTCCATCAAGATGCTGTGGCTCCTGCCCCTGACAAGCTTTTTGTCGTCCAGTTCCCGCATCAATATCCTCGCCCCCTCAAATAACAAACAGTTCCATATTTGATAATATGCCTGCCGGGGCTTTCTTATGCCGGTAAAATGCCTGAATGCATCACTCCCACATCTTAACTATTTCTATATCCTTGAAGTAGTGGTTGATAATATCCTCTGCGGTCTTTTTGTTGTTTGCCATGTTGTAGGCTCCCCATTGGGACATGCCTACACCGTGGCCGTAACCTCGTCCGGACATGACCACCTTTCCGCCTTCCAGGGCAATTTTGTCAATCAAGGTGGAACGCATGTCCGTGGTGCCCAGGGCAAGCCTGAGCTCGGCAGCCGACACTGCGGCTTCTCCTACCTGTATGGTAATTGCCCTGCCTGATGGACCTTTTTCGCCTATGGAAATGCTGTCAAAGTCCTTAATGGGCTTGCCGGCTTCCTCCATGGCTTTAATAATCTGGTCCTTGGAAAAAACAGCCGTCCAGTTTTTGGCATCAGCTTCCACCGCTTCATTGGTGTCCGGGGAATCCACCACCTGGATATAGGGAGGCGGCTCGTCCTTGTAATTCAGCCCTTCCTGAGGAGTAGCGGTTTTGCCGCCTGCATTGGAATGAAACCAGGTGCGGGCAAATTGGCCCTGGTATACAATTGCCAGGCCTCTGGTTTCTTCCACCGCCTTTTTGATCCGGTCATTTACCGCACCGGCATTCCAGGCCTGAGCCTCTTCTATGTCTGTGGACACATGGGCATTTTCATACTTGGAGCGGCCCTTTTCACTGATAAACTGCAGCACAAAGGTGCGGGCAATTATAGCCTGGGCCTTAATGGCTTCCAGGGGCCAGTCGTTCTTTATCTCCCCTGCCACCACACCGGCTATATACTCCTCAAAAGGCATCTCCCGCACCTGTTTTTCCTCTGTAATATACACTTTCAGACTGGGTTCCTTTCCCTCCTCAGCTCCCAAGGCTTTGGGAAGAGGGGGTTTATCGGTGCTTCCAGCTTTCTTGCCGGATTCATCCGTCTCCTTTTTTTCTTTGATCCTGGGCTGTTCCTGGCTTTGCTGCCTGACATCATCCCCAAGCTCCCGCTCCTGTGGCCTTCTGTCCACAGAACAGCCGGAGATTAGAATTGCAATTATCAATGTGAAAAAAACTACCCTTGCTTTCCCGCTGCTTTTACTAACCATACCTTACATATTCCTCCTTATATTAGTCAGGATTCTGTAAGGATAGTATCTGCACCGCGGCGGGAAGCAATACCAGCTTTCTAAATTTCCCTGTACATCTCCTGGGCATCGCTTCTGCCAGCATGCTCATTTAAGGCCAGAACCTCATACTGGCGGACCCGGTCGCCAAACTGGATGGTTATTATATCTCCAGCCTTAACAGCATTGCCGGGTTTGGCCGCCCTGCCGTTTATCTGCACCCTGCCCTGGGAACAGATTTCATTTGCAACGGTTCTGCGCTTAATTATTCTGGATACTTTTAAATATTTGTCCAAACGCAAGAAAAATTCATCCCCCTGTCCATAAACTGTCCATAAATTAGAAAAACCGGGGTTTGCCCGGTTTTTTCTTTATTGTACTGCCTCTTTCAAGGCTTTTCCTGCTTTGAATACAGGAGCTTTTGATGCAGGAATGACGATTTCCTCTCTGGTCTGAGGATTTCTGCCTTTCCTCTCTGCTCTTTCCCTTACTTCAAATGTTCCGAAACCAACCAGCTGTACCTTTTCATTTGCAGCCAAGGTTTCGCTTACAACTGAGATAAAAGCATTTATGGCCTTTTCCGCGTCCTTTTTGGTGAGCTCGCTTTTTTCAGCAACAGCAGCTATTAATTCAGCTTTGTTCACAATAGAACCCTCCTTAAAAATATGAATTCAACTTAGCATATTCGCTATTTTTCTTGAAATTCCTGCTTTTTCCCGTAGAATTTTGTGAGATTATCTATATATTTTCCATAAATTTCATGACTTATACCTTTTACCGCCTTAAATTACGCCTTTTGACCGGTTCCACAGCTCATCCATCTCCTCCAGGGTCATCTCTTCCAAGGGTTTTCCGGCATGTTCTTCAATATAGGCAAAACGGCGGATAAACTTTTCGGTGGCCTCGGTCAAAGCCTGCTCCGGCTCTACCTTTAAAAACCTGCTGACGTTGACTATGGCAAAGAGAAGATCACCCAGCTCTTCCCTGATGTCTTCCTTCCTGCCGGACAGGTAAGCCTCCTTCAGTTCCCTGAATTCTTCCTCCGCCTTGGCCATGGCATCCTCAGGCTTGTCCCAGTCAAAGCCGACCAAGGCAGCCTTCTTCTGCACCTTGTAGCTGCGCATAAGTGCAGGCAGGATGGCGGGAATATCTTTCAGCACCTGGGTATGGCTTTTAAGGCCCTTCTCTTTTTTCTTTATAGCCTCCCAGTTGCCTATTACCTGTTCGGCCGTATCTGCCCTGGCATCGCCAAAGATATGGGTGTGGCGGTCAATCATCTTGCGGCAGATGCCGCTTATAACGTCATTTATGGTAAATTCCCCGTGCTCACTGGCTATCTGGGCATGGAAAACCACCTGGAGCAGCACATCTCCCAGCTCTTCTATGAGCTTGTCCGCATCCTTAAGATTTATGGCCTCCAGCACCTCATAGGTTTCCTCAATGAAATACTGCTTCAGGGATTCGTGGGTCTGCTCCCGGTCCCAGGGGCAGCCTTCAGGAGAGCGGAGAATTGCCATGATCTCCGTCAGATGCCGGAATTTATAATTCGTGAGCTCTTTTAAGCTCAAGACGGGCATATACAGGCAGCTGGTATGGTCGAATCTGCGGCCATGATCAAGGGTGTGCAGCGGGATTTCCTCCACATGAGACGAACCGTCTTCCAGCTGACGGCTGATAAGCACCTCGGTCTCCGGAGGATATACTTCCAGCAGGCGGATTTTTGCCTCTGAAGCCAGGATTTCATTGTCAAGCTCCATTATTACGGTAGGCAGGCCCGGATCCAGTTCTGAAGGTTTCAGTTCAGAAGCGGTGAGTATTTTTATGCCTTCCACGCTGCACCGGCCGATTTCTGCAATAAAGGATGAAGCCTGGCTTATGCCCGGAAGGATTTGTAATTCATAATTGGTATTTTTCAGTTCCTTTATGAGTTCAAAAGTCAGCCGCTCGCCGATCAAAGGATGGCCGGGTACTCCCAGCACCAAGCCTCCCTTATCCGCTGCAGCCTTTATCCGCCTGATCATCTCAGGATAGAGGCCGTCAAAGCTTTCACTTTTTTCGTATATGTCATCCAGGGTATCAAATGTAATTCCATTTTCTTTAAGAAAAGATGCAATGCCGTGCCGGCCGGTGCGCAGAATCACCTGTTCAGCCTCTTCCAAAGCCTTAAGCACGCCCAGGGTCAGCTCATCTGCTTTGCCGGACCCGAGCCCTGCAATGGTAATTTTGGACTTCATACAAACCCCTTTCTAGTCGCGAATCAGTTTCAGCCGGTATAAGACCTTCCCCAGCCTGCTGCCGCCGGGAAGCAGGTCGAGAACATCCCGGTCAATGCCGCCCAGGGCCAGCAAGGCTAGTGCATAGACCAGAACCCCGACTGCAATTGCCAGCAGGGTGGCCTTGCTGCCTCCAAGGGCGCCTGTCAGGAAATTATAAGAAAAATATACGGATAAGGACATGAGGGCAACGGCAGCGACAGGTTTTAATATAAAGTCTGCAAAACGGAATCTTATTTTAGAATAGCGTATTACTGCCGCCAGGTCCAGAAATGCTGCAATTCCATAGCAAACCACCGTGCCGATGGCGGCACCCCTGACATGAAAAGCAAGGTTTCCTACCAATACATATGTAATTACCACCTTGAAAAGGGCTCCTATGGCAAGGTTGCGCACGGGTATGGCCATTTTGCTCAAGCCCTGGAGAATGGCAGTCAGGGTCTGGACCAAGGTCAGGAAGACCACGCCAACGGACAAAATGGCCAGTATATTGCCGGTGGCCGTAATTTCCGCCTCCGGCAGCCTGGGGTACAAAAGGGCGCAGATGGGCCTGGCCAGTATTGCCATGCCGGCCGCTGCAGGCAGGCCTAAGAGCAAGGTAAGCCGTACGCCTACTTCGGTTTTCTGCACAATGCCCCTGTAATCCTTATTGGCATAGGATTCGGATATGGCAGGAACCAGGCTCATGGCCATGGCAATGGTTAATACGGCAGGAAAATTAATCAGCGGATTGGCTCCGCCGGTTAAAAGGCCGTAGAGGGATTTGGCCTGCTCCTCATTAAAGCCGATCTGAACCAGACGGTTGACCACTATAAGCGAATCTGCAACGCCGATTAAAGGCATAATGGACGAACCTATGGTAACAGGAAAGGATATGAGCACCAAACGGGACAGGATTGAACGGCCGCTGACCCTTAAACGGGGCTGGGCCGACTGCCTTACACTTCGCAGTATCTCCTTCTTCTTCCGGCGGTACATGCCCATAACCAGGGCCAGGGCAGCACCCTCGCTTAAGGTAACGCCTGCTACCGCTGCAGCTGCTCCGTACTCCGGCCCCTTGGAAATATACATGGAGGCAAACCACAGGCCCAGGATCAGTTTTCCCAGCTGCTCCACAATCTGAGACAGGGCTGTGGGAGTCATATGCTGCATTCCCTGGAAATAGCCCCGGAAGGAGGAGAGCAGGGTGACAATAACCAGGGAAGGAGAAATAGCCAGAATGGAATAAACAGCTTCCTCAGCGCCCATTATCCGGGCTGTCAGCTTGCTGGCCAAGGCAAAGATAACAAATGCAGTTCCCCCGGTTATCAGCATCAAACGCACGGAAATCTTAAACACCCGGTGGGCATCCCGGTAATTCCCAACGGCAATGTTTTCCGCCACCATTTTGGATATGGCCGTAGGTATGCCGGCGGTGGATACAATCAGCAGAAAATTATAAATAGGGTATGCCATCTGGTAATAGCTCATGCCGGTGGACCCGATGATGTTCATCATGGGAATCCGGAACAGAGCACCTATAAACTTGGAAATTAAACCTGCAGCAGCCAGTATTGCTGCCCCTTTTACAAAAGACTTCCTGGACATGCCTGCCTCCCACTTAAATAATTCACTTATGAAAGAATATTATACCATATGCTTTAAAATAACAACTATTTATGGAAAAAATAAAAGGCATTGACACAAAGTCAATGCCCTGAGTTCCAGCCTATTCTCAGCCTATGATACCCTATTGTATTATTGCTCCATCTGCCTGCCCAGAAAACTTGCAGCCGTTTCAGCTGTTTTCATCTCCGTCTCACCCATGGAGGCATTGGGCTCTTTTGACAGAAGTATCACTGCCCCAATGGCATCTCCTTCCGAAACAATGGGGGCAATTACCTGTGAAGTATATTTTTCCTGATCATTTTCGTTATTTATAATGCTGTACATCCTGCCTTCCTGGCCCCGGTTTGCCACTACGGTTTTTTTCATTTCCATAAGCTCTTCCAGATCCGTACTTATGGGCTTATCCAAAAACTCCTTTTTGGCTCCGCCGGCAACAGCAATGATGGCGTCCTTGTCGGCCACGCACGCAATATGTCCCAAGGTTTGATGCAGGGATTCCACATATTCATCTGCAAATTCGCCCAGCTCACCTATGGGAGAATATTTCTTGAGTATAACTTCTCCTTCACGGTCTGTAAATATTTCCAGGGGATCTCCTTCCCTGATCCGCAGGGTTCTGCGGATCTCCTTGGGGATCACTACCCGGCCCAGATCGTCTATCCGTCTAACAATCCCAGTTGCTTTCACAAGTTTCCCTCCTTAATATGCATTGCTTACAAAACCATCCTTGCACAGTTATTATTTTACTGTAATTTTGCTTTTATGCATGTGTTTGGAAAGGCACCTGGAAAGTTTGGAATTGTTAAAGGTCCTTACAGCCTGTTTTCATATATTTTTATATCCGCTTCTTCCATCCACTGGGCTATGAATTCATCAGCCTTTTCGCTTTTTTTCTGGCTGATCAGGACCTGGCGGATGTCTTCCTTCACTTCTTCCAGAGGAATAATGTCATCCTCATTGGCCTCATATACCTTGATTATGTGGTAGCCGTAATCGGTGGCAACCAGATCGGATATCTCCCCTTCCTTGAGTTTAAACGAAGCTTCCAGGAATTCCGGCATCATGCTTTCATCCCGTAGCATTTTGTAGCCGTCTTTATATTCATCCATCTCCATGCCCGGATCTTCCCCGTATTGTTCTATAAGCTTGTCAAAATCTTCGCCGGACTTTGCCTTCTCCAAGGCATTCTGGGCCTTGCTCTTAATGGACTCAAGCTTCTCCTCCCGAAGGGCATCGGCTTCTTCGTCCTTGCCTTCATTGCGCAAGTCGGATATAGCCTTGGTGTCTTCATCTGACAGCTTGATCAGGATATGCTTTACCAGCCTGCTTGCCGGTTCCTTTACCACCGTAACTGACGTATAGCCGGCTGCCAGTGAGGGATACTCGGTCTGGAATTTAATCTGGTCCTGATAGTAGTCTTCTATCTCGCTCTCTTCAACGGTTATATCCTTGGTCAATTCATCCAGAAAATCCTGAATGGCAATATATTTGCCCACCAGCTCCAGATACTCTTCCTCCGTCTGGCCGGAAGCATCGATGTATTGCTTCATTTCATCCCGGGCCTGCTGCTCATAATCCGTATTGGGATCTGCATCTTCCCCTGCCAGTTCTTTCAGGGATTCTGCATAATCCTTAACTGCCTGTTCAAAGTCTTCCTTAGCCCGGTTCAGAACTTCCTGGTTCACAACATGCCCGGCTTCCTCAGCCTTCTGGCGCACCAATTCCTCTTCAACCAGGCTGTTGACTATGCTGAGCATGACTTCCTTGTTGTATTCTTCAACTTCGCCGCCGTAATAGGAATGATATCTGTCAAGGACTTCGCCTTTAAGTATTTCCACGCCGTTTACCTTGGCCACTACAGTTTTCCTGTCCTTTTCTTCATTTACCTGTACCAGGTTGCAGCCGGAAATCACCATGGCAAGCACGATGAAGATAACCGCTGCCAGCAAACCCCTCCTGTTTTTCAATCCAACTTCATCCTTTCCTTATGCTTAATCCTCCAAGTATAACAATTCTATTTATTATACCTTTATCTCGCTTTCTTGTAAATCTTTTATTTTTTCCAGCATCCCGCTGACAGCGCTTAAAGCCTCGGTTCCGGCCGCTTCCTTAAGCTGCAGGACCAAAAGCGGGGGATTGGAGCCTATAAGGCGCAGCCTGCTGCGGTTTTCATTTACTATTATCATAAGCACCCTGGGGCTGAGGGCCTGGCTGTCCCTAAGCTTCATTCTGACTTCCCTTCCCCTTTGTATTATTTCCGCAAAGCCAAGCCGGCCTGCCAGGGCCCGGATATAGGAGATTTGAATCAGGTTCCGGGCAGGCTCCGGAATATCGCCAAAGCGGTCGACCATTTCATCTTCAACATCAAATTTATCCTCCAGGCTTTCGATGGCTGCTATCCGCTTGTACATCTGCAGCTTATGGTTTTCTCCGGGTATATAACTGTCATCGATAAAGGCATCCGCCTGCATATCCACCACGGTTTCCACGGGTTCGGGCACCTCTTCGCCCTTCATTTCCCGCACTGCCTCTGCCAGCAATTTGCAATACAAATCATACCCAACTGCCGAAATCTGGCCGTGCTGCTCAGGCCCCAGCAGATTGCCGGTACCCCTGATTTCCATATCCCGCATGGCGATTTTGAAACCGGAGCCGAATTCAGTGAACTCCTTAATGGCCCGCAGCCGCTTTTCCGCCGTTTCATTGAGTATTTTGTCCTTCTTATAGGTAAAGTAGGCATAGGCCATGCGGCTGGAACGGCCTACCCGGCCCCGGAGCTGGTAAAGCTGGGCCAGGCCGAAATGATCGGCATCGTATACAATAAGGGTATTTACATTGGGTATGTCCAGACCGTTTTCAATTATGGTAGAGCAAAGCAGAAGATCATACTCATGCTCATAAAAGGCGACCATGATCCGTTCCAGCACAGCTTCGCTCATCTGCCCGTGGGCGGTGGCAATGCGCACTTCAGGCACCAGCTGCCGCAGCTTTTCCGCCATCTTTTCCATGCGCTTTACATGGTTGTATACAAAATATACCTGCCCGCCCCGCTGAACCTCCCGGATAATGGCATCCCGGATCAGGGATTCATTGTATTCCACCACGTAGGTCTGAACAGGATAGCGGTCTTCCGGCGGTGTTTCGATCATGCTGATGTCCCGGATGCCCACCAGGGACATGTGCAGGGTGCGGGGTATGGGAGTGGCGGTCAGGGTGAGCACATCCACATCCTTTTTCATCTCTTTTATAATTTCCTTATGGCCTACCCCGAACCTTTGCTCTTCGTCTATGATCAAAAGGCCCAGGTTATTAAACTTTANNATCCTTGCTCAAAAGCCTGTGAGTGCCGATGACCACGTCCACATTGCCCTCTTTCAGGGCCTTTAGGGTTTCCTTCTGCTGCTTCCGGGTGCGGAAACGGCTGAGCACATGCACGGTTATGGGAAATTCCCCGAAACGGCTGACAAAGGTGTTATAGTGCTGCTGGGCCAATATGGTGGTCGGCGTCAAAACCGCCACCTGCTTGCCGTCCATTACAGCCTTGAAGGCGGCCCGGATGGCAACCTCGGTTTTGCCGTAGCCTACGTCTCCGCACAAAAGCCTGTCCATCACCTTGTTGGATTCCATGTCCCTCTTTATCTCTTCAAGGGACTGGATCTGATCAGGCGTTTCCTCATAGGGAAAGCTTTCCTCAAACTGGCGCTGCCATTCGGTATCCCTGGAAAAGGCATAGCCCGTGGCTGCTTCCCTGGCAGCATACAGCTTCAGAAGATCAAAGGCCAGCTCCTTAACCGATTCCTTGACCTTCTTCCTGGCCTTCTGCCATTCATTTCCGCCCAGCTTGGACAGCCTGGGAGGCTTGTCATCCATGCCCAGGTAAGGCTGGATCAGATCCATCTGGTCAGTGGGAATATATAGCCGGTCAGTACCTGCATAGCGGATAAGAAGGTAGTCCCGCTCCTGGCCGTTGACCGTAAGTTTTTCTATGCCCAAATACTTTCCTATGCCATGGTTTTCATGCACTACATAGCTGCCCGCTTTCAGATCGGTAAAGGGATCCAGCTTCTTCCGCTTAGGCCTGGGCCTGGTTTTGCGCTTCCGGCTTCCAAACAGCTCCTGGTCACTGATCAGGACAAAACGGCCGTCGGTATATTCAAAGCCCTTGCTCAGGCTGCCGGGAACTATGGCAATCTGGCCGGGCAGTACATCCCCTTCCGCTTCAGATAAAATCAAGGCCTCCAGCTTATGTTCCAGCAGGGCATCGGCCAGGTTTCCGGCCTTGCTGCGGCTGCCGGATAAGAGAAACACACTGTATTTCTTATCCTTCCAGAAGGATAAATCCTGAGCCAGCAGCTCCCATTTGCCATGATAGGCAGGAATGGTACGTGAAGTAAGAGCAAAAATCCTCCTGGGTTCAAAGCCCAGGCTGCTCCTGGGCAGGGCAAGAAGGGCCATGCTCCTGAAATCATTCAGACGGGCAAGCAGAACATCATAGCTGCCCAAAAGATTTGCCTGCTCCGGCAGCACTTCCCCCTTCACCAGCATATCGTTGAAATATGAGGCGAATTCTTCCGCTGCCCGATCGCCTCTCTGCTGCAGGCGTACCGGTTCATCCAAAACAACTATGGCCTCCCTGCCGGCATAATCCAGCAAACAGCCGGGTTTTTCAAAGAAAAAGGGGAAGAAGTTGATCAAATGATCGGAAACAATGCCCTGATCCAGCTCCTCCAGGAGGCTTTCCATTCGGTTCTGGAGCTGAAGCCTGTCAAACTTCTTATCATCTTTGGTTTTTTGCAAAAGCTGTTTATAGCTTTTTTGAATCCCGGCCTTTCCTGCTTCCAGCAGGTCGGCATTCAGGATCAGATCCCTGGCTGGAGAGATCCTGATGGAAGCTTCCCGATCCTCCGAACGCTGGCTTAAAACATCGAAGCTGCGGATGGAATCCACAAATTCATCAAAGAAATCTATCCGGTAAGGCCTGCCGCTGGTTAAGGGGAAGATATCAAATATGCTGCCCCTTACGCTGAACTGCCCCGGGCCTTCAATGGCTTCGGTTCTCTCATATCCCAGTTTAACTGCAGCAGCTGTAAGCTCTGACAGGGGAATTTCGTCCCCTTCTGATATTTCCAGCATTGACTCTTTAAAAAAGTCAAAAGGCAGATCGGGCTGCATCAGGGCATCAACCGTTGTGATTATAATGAGTTTTTCGCCCGATGCCAGCCGCTCCAGCACCGAAAGCCGCCTGCCGGTTATTTCCCGGCTGTGGGCGGCTGCATGATACAGCATTATTTCCCTGGCTGGAAACAATGCCGCCTTGTCCGGATAAAAGAGCTTCATATCGTCAAACAGACGGCCGGCCTGCAGTTCATCATAGGTAATTATTATGCAGCTGCTGTCAAAGGGATATAAAATACCGGCTGTCAGGTGGCTTTTCTGGCCGTCGGTTACACCGGTAATGGAAGTAATCCCCTTCATGGTTCGGACCGATTCCTTTATCTCCTGGAACTGAGGCCATCTTTCCATAGGCCTGAACCAAACGGGCCCCATTGAAACATCAACCTTTTTTATCCTTATTAACCCCTTTCAAAATAAAATAGTTCCATGCGCCGTGAATAACCATGGCGCTGGCCAGGGCAAGATAAATGACCCCTGTTTTAGAAAGCACCAGCCAGGTGATGGCACCGAAAACCAGGTGGCTTATAATGCTCAAAACTGCTGCCCACCTGCCGGAGTGCCGGCTGCCTGAAGCAAAATCATACAGGGCTTCGCCCAGGCCGAACAAAAAATGAACATGCAAAATAGGCCTATTTAAGAAATAGGCCGGTAATGTCTTCAGTATTTCCTCAATTATCGACGCTCCCAAAATGGCTGCATGCTCCCGCAGCAGTCTGAGCATCCATTTATTGAGCAGGTATGAAAACATTAAGGCTGCCAATGCAATGAGCAGAATCAATCAGATCATCCTATCCGTTGTATCTGCTCATAGCCTGCTCTACTCCCAGCGAAAGAATACATTCAATTCCTTTCACTGCGCGGCTGCAAGCTTCCTTGACAGCCTCCACTTCGTCCTCATTGAAACGGCTGAGTACGTAATCGGCCAAATCCCAGCCTTCCGGCGGGCGGCCGATACCTATTCTGACCCGGGGGAAATCCTGGCTTTGCAACAGGTAAATTATGGAGCGCATGCCGTTGTGGGTGCCCGCACTGCCTGCCGCCCGGATTCTTACAACCCCTGGATCCAGGTCAATGTCATCGTATACGACTATGATACGCTCAGTATCTATTTTATACCACTGCTTCAATTCCAGCAGGCTTTCCCCGCTGTTGTTCATATAGGTCTGAGGTTTTGCCAGCACTACCTTTTGACCGCCTATATAACCTTCACCCAGCAAGGCCTTATGCTTCAGCTTATTAACAGATATATCATGGGCCTGTGCCAGGAGATCTATAACATAAAAGCCGATATTATGCCTGCTTCCGTGGTATTTATTACCCGGATTTCCCAACCCCGCTATTATATACATAACCAATTTCTGTCCTTTCAGCAAGTTTGGGTTTAGTCAAATAAAATGCTAACCGGCAGCCCTTCATAGATTCGTTCGATGGCTTCTGCAAACAGGGCGGCTACCGAAATCACGCGAATTTTATCTATCTGTTTTTCAGGGGGAAGGGGTATGGTGTTGGTAACCATGATTTCCTTAACAGGCGAATCTTTAATTCGTTCTATGGCAGGGCCTGACAGAAC
>LFTC01000083.1:5499-8894 GCA_001512915.1 Clostridiales bacterium DTU083 | reverse complement strand
CCCTGCTGGATGGTGCCGGCGGTGTCAATCATGTCGTCTATAAGGATGGCACGCTTACCCTTGACATCGCCTATTATATTCATGGCCTCGGCCACGTTTACCCTGGGCCTTCTTTTATCTATAATAGCCAANNGTAACACTGCCAAGATCCGGAGCCACTACCACCGTCTCGTCCCCTGTAAAACCTCTGTCTATGTACTCCCTGGCAAAGAGAGGCATGCTGTACAGGTTGTCCACCGGGATGTTAAAAAAGCCCTGTATCTGGCCCGCATGCAGATCCATGGTCAGCACCCGGTGGGCGCCGGCAGTGGTGAGCAGGTCTGCCACCAGCTTGGCTGTGATGGGATCCCTGGCCTTTACCTTCCGATCCTGCCTGGAATAGCCGTAATAGGGAATAACGGCTGTTATCTGGGCTGCTGAGGCTCTTTTAAAAGCATCTATCATAATCAGAAGTTCCATCAGATGGGTGTTGACCGGTGAACAGGTAGACTGGATTACAAATACATCCGACCCTCTGACGGTTTCATATATGTTCATGGATATTTCGCCATCGCTGAACTTGGTTACCCTGGCATTGCCCAAGGGAACTCCCAGATACTTGGTAATCTCCTTTGCCAGCTCCACATTGGAGTTGGCAGCAAATACCTTTATGTTTCTGCCATGATGGGTATTCATTTGTTATCCTCCGACTTGCTCTGTGCTTCAGCTTGCTTCCGGGCCCGCCTGTCCACCCAGCCTTCCTTGTTAAGCTGCCTGGCTCTGGCAATGGCCAGGGCTCTTGCAGGAACCTTGTCGGTTATGGTGGAGCCGGCGGCAATATAGGCGTGGTCTTCCACCTCAACCGGCGCAATAAGGTTTACATTGCAGCCGATAAAAGCATGGTCTCCCACTACTACTCTGTGCTTGCTGATGCCGTCATAATTGACAAAGACCACACCGCAGCCCACGTTGATACCCTTGCCCAGCTGGGCATCGCCAATATAGGTTAGATGGGATACCTTGGTTCCGTCGCCAATGATGGATTTTTTAATCTCCACGAAATCGCCGATTCTGGCCTTGCGCCCTATCTCGCTGCCGGGCCGGATATAGGCATAGGGACCTACGGTGGTCTCATCCCCTATGCTGCTTTCCAGGATTACGGATGATTGGAGAATAACCCTGTCTCCTACCCTGGCATGGTTTAAACGGTTATTGGGGTACAAGGTGCATCCCTTGCCTATAACCGTATTCCCTTCCAGCACATTGCCGGGATATATGATGGTGTCCTGCCCGATCTTAACTTCAGGACCGATATAGGTCTGGGCCGGATCTATAATGGTAACTCCGTTTCGCATGTGCCCGTAGTTTATTCTCTTCCGCATAATGCTTCCGGCTTCGGCCAAGGTTATGCGGTCTGTTACAAAAAAGGATTCTTTCGGATCTTCCGGAATAAAGATATCCTTACCAGCCTTCTCCGAAGACAGGTTCCATAAATCCAGCTCATAACTAAGGGTTTGCTTCAATTGTTCCCGATACAGCTTTAAAGATTCCAGCAGCCACTCAGAACGAATGCAGAAAACGGTATTCTGGGCATGGCTTGGTTCATCGGGCTTTGTACCCAAAGCAGCCAGGTTCAGCCGGCGGCTGCCGGCAAAGTCAGCCATTTGCTGCAAGGTGGAAGTGGTGACCAGGGGCAGATTGCCCGGAAGAAGAATCAGATATTCGGTAGCTGCTCCAATTTCTGCTATAGTTTGCAGATATGTATAAGCTGAAATACTTTCATCAGGCAATGGATGAATTCTGCAGCTTTCATTTAAGTGTTCCCCTATGCTGCCGGATCCGTCTGCTGTTATAACAACCGGCCGGACCAGCCTTTCTGCTGCTTTGACTGCAAAACTGAGCATGCTTCCGCCGCATACGGAATGCAGCACCAGGGGCATCTCTGAATGCATTTCATTATTATGACAATCCAAGGCTGATATGACAACGGATAATGATTTTTCCATACATATTTCTCCTTAAGCGGAAAATTTAAATCCCATCACATTATATCATTATCCAAATGCATAATCAAAAATGTCATTTATAAAATTTATAAAGGCAAGAAAAAAGCTTTAAAGGAGAGTTTCCTCTCCTTTAAAGCTTACTCATCACCCAAACTGTTGTACTTTTCCAATACGATGTTCTGCAACTTTTCCCTTGTTTCGGAATTGATTGGGTGGGCTATATCCCGATATTCCCCGTCAGGGGTCTTTCGGCTGGGCATGGCTATGAACAATCCGCTCTGCCCCTCGATTACCTTGATGTCATGTACCACAAAGGAGTCATCAAAGGTAACGGAAGCCACTGCCCTCATTTTGCCCTCACTCTGAATCTTTCTGATGCGGACATCAGTAATGGTCACCCCAGTTCACCACCTTCCAGCAAATAGCAAGCCGAAATATTCCTTATTTTCATATTCGCCAAAAAAATGTATACTCCTTCTATTTTTTAGAAAAATTATACTGAATTTGCATAAAGCCATGGGGAAGGTGACAATTTAATTCTTTTTTCCTCCTCATCCACCTCTTCCAATATCATTAAGGAAGCATAATCGGTGACCATTTTGTTCCGGGGCTCTTTTGTGGCTATTACCACTCCGATGCCGGCAACCTCCACATTGAATTCCTTCAGCAGCTGAACCATGCCCCGGGCAGTTCCGCCGCCCTTCATGAAGTCGTCAACGATGAGGGCGCGGGTGCCTTCCTTTATGCTGCGTTTGGGAAGAGACATGGTCTGAATCCTGCGGGAAGAAGCTGCCACATAATTGATACTGACCGAGGGGCCTTCAGTTATCTGCCCGTCACGGGTTGCGGCCACAAGCGGGCAGCCCAGGGCAAAGGCAGTCATCACCGCCACCGGAATACCCTTGGTTTCCATGGTAAGCACAAAATCCGGCTTGGCACTCAAAAACCTGGATGCCAGGATTCCGCCTATGCGGATCAGCTGCTGGGGATCGAAGAGAATATCGCTCATATAAAGAAAGCCGCCCGGCAGGATACGGCTGGGATCTGTAAGTTTATCACATAAACTGCGTATGTATTCTTCAGTACTCTCCTTTTCTGCTGCCGGCACAAACTTAACTCCTCCTCCTGCACCGGCTATGGTTTCAAGATCACCTAAACGAAAAGCTGTCAAAGTATCGCGAATTATGCCAATATCTTCACAAACTGTGGACTTGGCTGACTGGAATAAATCGCTGAAATACTGGAGAGTAAAGATTTGATTGGGATGGCTGCACAGAATGCGGGTCATAGCGGCAATCCGCTCATTTCTCTTGATTTTCAGACAAATCAACCCCTGTCAAAGTATAAATTCCTTGGTTTTATTATAACACATATTTATATTAATCCGAACATTATTTCAAGATTTTATTA
>LFTC01000083.1:0-5476 GCA_001512915.1 Clostridiales bacterium DTU083 | reverse complement strand
ATTATTTCAGGACTGATCAGCTGCTTCTTTGGACAGGGCAAACATTATCTCTCCCTCGGCTGCTGTTTCGCCGTCAACAGAGGCCTTAACAGCCGCCTTGCCCATTATGCTTCTGAGCTTTAACACCTTAACCTCCAGGTCCAGCCTGTCGCCGGGGATTACCTGCCTGCGAAAGCGCACGCCGTCAATGCCGGTGAAAAAGGCAAGCCTGCCCTTATGCTCTTCCAGGCCCAGGATCACGGCTGCTCCAAGCTGAGCCAGGGCTTCTATTATAAGCACCCCCGGCATAACCGGATAGGCGGGAAAATGCCCCTGGAAGAAAGGTTCATTTATGGTTACATTTTTATACCCCTTGGCATATTCCCCGGGAACTATTTCCGTTACCCGGTCCACCAGCAGAAAGGGATATCTGTGAGGTATCCGCCTGATAATTTCCCTAATATCCAAAGCCATTTTATACTCCTGATCAGTTATATACCATTAATAATATACCGGCACGCCTTTGCGATGCTCGAAGACGGAGGTTTTGGTAAACTCATCCAATGATTCCAGAACCCTGCCGGTGCCAAGGGCTACGCAGGAAATGGCGTCTTCCGCCAGGTAAACGGCAATTTTGGTGCGCTCCTGCAGCAGCTTGTCGAAGGCGTATAGCAGGGCCCCGCCGCCGGTTAAGCAAATGCCGTGTTCGCTGACATCGGAGGCCAGTTCGGGAGGAGTGCGTTCCAATACCGAGTGCACGCAGTCTATAATAGCCTCCAAAGGCTCCTCCAGGGCTTCTATCATTTCATCTGAGGAAACCCTTACCGTTTTCGGCAGCCCGGAAACCAGGTTGCGGCCGGTAATGTCCATATAAACCTGCTCTTTTCTCGGATAGGCCGACCCTATGTTAATCTTCATCTGCTCTGCAGTACGGTCTCCAATCAGCAGGTTATACTTCTTGCGCATATACTTTATGATAGCTTCATCAAAATCATTGCCGGCAATCCGGATGGTTTCAGACAGAACCGCTCCGCCCAAGGAGATAACAGCCACATCGGTTGTGCCGCCGCCCACATCTACCACCATATTGCCCCTGGCCTTGGAAATATCCAGGCCGGCACCTATGGCGGCTGCTATAGGTTCTTCTATAAGGAATATTCTGCCTGCTCCTGCTTCGGCTGCAGCGTCCAGTACGGCGCGTTTTTCAACCTCGGTAACCCCGCTGGGTACACAGATTACAACCCGGGGCTTGCCGAACATACGCTTGCCCACAGCCTTATTCAGGAAGTATTTGAGCATTTTTTCCGTTATCTCATAGTCGGAAATTACTCCCCCTGACAGGGGCATTTTGGCCACGATGTTGCCGGGAGTTCTGCCCAGCATGGATCGGGCTTCCTCGCCAACAGCCAAAATTTCGCCGGTGTTTTTATCGATGGAAATAACAGAAGGCTCTTTCAGAACAATTCCTTTGCCTTTTACATATACCAGTACGCTGGCAGTTCCCAAGTCTATTCCCAAATCTCTGAACCCTAACAAAAAAACCTCACCTTTCCCTAGACAAATCAATTTTACTATTCGAGCTTTTTACCAAAATTCCTTCTTTTTGCTAAAGAAAAACATGGCTTACCGTCAAATTCGGTCAAACCATGCTCCAATCAATATATTTGGCCTATTATCCGGCTTTTTTTATTGCAAGGTTATCGTTGGTTAAAAAGCCTGTTATTCCGATAAAGCAGATGATTTATATTTAATGCGGGTGGCTAAGCCGCCTCTTATGTGCCTCTCTGCCTTGTTTTTATTAAGTACTTTCCTTACCTCTTCTGCTATGCTGGGGTTTATTCTGGGAAGGCGTTCCGACACATCCTTATGTACTGTGCTTTTGCTGACCTTGAACACCTTTGCTGCTTCCCGGACGGTAGCCTTCGTTTCGATAATGTAATGTGCAATTTCTAATGCCCTTTCTTCAATATAATCTTTCAAAATCCAATCCCCCCTAACAATAGCAGCTCCGGATTATTCCGGTTCTGCGGCTCTATACATTAAATGCTTATGCAAAAGGGGGGAAATATAGAATGAAATTGGACCTATTCTATTCAAATTTTAGATATTTGGCCGGATCCTGGTGCTTGCCGTCAAGCAGAACTTCAAAGTGGACATGGGCATCATCCAGTATTTCAAAGGCAGCCGTGCGGCCTATGCCGCTTATAACCTGGCCTTGCTGCACCTGCTGGCCTTCCCTTACCATATCCCCGGTGGACAGGCCCATGTATACGGTTTTTAAATTATTGTCATGGGACAGGGTAATAACAATGCCCCTTAAGGAATCCTCCTCTATTGATTCAACTACGCCGTCCAGTGCCGCTCTGACTTCTCCGCCCAGAGGGCCTGCTATGTCTATTCCTGGGTGTGTGGTCCATTCCCTCAAGGTGGGTGAGTAAACCAGTTGGTCAATGAAGCAGGGCCTTATTACTTCACCATCTGCCGGCATTGTCATTTCGTAAGGTTCTTCATTTGACGCCCCGGCTGAAGCCGGAACATCTTCTTTTGTATCCTCTTTGGTATCTTCATCCGTGTTTTCTTCCGTTACCTGCCCGGGATCTTCTGTTTTTACTGAACCTTGGCCCACGGGCGCCTGAGCCGCTTCTCCCTTTGCTTCTTTATCTGTTTCATCCATCACTTCAGCTCTTGTGTCACTTTCAGCTTCGGACTTTGTCTCCTCACCTGATGTGTCAGGATCAGCTGCATCTTCTTCATCTATTATATCGGTTATGGTTAAATCAATATCATCCCCAGGGGCATTGTCTGCAAGCTCCTCTTCCGCCTGAATATCCGGAAGGTTCTGATCCTCTCCTTTGATAATCTGATCTTCCCCGCCCCGGGTAAGCAGGGCAGTTACACCGATTATACCCAGACATATTAACAAGATAATATAAAATCCAAACCTATCTATAAAGCCGACAATTTTTTTTCTCCATTTTTCTCTTCCCATTTATAAATACACCTCCACCTGTATTGTTGCCATTTTTTGGACACTTATACAGGCAGAGGCGGCTTTTTGCTTGATTAATACTATCAATTTAATAATGGTCTATTTCTACGCCCCTGTAATAATGCAGGAGTATATCCTTATAGCTGTAACCCTGCTTTGCCATATAATTTGCCCCAGACTGGCTCATACCCACACCGTGGCCGAAGCCCTTGGTTTTCATTGTAATGGTATCCTTGCCGAATATAAAGGTGATATCGGTGGAATTAAGGCCGTAGAGCAGGCGGAACTCGGTTGCCCTCAGCCTCTTTCCTCCCACGGTAATCTCCCGGATTCTGCCGCTGCCGGTATAACTGTTTATTTGTATCTGGGAGGCCAGGTTATTGGGATCAAGCCTGATGCCGTACCTGGAATGGAATTTGTCTGCAAATTCGCTGTTTTTCAGGGTTACGCTGCCTTCATACATAGGGGCATTTTCCTCCCCTGTGCTGTCTACGGTAGTATAATAGGGCAGGGAATTGGAAAACACTTCGCTTACCTCTTCGGTTTTACCGTTGCTGGTGGAGTGGTAGAACACCTCTATGGGCTTGCCCTCATAGGTCATTATCTGCCCTTTTGTTTCCTGCACTGCATGTTGTATCTTGTTCAGGTTTCCTTCAAAATTCTGCCCCCAGTTTTTGCGCATATGATCCAGGGAGATCCAGTCCTGGCAATGAGCATAGGAGCTGCAGACATCGGCCCCTGCATGCCGGCTGCACCCCTTGCCTCCGTATGCGGGCATCTGATACACGGCCAGGGTTCTGGCAGCCACCGCCTGGGCCTTCAAAGCTTCAAGCTCAAAGGAAGCTGGCATTTCACCCGCCACCACCCCTACCAGGTACTCTTCCAGGGGTATTTTCACCAGTTTCTTTTCCCAGTGGTTATACATGGCAATAACCGCTTCTTTCTGCGTATTGGGAAGGATTATAATTTCATCCCGTTCCTCCTTTTCTGCAGGTTCCGGCATGTCTGGTTCTTCTCCGGGAATAAAGCGGCTGATAACAGATGTGATCAGCAGCAGTATCAGGGCTGCAATTAGAATCCCTTTAGGATTTGGCTTCATATGTCTATCCCTCATTTCTCTGAATGTACTTTACAATTCTATGAGGGAGATACTGCCATTAGAACAAAAAAAGCCCGCCATGCTCATTTATCTGCATAGGCGGGGCTTTGCTTTATAATACTCACTCTTTTGCTGCCTGCTTTCTGGTAAGGACGAGAACTATCAGCAATATACCTGCACCGATAAAGGATACGATATAGGGCCAGATCAAAGCTTCGTCTCCGGTTTTGGGAACTTCGGTCTCTTCTTCGGGAGGATCCGGAGTTTCGGCTTCTGCACCGGGTATATCTTCATCAGGCAGCTCAATTTCGTCAGGTTCTTCTTCATCCGGAGTTTCAACTTCGCCGCCAGGAACTTCCTCATCCGGGATCTCTATCTCCTCCGGCTCGTAATTATTGACGAACTCCAGGTCCAAAAGTTTTTCGGCTTCATCGCCTCTGCGGGCTATAACTGTGCTTTCCAGGCTGCCGCCCCCCGGGGCATAAGTAATATATATGGTCAGATGGAAAAGGCTGTTGTCATACTCGGCCAGTTCATTGGAGCCGGGGGTCTGAGACACAGTATAGGTGTAAATACCTTTGGAAGAGAACTGAACGGCAGGCAGAAAAGCCATGTCCTCCCCTGTGATTATTAATCTGTATTCACCATCCTCACTGCCTTCCGGCATGGGAAAAGCCGGATCATCTGCCTTAAGCACTATTTCGTAATCTTCACTGTCCTGCGGCGGAGAACCGGTAAGGGTGACCGATACCGCCGGCATGGCCACATTAATGGGCTCTGCCGCAAAAGCAACCGGCATCAGCAAGGCAAGACAGGTTATAAATATGGATATTCCGGTTATGAGTTTTGTCCGTTTTTTTCTCATTGTTTAATCCTCCCTAATTCGCAGTTTAGCGTGGCACCATCCGAGCCAGTACAGCTGTTCTGACGTCTGTAAAATCCGACGTACAGGTGGTCAGGGCCAAAATCTTGGGGCTGCCGTTGGATGTACTTAATTCATCAAACACGGCACGGTTCAGATACAAGGCGTTATCTTCAGTAAACTGCATTAATTCATCTATATCATCCTGCCAGAGTTCCGGATCAAATATTGCATCTTCTGAGGCCAGAACACTGAGGCAGGCATAAATTTCAAGATCATATACTCTGTCGGGCAGAATCAAGGTTCCGGTCTGGTTTTCCCTGAAAAAGGCTTCATCTTTATACAGCTCCAAATCTCCGAACATCCTGCCCTTTTCCATGTAATGTCCGTACAGGAGCGAGTAATTATCGTTAAAGTCTCCATTATTCCGTGAATCTAAAAATATACTGCCAGCTAACGAAAAATTTCCATAAACATCGGTGTTAATATAAGTTAAGTTGGTTTTGCCCTGGACTACAGGGTAGTCTATATTGGTATTATCCAGCGT
>LFTC01000002.1:96691-101359 GCA_001512915.1 Clostridiales bacterium DTU083 | reverse complement strand
CCGGAATTGACTTCATTCCTTACTTCTGCACTGTTTAGTTTTCAAGGACCAATACAGCCGCTTCTCAGCGGCGCGAAGTCTATATTAGCAAATCCAAAATGATTTGTCAACAAGTAATTTTACATAAATGTTTTGTTATGGCGTCCCGCTTTTTGGCGGGAATTATATAATAACATACCCTGAATCTTATGTCAATAATCATATTTTTTTCAAAGTGAATGAGGAAAATAAAGGTCCGTTAATTGAAATAAGGCCTCTGTTATGGTATGCTTTATAACGTATTTATAAAATAAAAGCAATTATTCAAAGTAATAGGAAAGGGAAAACTATGGTAGAAAAGATTATAGAGATACTGGTGCAAGTTACAGTCTACAGCATGGAGCTTGTGGGGATCCTGATGATTATATTCTCAGGAATTAAGGCTTTGATTATATTTATTAAAGATGGTTTAAAGTTTAACAACAGGCTTGTTTCTCTTACCTTGGCAGAAGGTATGAATATGAGCCTGGGATTTCTGCTGGCTGCTGAAATCACCCAAAGCATCATGACCAAGACAATTCCAAACCTGATAGTGCTTGCAGGCATCGCAGCCCTGCGCATAGGCTTGACATTTGTTTTGCATTGGGAAATAAACGAATATGAGAAGATAGCTGACGAATCCCATCCCAGAGGCCTTCACTATGAAAATAAACCTCTGGAAAAACAAAAAGGAGCAAGATAACTTGCTCCTAAAATACATTGAATAAAGAAGCTTTTGAAAAATATAAGCCTGCTGAATCATTCAGATATGATCCAGCAGGCTTTTTTATTCAGAACTTTTTATACAGTTCTTTCTTAGCGTTACATATTGGGCAGATATCGGGAGCTTCGTTAAGTACTGTATGACCACAGACCGGGCAGATATATACTGCCTCAAATTCAAAGTCTTTTCCCTGCTTTGCAGCATCCTGAGCTTGTTTGAACAGTTCAGCATGGATCTTTTCTGCCTCGATAGCATAGTGGAAGGATCTCTTGGCTCCCTTTTCATTCTGGAACTCAGCAGCTTCCATGTATACCGGATACATCTGCTCTACTTCATGGAGCTCGCCGTTGATTGCCCCTTGCAGGTTTTCAACGGTAGTTCCCGTTCCGAAGACAGCGCCTGCAGTAACCGATGCATCAGCAGTTTCGCCGTCTATTTCACGAAAATGATTGGAAGCATGTACTCTTTCAGCATAGGAAATAGCTTCAAACAGCCTTTTTATGTTGGGAAACCCCTCCTTTTCAGCCATTTCTCCCCATACCAGATACCTCATATGGGCAGCACATTCTCCTCCGAAAGCAGAGCGTAGAAATTCGGCCGTCATAGCATTCTTTACAGCCATTTTATTACCCCCTTATGTAAGATTTATTTTAATAAAATTTGTATTCTGGATGCCGGAAATGCTGCCGTGTTTGTGAACACCGGTTTTTGTTTCTACTAATCTATACTATTTTATATAAACAACTTCTTTTTCATTAAAACACCCAAGGGCAGCATGACTTTAAGCACCGCAGATTATGACCGGCTTTGCACCATCAATATGCTTGCAACTTCCTCCACCGTGTCCAATTGTTTAATTTCATTCAAGGCTGCTTCCAGCTTGTCCCATTCTGCTTCATGGGTAATAAAGATAAGGGGTACGGATTTCCCGCCTCTGCCTCTTTGAACTACGGATTCCAGGCTGACATTATTTCTTCCGAATGATGTGGCGATCTTGCCCAGCACCCCAGGCCGGTCGGTTACCTGAAGGCGGATGTAGTAGGCATTTGATCCGGAACTGATATGCCCAGGCTTAAATCCGTTTTTGACCTTAATGGTATTGGTTTCTTCAATCTGGTTCTGAATAACCTTGGCCATTTCCAGCACATCACTCCAAACGGCGCTTGCCGTCGGCAGAGGGCCTGCCCCCTTCCCGTACAGCATAAGCTGACCCACTGCATTGCCCTTTACATATAAGGCGTTAAATTCATTGTTGACTGCTGCCAAAGGGTGCTCCACGGGTACCAGTGCAGGATGCACATGCACGTCCAGTGAACCGCCGTTTTTTCTTACCGTGGCCAGAAGTTTGATTTTATAGCCCAGCTGTCTGGCAAAGTCTATTTCCCTTTCGGAAATTTGTTTTATGCCCACGCATGGTATCTCCCTTGGATTTATGTCCACTCCAAAGGCCACATGGGTAAGAATTGACAGCTTATAAGCCGCATCCTCCCCTTCAATGTCGGAAGTCGGGTCTGCCTCTGCAAAGCCTTTTTCCTGTGCTTCGGCCAGGGCTTCCTGAAAGCTCATGCCCTCCTGATCCATTCTGGTAAGTATATAATTGGTAGTGCCGTTTATTATGCCAACAATCTCCTCAATCTCATTGGCAGCCAGGCTTTTGGTCAGGGATGCAATAATGGGAATGCCTCCGCCTACGCTGGCCTCATAGCGGATGCTGACCTTATGCTTATCGGCCAGTTCAAACAGTTCTTTTCCATGCAGGGCAATTACAGCTTTATTTGCAGTAACCACATGCTTGCCTTGCTGCAAAGCCTTGGAAATATAGTCGCAGGCCGGCTGAACGCCGCCAATCAGTTCGATCACAATTTGGATTTCCGGATCTGCCAGGATTTCTTCCGCATTGGAAGTGAAAAGCGAAGCAGGCACAATTGTATCCTTGTATTTATCAGGATTTCTCACCAGGATCTTTTTTATAGTAATGCCGCATCCCAAAGTGCTTTCTATGTGTGCCTTGTTCTTTTCCAGCACGGCGGCAAAACCTTTGCCTACATTTCCGAAACCCAAAAGCCCGACAACTATATTTTTCAATTGTTTCACCCCATTATTTATTGCTTTGACACATGTATTCAGCTATATTTGCCCAAAGTGTTCTGTAATGCTTCCAGTTGACAAATTCCATGGTTCCCCAGTGGGGAGCACAGTCAGAAGTGAATACAACTGTTTTGCCCTTGCCATACTCTCCAACTGCTATCAATGGATCGCCGTTTACGGTTACAACCACTTCAGCATCATCCCGCCTTATGGTTTTGTTGTATCCAAGAAGGAGCGGCCATTCTCCTTCAATGTTTTTCACAATGGGGCTGCTGCTGTTTTCCACCACAGGAACTACACCGTCGCAGGTTTCACAGCGGTCATCTATATCCAGCATTTTTACCGGCAGAACATCTGCAATGGCTGTCTGATTGTATCTGGCCTTTGCATCGATGCCTGTAAAGGACATATAGCCGCCCACCATGCAGAAACCGCCGCCCGCTTTAACATAATCCCTTATCAGTTTTAGGCGGTCGGGAACAGCTTTTCCCCGCATGAATACGTCATCATTCAGCAACAAGGTGTTGGAACCGATATCAGACAGAATAACTCCGGCATACTCCTGAAGTTCTTCCATGGTAAACGGGAATTGGGTTGGTGCCAAGTGGTTGGGTATGTATGTAACTTCATATCCGGCCTCTTCCAAAGCCTCGATCAGCCATTTGCTCCCCTCGCCGTAGGAGCAGGTTACAAACGTGTCCATCCCCTTGATATGAGTGGTATGGGTCACCCAGGATTCACCAGCCAGCAGAATTTTCTTTTTACTCATATTCTTCACCTGCCTATTGTTATTTTAATGTTTATTAATTATATTTACCCGCATTTCAGCGGATCATATTACGAAAAGTATAACATAAGATCAGCGCCTTGATAAGATGATTTCTGTTTTGCGGCCTCTTTTCAGCTTTTCCTGTCGGCCCATGCATGGCGGTATTTAAGGGGCGTGGTGTTTTCATATTTGCGGAAAAGGGAAATAAAATGGCTTGTGCTTTCTATTCCAACCGCATAAGCAACTTCGCTGATGGGCATCCGGGTTGTGCGAAGCAGCTTCTTGGCTTCAGCCATCCGGATCCTGCGCTGGTATTCTGCAGGTGACAGGCCCATGAATTTCCTGAAGGTTCGCTGCAGGTGGAACTTGCTTATGGCAAAGCGCTCAGAGAGATCATCCAGGGTAATCTGGTTATCATAATTATCCTGCATATAGCTGCAGATATCTGAAATCACCGATGGAAGCGCCGGTTCGGTCATAGGAGAGGATACCGCCTGGAGGCAGCCGGACAGCAGCTGCCCCAGGATTTCTGCACTTTGAATGTCCGTATACAAATCGCCCTTATAGAAGCGGTATATAGTCAAAAGTTTCTCCAGATGTTTTTGAATTTTACTGTCAGGTGGAACATGGCCGACCGCTGAATTCTTGTTCTGAGCGCGAAAGAGGGAATACCAGCCGGCTGCATTGGCGCCATAGAAATGAACCCACATAACATGCCAATGATCGCTGTTTTGCGCAGTGCGGTAACTTTGGGGGTTACGGCAGTCTATCCAGAAAAAATCACCGGCCTTCAGGGAGTAAGTCTGCCCTTCATACTCCAGTCTGCCGCAGCCTGATAAGGTCAGTTTGATTAGATAGGAATCCAAACCCTTGCGAATGGTATAGTAGGCAGGGCCGGAGTAAAAGAGGCCCAGCTCCTGGACATAGAGCAGGTTTTGCTTGGCCGCCTCATTGACTGAAATTATTTCCCACTGGGAACGGGGTTCCATATCAATGCGGTAATCCAGCATGTGCGGCATACTTCAGCCCCCTTTAAAAATCAGCAATATTTTGATATTTTACAGCAATC
>LFTC01000002.1:95290-96653 GCA_001512915.1 Clostridiales bacterium DTU083 | reverse complement strand
AAAGGCAGAACAAAAAAGCAAGATAGGAGGAGAATGAAATGAATGATAAGCAGGTTCTTAAGGGCTATGAGTATGCCAAGGAACAGTATGAAGCTGTCGGAGTGGATGTAGAAGCGGCCATAGCCAAGGCTGACAGTATCCCTGTTTCCATGCATTGCTGGCAGGGCGATGATGTTATCGGGTTTGACGGCCCGGGCGAACTTACCGGAGGCATAGCAACCACCGGCAATTATCCCGGCAGGGCAAGAACGCCGGATGAGCTGCGTTCCGATATAGGTTTTGCCAAATCCATGATTCCCGGGGCTGTACAGCTCAATATTCATGCCTGTTATGCAGAGAAAAACGGAAAGAATATAGACCGGGATGAATATACCATAGCTGAATTTCAAAACTGGGTGGACTTTGCCAAGGAACTGGGCACAGGACTGGATTTTAACCCCACCTTTTTCTCCCATCCGAAAATGGACGGCAATTTCTCCCTTTCCAGCCTGAACCCTGATACCCGCAAATTCTGGATCGAACACGGCAAACGATGCAATGAGATAGCACATGAATTCTGCAAACAAACCGGCAAAACTTCCGTTGTCAACTACTGGATGCCCGACGGCTACAAGGACATCTGCGCCGATACCAAAATTCACCGTGATCTGATGACCGAATCCCTGGACCAAATTTTCAATTCCAGCCCGAAAAGCGAAAATGTTGTCTACAGCATTGAAAGCAAGCTCTTTGGCGTAGGCATAGAAAGCTATACGGTTGCCAGCCATGAGTATTCATATGGCTATGCGCTTAAGAGAGGCCTGGCATACACTTTGGACGCAGGCCACTTCCATCCCACAGAGGTAATCAGCGCCAAGCTGTCGGCCTGCCTGCAGTTCCTAGACAAGGTGGCTCTGCATATTTCCCGGGGAGTACGCTGGGATTCCGACCATGTTATCATCTGGGATGACGAACTGCAGAACATAATGGATGAAATCATTCACAACGGCTTTGAGGAGCGGGTATATATAGGCCTTGACTATTTTGATGCTTCCATCAACAGGATTGCCTGCTGGATAATCGGCATGCGTAATGCCAGAAAAGCTATCCTGAATGCCTGCCTTGCTCCTGTAGAATCTGTCAGAAAAGCAGAACGGGAAGGCGACTATACCAGCCGCCTGGCACTGATGGAAGAACGCAGGACTCTGCCCTTCAGCGCAGTATGGGATTACTACTGCCTGAAGAAGGATGTGGGTATAGGCAGAGAATGGCTTGACAAGGTAAAGGAATACGAAAGGGATGTATTATCCGCAAGGTAAGAGTAAAGCATGCAAAAAAGACAGGATTTGGATCCTGTCTTTTTTTCTTGGATTTATTTCAAAAA
>LFTC01000002.1:77455-95284 GCA_001512915.1 Clostridiales bacterium DTU083 | reverse complement strand
TCATGGCTTCTTCCTTGCCTAAAAGGTAAAGAACATCTATGGCGCCTCCCGGTGTAACCTTCTGGCCGGAAGCCGCAATTCTTACAGGCCATAACAAGGTGCTGGTTTTTACGCCCAGCTTATCCTTTAAGCCGAACAGAGCCTTGTGTATGGCATCGTCGGTCCACTCATCCAGGCCTTTCAGCACATCAATCGCCTTTGGCAGGCATTCATATGAGCTTTCCAGCGTTGACTTGCTCTTTTTGTTAACAAATATGTCTGCATCATATTCCGGCAGCTCTTTTAAGAAAGCAACCTTTTCCGGAATCTCATTCAGAACCTCCACCCTGGTCTGAATCAGGGAACTTATGCGTTTTAAATCCATGTCCTCAGGCAGGCCTGCTTCCTTGTAATAGGGAAGGGCTTTTTCATGGAAATCCTCCGGATCCAGTTTCCTGATATATTCTCCGTTCATCCAGCGCAGCTTGTTTATGTCAAAAATAGCCGGAGATTTGCTGAGCCCTTTAATATCGAAGGCTTCCACCAGTTCTTCAAGGGTGAAGAATTCCCTTTCATCCCCCGGGCTCCAGCCCAGAAGAGCAACATAATTCAGTATGGCTTCCTTCAGATAGCCCTTGTTGTAGAAATCTTCAAAGGAAGCATCGCCTTCGCGCTTGCTCAGCTTTTTGCCATGCTCCTTCATGACCGGAGGCAGGTGGATATATCTGGGTATTTCCCAGCCAAAAGCCTCATATATAAGATTATATTTTGGCGTGGAGGACAGATACTCGCTGCCCCTTACCACAGGATTTATCTTCATCAGGTGGTCATCAATCACGTTGGCAAGATTGTAGGTGGGCAGACCGTCGGATTTCAGCAGTACGCCGTCTTCCAAGGTTTCGTTTTCCACGGTTATGGTACCGTACAATTCGTCATGGAAGCTGGTGGTACCGGCCTGCGGAACTTTCTGGCGGATAACATATGGAATGCCTGCTTTAAGCTTCTCCTCCACCTCTTCTTTGGACAGGTTCCTGCAGTGGCCGTCATATTTAAAGCCGGTGTTCTGCCTGGCCGCTTCCTCTCTCAGCCTATCAAGCCTTTCCTTGGTGCAGAAGCAGTAATAGGCTCCTCCCTTTTCCACCAGCAGTTTAGCATATTTCTGATAAATATGTTTTCTCTCAGACTGTACATAAGGCCCGTAAGGCCCGCCTACATCAGGCCCTTCATCATACTCCAGGCCTACCAGCCTGAGTGTTCTGTATATCAATTCAGTAGCGCCCTCTACCAGACGCTCCTGGTCGGTATCCTCTATTCTGAGCAAAAACTTTCCATTATGCTTTTTTGCTATTAAATAGGTATAAAGGGCTGTCCTCAACCCGCCGATGTGCAGATAACCGGTAGGGCTGGGAGCAAACCTGGTTCTTATTTCGCTCATGAGCTTTTCCTCCCTTGCCTTGTCGCATCTAGTATAATATGCTGGATTAAAACCTGTCAAGGACGCATCAGTGCTTGTGCCTGCTTCATCAAATTGTTATAATGATTAGAAGGCAAACAGCTGTAACATAAACCTGCAATAAAGGAAAGGAACAAATATGAAGTACATAGTTCTTTTGGGAGACGGCATGGCAGACTATCCTGTGCCGGAGCTGGGAAACAAAACCCCTCTGCAGGCTGCCAGGAAGCCTAACATGGATTATTTGGCCTCAAAAGGCCTGGCAGGTATGGTACATACCATTCCTGCAAACCTGCCGCCGGGCAGCGATGTTGCCAATTTATCCGTGCTGGGTTACGACCCGGTAAAATACTATACAGGCCGTTCTCCTTTGGAAGCAATCAGCATGGGGGTGCCCATGGCTGCGGAAGATACAGCTTTTCGCACCAATCTTGTAACACTGTCGGAAGCTGAAAATTATGAAGACCGAATAATGCTGGACCACAGCTCCGATGAAATATCTTCAGATGAAGCTGCCCTCCTGATGGAAGAAGTAAAAAAGCATTTTGAAAATGACTTTCTTTCCTTTTACACAGGGGTCAGCTACCGGCACTGCCTTCTTTGGAAAAAAGGTCCTGCCGATTTTGAACTGACCCCTCCCCATGATATTGTGGACAAAAAGATAGCTTCTTATCTGCCCAAGGGCAAAAATTCGGAAGTTCTGCTTAAAATGATGGAGGAAAGCACACGTTTTCTTGCAAGCCATCCGGTAAACCAGGAAAGGGTGCGCAGAGGCCTTCGTCCTGCCAACTCCATATGGATTTGGGGGCAGGGAAGAAAACCGGCCCTTCCATCCTTTTATGAGAAATATGGAGTAAAAGGGGCAGTTATTTCAGCGGTGGACCTGGTAAAAGGCATAGGCCTGTGTGCCGGCATGGAATCCATCGATGTGGAAGGAGCAACCGGCAACCTGCATACCAATTATGCAGGCAAGGCTGAAGCAGCTCTCAATGCCCTGAAAGACGGATACGATTTTGTATACATTCACGTGGAAGCCCCTGATGAATGCGGCCACCGAAATGAAATTGAAAACAAGGTCAGGGCCATTGAGCTTATTGATGAGCTTGTTCTGGGCACTATAATTAAGGGTATGGAAGGGTATGAGGATTATAAGATTATGCTTCTGCCTGATCATCCTACCCCTCTTTCTCTCAGAACCCATACCCGGGATCCGGTGCCCTTTGCCATATACCGGAAAAGCAAGGAGAAAACCGGCCCGGCCAGGGCTTATGATGAGTTTTCCGCCATGAAAAGCGGCATTGTGTATGGAAACGGCCAGGAGCTTATGTCCGAATTTCTAAAAGAAGTTAAAGATCAATAATATGAAAAGAGGCATGAAACATGTATGATGCGAAACTGGAAATTTCCAGGCTGTTGACACCCCATGTGGCAGATCTGGATACAGAAGAAATATATGATATGCTGGAAGTTCCCCCTAATCCGGACATGGGGGATCTGGCTCTGCCCTGCTTTAAACTTAGCAGGATAATGCGGAAATCCCCGGTTCAGATAGCTGAAGAGCTGGCGGCTGCCATTGAGGCAAACGAGCATGTAGAGCGGATTGAAAGCGTATCCGGCTATTTAAATTTTTTCCTGAACAAAAGCAAATTCATTAAGGAGACCCTTACACACATACTTGAAGCCGGAGAAAGATACGGCTCTTCCGATACGGGCAAGGGCAAAACCATAGTAATCGACTATTCATCGCCCAATATAGCCAAGCCCTTCCATGTGGGCCATCTGCGTTCCACTTCCATCGGAAATTCCCTCTACCGCATATTTGAGTTTATGGGCTACCGCTGTGTCGGCATAAATTACCTGGGCGACTGGGGAACCCAGTTCGGAAAGCTTATAACCGCCTACAAGCATTGGGGCAGCGAAGAAGATGTCAAGAAAGGGCTGGTGGATGAACTGGTATCCCTTTATGTCAGGTTCCATAAGGAAGCGGAAGAGAAGCCTGAGCTGGAAGAAGAGGCAAGGCAATGGTTTGCCCTCCTGGAACAGGGCGACGAGGAAGCCCGCCGCCTGTGGAAGTGGTTCATTGACATCAGCCTGGAAGAATATCAGAAGATCTATGATCTGCTGGGCGTAAAGTTTGATTCATATAACGGTGAATCCTTCTACAATGATAAAATGCAGCCGGTAATCCGGGAACTGGAAGAAAAAGGCCTCCTGAAAGAAAGCCAGGGAGCCATGATTGTTGACCTGGAAGAAGAAGGCCTGCCTCCCTGCCTGATTCTTAAGTCTGACGGCAGCACCCTCTACGCCACCAGGGACATTGCTGCTGCAATCTACAGGAAGAAAACCTATGACTTTGATAAGTGCATATATGTTACCGGCGTTTCCCAGAGCCTGCATTTCAAGCAGTGGTTCAAGGTAATTGAAAAGATGGGCTATGACTGGCACAAGGATCTGTACCATGTGCCCTTCGGCACTGTCAGCATAGGCGGCGAAAAGCTGGCTACCCGAACCGGCAAAGTGGTGCTGCTGGAAGAGATACTAAACAAGGCCATTGAGAAAACCCTGGAAATCATAGAGGAAAAGAATCCAAACCTGGAAAACAAGCATGAGGTTGCAAAGCAGATGGGTGTAGGAGCTGTTATTTTCAGCGACCTGTTCAGCAACCGGATCAAAGACGTATCCTTCTCCTGGGATGAAGTGCTGAACTTCGACGGCGAAACAGGGCCTTATGTACAGTACACCCATGCCAGGGCCTGCAGCGTGCTGCGCAAGGCAGGAGAGGAAGGCAGCAGGATGCAGACAGGCTTTGACAGCAGCATACTGGCTTCAAAAGAGGAATACAATCTGGTCAAAACCCTGTCAGATTTCCCAGTCCGGATAAAGCAGGCATTGGATGAACTGGAGCCTTCCATCATAACCAGGTATCTGGTGGATGTTGCCCAGGATTTCAACCGCTTCTATCATGAGCACCCCATATTGACAGAAGACCGGGCCTTAAGAAGCGCAAGGCTGGCATTGGTACAGGCAGCCAGATTAACCCTGGCCAACGGTTTATGGCTGATCGGCCTTCATGCACCGGAGAGAGTGTGAAGATATAAAATTGTGAACCAGGAGGTGCCAGCTTGAAAAGAATTATCCTTACCGGAGGAGGAACCGCCGGCCATGTTACCCCCAACCTGGCTTTGATTTCCGAGCTGAAAAGGCAGGGATGGGAAATACATTATATAGGAACCAAGGATGGGATTGAACAAAAGCTCATATCCGAGGTTCCAGGCGTTGCCTATTTCAGCATAAAGTCCGGCAAGCTGAGAAGATACCTGGATATTAAAAACCTTACCGACCCCTTCCGGGTGCTGGCAGGCATCGGGCAGTCCGTCAGCCTGATCCGAAAGATAAAGCCCGCCATCATATTTTCCAAGGGCGGCTTTGTTTCGGTTCCGGTTGTAATCGGCGGCTGGATAAACAAGGTTCCCGTAATTGTGCATGAATCGGACATAACCCCGGGGCTGGCAAACAAAATTGCTTCCAGGTTTGCCAAATTTGTATGTACCACTTTCCCGGAAACCGTTGAACATTTTCCTCCGGGCAAGGCCATACATACAGGAACGCCCATCAGGCAGGAGCTTTTTACCGGCAGTGCCCAACGGGGAAAAAGGCTTTGCGGTTTTACTGAGGATAAGCCGGCGGTGCTGGTTATGGGCGGAAGCCTGGGGGCAGTTGCCATCAATAATGCTGTCAGAGCCATGCTGGACAAGCTTACCAGGCGTTTTAATGTAATTCACATATGCGGCAGCGGAAATTATGACTCATCCTTGGAGAATCATCCCGGATACAAACAGTTTGAATATGTAAGCGCTGAACTTCCGGACCTGCTGGCCTTGGCAGACCTGGTGGTTTCACGGGCAGGCGCCAATTCCATATTTGAATTCCTGGCGCTTAAAAAACCTGCTCTCCTGATTCCCCTGCCCTTAAGCGCCAGCCGGGGAGACCAGATTTTGAATGCCCGCTCCTTTGAAAAACTGGGATTCAGCCGGCTGCTGGAGCAGGAAGAAATGACGGAAAAAACCCTGTATAAAAACATTGTTGAGCTTTATCTTAACCGGAAGCAATACATCAGCGCCATGGAAGAAACCACCCTTGGCAGCGGAACAGAAAAAGTGCTGCAGCTGATTCAGGATTATGCAAGATATTGACGTGAAAAAATTTGGAATAGGCGATTAATTCCTACTTAATATATAGAAATAGTATACTTATTATGTTAACAACTATGTGGATACTGTGGATAAAATGCAATTTATCCACAGTATTGCTTTATTGTGCTAAAGCAAATGTCTTTTAATCCCCATTCTTATCCACATTATCCACAAGATTTATCCCGCACTTTCCACATATTATGGATAATTCTAGCCGTTTCCTTAAAGATATGATTTTTAACATGAAACATATGGAGCGATTTTTCGTCTGTATTTTATAGATAGGCAATTGCAGCTGTGAATTATTATCATCACAATAATAAATAATAGGAGTTGAATGCAGATGTTTAAGGGAAAAAACAAAACATTGGCTCTTCTTTTGCTTATACTGATGCTGGTTACGGCGTGCTCCCCTGTAAGCGGCAGAATATACAGCAAGGAAAGCAGTATTCCCTGGCCTGAAGCTCCTGATGAAATAAATAGTAAATACCGCAGTTCGCTGATTGATTTTGCATGGAATCTATTTAAACTATCCTCTGAGAATGAAGGCAATGTTTTAATATCCCCTGCATCCGTTTACCTGGCGCTGGGCATGACCTGTAACGGAGCAGATGGCGAAACCCGCCGGGCTCTTATTGATACCTTGGAGGCGGCCGGCTTTTCGCCTGAAGAATTTAATGAAGCCTGCCGTGATTATATTTCCATATTAAGAGTGATGGGAGATAATACAGAACTCTCGGTTGCCAATTCCATATGGTACAAGGATAATTTTCCCGTTTCAGAAGAATTTTTAAACCTTAATGCCAATTATTTCGATGCTCACCTGCAAAGCCTGGATTTCACCAAAACACAAGCGGTGGATACCATAAATAACTGGGTAAAAGAGAATACAAACAATACCATTGACAAAATTATGGACAGAATCAATCAGGATGCTGTTATGTACCTTCTGAATGCAGTTTATTTTAAGTCAGACTGGCAGAAACCCTTTGATCCGGCATTAACCTACGAAAGAGAATTTCACAGCCCGAAGGGCAGGATAAATGCAGACTTTATGCATCAATCCGGACAAATGAACTACCTGGATAAAAACGGCCTGCGGGGAGTTGTACTCCCATATGACGATGGAAGATTTAAGTTTTTTGCCCTGCTGCCTGAAAACGGCACCGATATCCAGACTCTTATCCATGACCTGGATGGAGCTTCAATCTATGACCTCTTAACTTCCGTTAAAATGGAAAACATAGACCTGGCGCTGCCAAAATTTGAGACCAGGTTTGAAGACAGGTTAAATGATGAGCTGTCCGGCATGGGAATGGCCATTGCCTTTGATCCGGATAAAGCTGATTTCTCCCTTATGGTAGATAAGTCAAAAGAATATAATGAAAACCTGTATATCAGCGAAGTGCACCACAAAACCTACTGCAAGGTGGATGAAACGGGTACAGAAGCTTCCGCCGTAACATCTGTGGAAGTTATGCCTACAAGTGCTGAAATTGAACCGGAAAGGATAGAATTGACATTTGACCGGCCCTTTGTTTACGGCATTGCAGACGAGGTAACAAGTGCCCCTTTATTCCTGGGTATCATGGAAAATCCGCTTGAATAATTTTTATTTCTTTATATATCAATCTCTATCCCTGAACTTATTATTTCTTTGATAAATGGATTGCCGCTTTTTAAATCTGTATCCGCAAAACCAACAGGCTCAATACAAACCTCTTTATACTTCCTGGCAACAGAAAACAAAAATGCAGTTACATCAACAAATCTTTTATTTTTAAAACTCTCTGAAAATATCGCTATATCCAAATCGCTTTTACTGTTATAATGCCCTTTTGCATAAGATCCATAGATTACTGCTTTATTAACACTTATATGCTTCTTAACCTCGTTTACGAAATCTTTTGCTATTCCTTCAACTTTTTCAAAGTTTGCATCCACACAAAAACCTCCCTGGATTTTTCTAGAATTTCCATAGCTTCCTTTTTATTAACCAACTTAGATATTTTTTCTTTATAAGTCGGATACCTGCCTTGTAAATAATATGCAGACAATTTATCCAGCAAAGTAAATATATCTTCATCGACTCTAATATTTAGTCTATCGGTGACTTCAGTTAATATATAGCTTATAATATGAACACGAGGCGCTTCATCACCGACAAAATAAATATACAGGCCCTTAGCTAANNTTTTCTAAAGCTTGTTGACACATAAAAACAACGTATAAATATCTTCCTGAGTTTAACATCGATTCTGCAGTAACAATATCGTATTCTGCAGCATCGAGCCAGTAAGAATATTTATCCTGTTTGTTCATTATCATTCCTCATAGTAAAAAGTAAGTATTTGTAAAATAATTATATCCAAGTAAGTCTCTTTTTTCAAATATAGGGTAAATTTTTTGAAAATAAAAAAGCCTGAATTCCACAGGCTTCTCTAAGGCATAGTCAGTCAGGTTCCGGCCATATAATGTGTTGGTTCAGTATTTCTATAAAAGCAGACAGGCCTTCTGCATCATCGCTATTGAATCTTCCCTTGACAGGGCTGTCTATATCAAGCACTCCTATCAGCCTGCCATTTTGGTAAATCGGCAGTACTATTTCCGACTGGGATGCAGGATCACAGGCTATATGCCCCGGAAACAGATTCACATCTTCCACTACCTGGATTTCACCGGTTTGTGCTGCTGTGCCGCACACCCCTTTTCCCATTTGGATGCGGACGCAGGCGGGCTTCCCATTAAAAGGGCCTAAAACCAATTGGCCGTTTTTATACAGGTAAAAACCTGCCCAGTTTATTTCCGGCAGCATGTGATACAAAAGGGATGCCGCATTGGCAGCATTGGCAAGCCAGTCGGTCTCATCACCGATCAGGCCTGCCAGCATGCTGCTTAATTCCTTATAAAACTCTTTTTTGTTGTCTGCTGAAACAGATGTTAATTCATACATTAGTATCTCCAAATCCCTGTCTAAAGTGTTCTTAATATTTCAATGCAGCAGCGTATATATTTTCGCACATATATACTCTATACCAGCCTGGCTGCCTCTTCCAGGGCTTTTTCGTAATTGGGATGCTCCCTTACTTCCCTGACATATTCTACGTACCGGATGGTATTGTCCCTGTCCAGGATTACGATTCCTCTGCTGAGCAGCCTGTGTTCTTCCATTACAAAGCCGTAATTCATGCCAAAGGACAAGTCTCTATGATCGGACAGAACAATTACGTTTTCCACTGAATGGGCTTCACAGAATCTCTTTTGTGCGAAGGGCAGATCCACGCTGATGGTGAGTATTACAGTATCCTTCAGCTTTGTTGCTTCCTGGTTGAAGCGCAGGGTTTGCATTTCACATACCCCGGTATCCAGGGAAGGCACAACGCTTATGATTTTAACTTTATCCCCTGCGTCCTTCAGGGTATAGGGCGCTAAATCTCCGGTCAGAACTGTAAAATCAGGAGCCTTCTCTCCCGGTTTTGCTTCATTGCCGATTAAAGTAACCGGATTTCCTCCCATGGTGACTAAACCAGTTCTTTTGTTCATAACAATGCTCCTTTCAGGTAATTGTTATCATATAATTACCCCCAAAAGAAGCAGTATAAATCAATTTCATCCAATATATCATATTTTTTCAATCCAGCCATGCTTGTCCGGCTCTTTTCCGTATTGTATTGCAGTTATTCTGTCATACAGCTTCTGGGACAATTCTCCCATCCTGCCCTCATTTATTTCTATAACCCTGTCATTCCAATTAAGAGCTCCCACTGGGGAGATGACCGCCGCCGTGCCGGTTCCGAAAACTTCCTCCAGCTCCCCGGCCTCATGGGCCTCATACACTTCCTGGATGGAAAGAGGCCTTTCTTCCACGGCATAACCCATCTCTTTGACCAGGGTGATAACAGAATCCCGGGTAACCCCGCCCAAAATGGTTCCGCTGTCCAATGGAGCGGTAATAAGCACATTATTTATTTTGAAGAAGATATTCATGGTGCCTACTTCTTCCACATACTTGTTCTCCTTGGCATCCAGCCAGAGCACCTGGGTATAGCCTTTTCTCGCTGCTTCTTCCGCTGCATAGAGGCTGGCAGCATAGTTGCCCGCGGTTTTGGTAAAGCCTACTCCACCTTTGGCTGCTCGCACGTATTTATCGGTAACATATATCTTTACCGGTTTCAGGCCTTCCTTGTAATAAGTGCCTACAGGAGAGAGTATAATGAAAAACTTATATGTATTGGAAGGGCGCACGCCCAGATAAGGATCGGTTGCTATGATAAAGGGGCGGATGTAAAGGGAAGTTCCCTCGCTCTTAGGGATCCAGTCCTTCTCCAGCTGAAGAAGCTTTCTCAGCCCTTCCCATACAAAACCCTCATCCAGTTGGGGAATGCAAAGCCGCTCGGCCGAACGATTAAGCCGTTTAATATGGAAAAATGGCCGGAAGGTAACAGCTTCCCCGTCTTTGTTAAGATATGCCTTCATGCCCTCAAATACAGCCTGGCCGTAGTGGAATACCATGCAGGAAGGATCCACCTCAAAAGGCCCGTAGGGCACAATTCTGGGATCATGCCAACCCTTGTCCGGATTATAATCCGCAACAAACATATGGTCTGTGAAATACTGTCCAAATCCCAGTTCGCTGTCAAGAGGTTTGTTTTTTGGCTGCTGCCTTTTAACTACACGTATTTCCATGCTTCCATCCTCCATTAATTCTCCTCATCATCTTCTGCATTTTCTGCCCGTTCCAACAGCCTTTCCAGTGACCTGTCTGTTGGGCCCTTTTCTTCATCGCCTGCAGTCTCCCCATTCCTGTAAGAAGAATTTTCATCACCGTTAGGAATTTCATCCTCTTCCTTCCTGGCTTTTGCAACGGACACTATATGATCGTTATTTTCTATTCTCATCAGGGTTACACCCTGGGTATTCCGGCCCATGACGGAAATCTCCTCGGTATCAATCCTGATAATAACCCCTTCGGAGTTTATAATTACCAGGTCTTCCCTGCCTGTTACCACCTTAAGGGCTGACAGTTCACCGGTTTTCTCGGTTATATTCATTGTTCTGATGCCCCTGCCGCCTCTGCGCTGGGCTCTGTATTCGCTTTCACTGGTGCGCTTGCCGAAGCCTTTTTCGCTGATGGTAAGAACATCCGCATCCTCAATTATCCGTTCCATGTCGATGACATAATCTCCTTCCTGGAGATCTATGCCCTTTACACCCATGGCAGACCGGCCCATGGGTCTTACATCCCTTTCATGGTACCTTATAGCCTGGCCAAAGCGGGTGGCCATGATAATTTCCTGTTTTCCATCGGTCAGAATAACCCGGATTAACTCATCATCTTCCCTCAGATTTATGGCAATTATGCCGGATTTCCTTATATTTGAAAACTCTTTCAAAGATGTTTTCTTAACCAGGCCGTTCCGGGTGGCCATAAACAGGTACAGGTCCTTTTCAAAGTGTTCGTCCTTAACCGGGATAAAGGCTTCAATTCTCTCGCCGGAATCCAATTGCAGGAGATTGATAATGGCAGTGCCCCTGGCATTGCGGCCGGCTTCAGGAATTTCATAAGCCTTAAGCTCGTAGGCCTTGCCCTTGGATGTAAAGAACAGAAGCCTTTGGTGGGTGGATGTAATGAATAAATCCTCTACAAAGTCCTCTTCCCTGGTTTGAAGCCCGGTTATACCCCTGCCTCCCCTGCGCTGGGTGCGGTAAACGTTCAGGGGGGTGCGCTTGACGTAGCCGTAATGGGTCAATGTTATAACTACATCATGCTCGTCTATCAGGTCCTCTATATCGATTTCATCTTCATAGGGTATAATTTCAGTTTTCCTGGAATCATTATATTTTTTCTTTATCTCCAGCAGTTCTTCCTTGATAATGCCCAGCAGCAGATGCTCATTGGACAGCACATCTTTCATATACTGAATGGTTTTCAGAAGCTCTGCATATTCCTCCTCGATCTTTTCCCGTTCCAGACCGGTCAGCCTTTGCAGTCGCATGTCCAGTATAGCCTGGGCTTGCTTCTCGGTAAGGCTGAACTTGGACATAAGCCCGTCTTTGGCAATCTGAACCGTACGGGAGCTGCGGATCAGGGAAATAACCTCATCTATATGATCCAGTGCCACCAGTAGGCCTTCCAGAACATGGGCCCTTGCTTCAGCCTTGTCCAGGTCATACCTGGTTCGTCTGGTGACAACATCCTTCTGATGATTTATATAATGCTGCAGTATTTCCTTTATGTTCATTACCTTGGGTTCATTGTTCACCAAAGCCAGCATGATGACGCCAAAGGTATCCTGAAGCTGGGTATGCTTGTAGAGATAATTCAGCACCACATTGGGATTAGAGTCTCTTTTAATGTCAATTACAATGGCCATGCCGTTCCGGTCGGATTCATCCCGTATGTCGGAAATGCCTTCCAGCCTTTTATCCTTAACCAGATCGGCAATTTTTTCAATCAGTCTTGCTTTGTTAACCTGGTAAGGAATCTCCGTTACCACTATGCGGTACCGGTTATTGGGCAGTTCCTGGATCTCGGTTTTTGCCCTTACTACAATCCGGCCCCTGCCGGTACGGTAAGCATCTATTATTCCGGATTTGCCCAGTATCATGCCGCCGGTGGGAAAATCAGGGCCTTTGATATGCTTAATGATTTCATCCAGTCCTGCATCAGGATTATCAATGAGAGCAATGGTGCCGTCGATTACTTCTCCCAGGTTATGGGGCGGAATATTGGTAGCCATGCCCACCGCAATGCCCGAAGAACCGTTTACCAGAAGGTTCGGGAACCTGGAAGGAAGTACTTCCGGCTCCTTAAGGGATTCATCAAAGTTGGGCATAAAGTCTACCGTGTTTTTCCCTATATCCGCCAGCATTTCCGATGTAATCTTAGCCATTCTGGCTTCGGTGTAACGCATAGCGGCAGGGGAATCTCCGTCTATGGAACCAAAGTTGCCATGGCCGTCCACCAGAGGATAGCGGGTGGAAAAATCCTGGGCCAGGCGCACCATGGCATCGTATACTGCCGAGTCGCCATGAGGATGATACTTACCCAGAACGTCGCCTACGATTCTGGCTGATTTCCTGTATGGCTTATCCGATGTCAGACCCAGCTCGTACATGGAATATAATATTCTTCTATGAACTGGTTTTAATCCGTCACGTACATCAGGCAGGGCACGCCCTACAATTACGCTCATGGCGTAATCGATGTACGATTTTTTCATTTCATCTTCCAAATCCACCGGAATTATTTTTTGATTCACAGAATCCATCTAAACTGCTTCTCCTTCTCTTATATATCCAGATTTTTAACCATCTTTGCGTTGGCTTCGATAAATTCCCTTCTGGGCTCTACCTTTTCGCCCATCAGGATGCTGAATGTTTCATCTGCAGATATGGCATCCTCCAGCTTTACCCGCAGAATAGTCCGGGTTTCCGGATTCATGGTTGTCTCCCAAAGCTGCTCGGGATTCATTTCGCCCAAACCCTTGTACCTTTGGATTTCAACCCCGTCCCGGCCTATTTCATCCAGCCTTTCCTCCAGCTCATTGTCACTGTACACATAAAACTCCTCTTTGCCCTTTTTCACCTTGTATAAGGGCGGCTGGGCAATGTATACATATCCATTCTCAATCAAGGCAGGCATAAAGCGGTAAAAAAAGGTTAAAAGCAGGGTGCGGATATGGCTGCCGTCTACATCTGCGTCAGTCATGCATATGATTTTATGGTAGCGGAGCTTGGATATGTCAAAATCGCTGCCGATACCGGTGCCAAAGGCGGTAATCATGGCTTTGATTTCTTCATTGGCCAGGATCCTGTCCAGCCTGGTTTTTTCCACGTTAAGAATTTTACCCCTCAAGGGAAGAATTGCCTGATACTTTCTTTCCCTGCCCTGCTTGGCGGACCCGCCGGCCGAATCTCCCTCCACGAGAAATATCTCGCAAAGGCTTGGATCCTTTTCTGAACAATCGGCCAGCTTGCCTGGCAGCGATGCTGACTCCAGCACGCTCTTTCTTCTGGTAAGTTCCCGGGCTTTCTTGGCTGCTTCCCTGGCCCTTGATGCGCTGAGAGCTTTTTCCACTATTACCTTTGCCGCTGCAGGATTTTCTTCCAGAAAAGCAGAAAACTTTTCAAAAAAAGTATTCTCAACAAAGCCTCTGATGTCGCTGTTGCCAAGCTTGGTCTTGGTCTGGCCTTCAAACTGAGGCTCGGTCAGCTTTACGCTGATAATGGCAGTGAGCCCTTCCCGGGTATCTTCACCGGCAAAATTTGAATCGCCCGCTTTGAGGACATTGGTTTTTCTGGCATAGTCATTAATGGCCCTGGTAAGGCCGGATTTGAACCCTGCCAGATGGGTTCCTCCTTCAGGAGTGGATATATTATTGGCATAGGAAAAAATGTTTTCTATAAAGGTATCATTATACTGAAGAGCGATTTCCAGAGTTGCATTTTCCTTTTCGCCGGTTATATAAATGGGCGGGCTGTGCAAGGCTGTCCTGTTTTTGTTCAGGTACTCCACAAAGGACATTATGCCGCCTTCATAGTAGAATTTATTGTATCTGCCGTCCCGCTCATCTTCCAGAACAATGGTAATTCCTTTATTCAAAAAGGCCATTTCACGCAGGCGTTTTTTCAAAATTTCATAGTTAAACTCCACTTCCTCAAATATGCCCGGATCCGGCTTGAAGCGGACTGTGGAGCCGGTATCTTCCGACATTCCAATTTCCTTAAGCGGAGATATGGTCTCTCCCTTTTCAAATTTCAGCTGAAACTCCTTGCCGTTGGTTCTTACATTAACAACCATCCATTCGGACAAGGCATTTACAACAGCTGCTCCTACCCCGTGCAGTCCGCCGGATACCTTGTATCCGCCTCCGCCGAACTTGCCGCCGGCGTGCAGCTTGGTAAATGCAATTTCAACAGCAGGGATGCCGTACTTGGGATTAATGCCTACAGGTATGCCCCTGCCGTTATCCTTCACAGTTACAGACAGATCCTTATGGATAATAACATGTATATAATCACAAAAGCCAGCCAGGGCTTCGTCCATGCTGTTATCAACTATTTCATATACCAAATGGTGCAGGCCCCGGATTCCGGTGCTTCCGATATACATTCCGGGCCGCTTACGGACAGCTTCCAAACCTTCTAGGACCTGTATATCTGATTCATCGTAATGATTATGGTTTTTATCCTGGTTGATCACCTGGTTTCCCCCTTGTTATTAAGCGTACTAATTGATGTATCTATCGGGCTGCTGCTCCGCTTCATGAGGGTGGATGTAGAAATCGGAGACAGATACAGAATTGTTTCATTCCTGTTTCTTGCCAGTATCAGTGATTTGGGAGGATCATCTGATATATTTATAATCTTACCCTCATGCCTGGCAATTTGCATAAATTCCTTATTTACCGAACCGTATTCAACGGATTCTATGTCAAATATTGCAATGATATCCTTCAATGATACCACTGCATCTCCTCCCAAGTGCAGTATCATATACAATCATTCCCTTACAAGCTGCATATCTATTATATTATATCCTATTTTCTTCCTGTTTAAAAGGATATACTTTCCATTAATTGGGCATTTCCCGATTGAATTCTAAAAATCTGCGGATTTTTTTTCCTTATATCGGGAATCTGATTAAGGTCTGTCAGGGTAATGAATGTCTGCACCTTTCCAATGTACTCCAGCAGCATCTGCTGCCTTTTAAGATCCAGTTCAGACAAAGCATCATCCAGCAAAAGCAGGGGATATTCCCCTGTCTGCCTATACATATATTCCAATTCGGATAACTTCAAAGTGAGAACCGTGGTCCGTTTCTGACCCTGGGAGCCGAACACCTTCACATCGGCTCCATTTATCTGAAACAGGATATCATCCCTGTGACAGCCCATTCCGGTAAAGCCCCTGTCTATGTCATCCTCGTGTCTTTCTTCCAACACTTTAAGAAACCGGCTCCGGATTTCATCCATGCTGCCAGTTTTGAAAGGAACAGAAGATTTGTATATAAGTGTCAGCTCTTCCCTTCCATCTGTCATCCGTCTGTGTATTTCCCGGGAAACAGATTGCAGCGAGTCAATGAAAAGCTTTCTCTGCCAAATAATATAACTGCCGGCTTCCGCCAGCTGATTGTTCCACACCGGAAGTGTTCTGACCAGGGATGGTTTGGAGTGAATATTCTTTAGCAGATTATTCCTGTGGTTCAAAATTTTGTTATATTGCTGCAGGTAATAGAAGTATTTGGGTTTTACCTGCGAAAGCTCCATGTCCATAAAGCGCCTGCGTTCCACAGGTCCTTCCTTTATAAGCTTCATGTCATCGGGAGAAAACATAACGGAATTTAAATGCCCCATCAACTCCCCCATACGGGATGCGGGGCTTTCATTAATCAGGATTTTCTTTTTTTCTCCCATACTGAGATAAATGGCAATTTCGCTTGTTCCCAGCTGTTTTTCCGCCTTTGTGCGAATCAGGGTTTCTTTTTTGCCCAGCTTTATCAATTCTTTGTCCCTGGGGGTTCTGTGGGAGCGTCCGGTACAGGCCATAAAAATTGACTCCAGGATATTGGTTTTACCCGCGGCGTTGGGACCTACAAAAAGGATTAAATTGGAATGGAATGTAAGCTCCAGATTATCATAATTTCTAAAGTTTCTTAGAATCAGTTTCCTGAGCCGCAAAGCCTGCACCCTCTCCTATTCCACAAGAAAGCTTTCAGCCTGATCCACCTCTACAGTATCTCCGGGATATATCTTCCTTCCCCTTCTCAGCTCCGGCTGGCCATTGACCTTTACCCTGCCTTCAGCAATCATGTGGTTGGCGGCTGCGCCGGATTCAGCTGCATTTGTCCATTTAAGCAGTTGATTCAATTTTATAAAGGGTGTATGGATTTTTACCTTTTTCATTATCATTCCGCCTTAGGCATAAACTCTTACGGGAAGCAGCAGGTAGGTATAATTGCTGCCTTTTATTGGACGAACCACGCAGGGGCTGACGCTGGTGGTAAAGTCCATGCAGATTTCCTGATCTTCAATTACTTTCAGCATATCCATGAAGTACCTGGCATTAAAGGCGATATCCAGATCCTTGCCTTCCTGCAGAATGGGAATTTCTTCATATACCTGCCCGGATTCGGAATTGGAAGTAATTATCATCTTCTGATCCTGCAGGGATAACTTGATTAAATTGTTCCTGCCCTCCCTGGCAATTAGGGAAGCACGGTCAATGCTGGATGAAAGAATCTTGGTATCCGCCTTTACCCTTGTCTTATAGTCTTCCGGAATTATCTGTTTATAATTAATAAACTCCCCTTCCAATACCCGGGATATGATTCTGGTATAACCAAGATCAAACAATACATGCCTGTCGGATACGGTAATGCTTATCTTTTCATCTTCATCGTCCAGTATCTTGCCCACTTCATTAAGGGTTTTGCCGGGTATTATAACATTAAGGCTTTGCTTGGGAGTGTCGGTCATGCCTCTTCTTAAAGCCAGGCGGTATCCGTCCAGGCAGACCATGGTTACGGTATTCCCTTCCACTTCAAGAAGGGCGCCTGTAAGGATCGGCCGGGCTTCATCCAGGGCCACTGCAAAAATAGTTTCGCGGATCATATTGGATAAAAGCATTTTACTGATTTCTATGGTATCCTTCTCGTCAACTTCCGGCAGGGAAGGAAACTCATCCGGAGCAATGCCCTGAAGGGTTACCGTTGAATTAAGGCAGTTCAGCATGGCTGCATAGTTGTCGGACACGGTAATCTCTATTTCAGCATCCGGAAGTTTTCTTACAACCTCTGACAAAAGCCTGGACGGAAGAACCACGCTGCCTTCCTGGATGATATTTGCTTCCATATAGCTTTCTATTCCGAATTCCAGATTGGTGCCTGTAAGTTTCAGCATGCCTTTTTCTGTTTCAAACAGGATACCTTCCAGTATAGGGGTGCTGGATCTGGCAGGAACAGCCTTTTGCACCGTTTGAATTACTTCCAAAAATTTATTTTGCGAACATGTAAATTTCATGGAATACCTCCTGATGTTATTGCATATATTTATAATTTAGCAGTATTAGTAGCAGGGCTTGTGGAAAAGTGAATTATGCTGTCGAATCAAGTCAGGTTAATATTCTCTGCATTTTTTACCTGTGGATAAGCTGGGGATAGGTCGTGTTCTACATCATGTTTTTATCCACAAGGCCTGTTAA
>LFTC01000002.1:54954-77438 GCA_001512915.1 Clostridiales bacterium DTU083 | reverse complement strand
TCTTCAGCAATCTTGTCGCAGGCATGAATCACAGTGGTATGGTCCCTTCCTCCGAAATATTCCCCTATCTTAGGAAGGGATAGATCTGTCAGTTCCCTGCACAGATACATGGCAATCTGCCTGGGATAGGCAATGGGCCGGTTGCGCTTCTTGGACTTTAAATCCTCCACCTTTAACTGATAATAATCGGCAATTACGTTTTGTATAAGTTCAGGCGTAATCTTTCTGGGCCTGTGATTGGATATTATATCCTTCAGGGCCTCATCTGCTATGGATACATCCAGTGTGCTGTTGGTAAGGGAAGCGTAAGCTACAATCCGGGTAAGGGCCCCTTCCAGCTCACGTATGTTGGATTCAATGCGCTTGGCTATGAATACCAACACCTCATCGTCTATTTCCAGTTTTTCCATATCAGCCTTTTTTCTTAAGATTGCAATCCTGGTTTCAAGATCGGGAGGCTGGATATCGGTAATCAGTCCCCATTCAAAGCGGGAACGCAGCCTGTCTTCCAGGGTGGGAATTTCCTTGGGAGGCCGGTCGCTGGACATAATAATCTGCTTATTGGCTTCATGCAGAGCATTGAAAGTGTGGAAGAATTCTTCCTGGGTGCTTTCCTTGCCGGCAATAAACTGTATATCGTCTATCAAAAGCACGTCCACATTCCGGTAACGGTTGCGGAATTCCACATTTCTGTTGGTCTGTATGGAATTAATGAGTTCGTTGGTAAACTTTTCAGAAGTAACATATAAAACCTTGGCCTGGGGATTCTGTGACAAGATAAAATGCCCTATGGCATGCATCAGATGAGTTTTTCCCAGACCTACCCCGCCGTATATAAAAAGCGGATTGTATGCCTTGGCCGGCGCTTCAGCGACAGCAAGGCAGGCCGCATGTGCGAAGCGGTTGCTGTTGCCTATAACAAAGGTGCTGAAGGTATATTTCGGATTCAGGAGGTTTGCAAATTCATTTTCCTGCGGTTCTGTGCTCTCCGGCTTATTCATGTATTTATCGGCTTCGTTGGTTAAGACAAAGTTTATGTAATATGGTTTGGATGAGACCTGCTTTATGGCATTGGAAATCAGGCTTGTGTAGCGACCTTCCAATATACTTTTTGTAAAGTCATTGGGTACGCAAAGGTAAACCTGATCTTCCTTTATGGAAACTGGTTCAATAGCCTTGATCCAGGTGTCAAAACTGACATCGGTGATTTCGTTCCGGATCAGCCGAAGAGATTTCTGCCATAATTCCTCCAAATAGTTATCCATGATGAACCTCCTACAATAAAAAGAAAAATAAGTAATAAAGAATAAAATTGCTGTACAACTTGTTGATCTGCACAGCATAGATTTATACACATAAAAGGGTTATCCCATTCACATTTTCAACAGCCTGTAAAGGTTGTTACAATGCGAAAAAAGTCGAATAGAAGAAAAGTTATGCACAGGCTTATCCACAGAATGTGCAAAACTATAAATAAATCTCTTCTTATTATTATAGAGTAGAAGCTATAAACAGTAAAGTATAATTGTGAAATATCTGTGGATAATTGAAGTATAAGCCTTAAACCTGCTGAATTTCTTGACACATTAAAGCTGGATGACTTATAATACTATAGAATAGAATGCCGTTTCCCCTTCTGACTGAACAAGGGAATAATGGTGCCGTGTTTTGAAGCAAGTAATACCAATTGGAAAGGGGGCTGTGCATAATGAAAAGAACATACCAGCCGAAGAAAAGACAGAGGAAGAAAGAACATGGTTTTCGCAAAAGAATGAGCACAAAAAATGGCAGATTGGTACTTAAGAGAAGAAGAGCAAAAGGTAGAAAGAGATTGACTGCATAAGGCCGCTTGTCCAGTGGCCTTTTCTGCCATACAAACCTTCCGGAGGCACAGGGTGAAAAAAGAATACCGGCTCAGAAGCAACAGGGATTTCCAATATGCATTTAAAAAAGGGCGGTCATTGGGGCACCCTTTACTGGTATTGATTTACCGCAGGAATAATAGTACATTGACCAGAGTTGGTTTTTCCGTAACCAAAAAGTTTGGAAAAGCAGTACAGAGAAATCGAATCAAGCGGCAATTAAGAGAAATTGTGCGTTTGCAATATCATCACTTGAAACAGGGATATGATATAATATTTGTTGTACGCAGGGAAGCCAAGGGGGCTTCCTATCATACTTTGGAAAAGGCAGTGAATAATCTTCTAAAAAGAGGAAATCTGTATAAATAGGTGGCCTGGCTGCATGAAAAATATTTTATTATCAATGATCCGGTTTTATCGAAAATATATCTCCTCTTTATTCCCTCCCAGCTGCCGCTTTTATCCCACTTGTTCTCAATATTCAATGCAAGCTATCGAAAAATATGGATCGCTGAAAGGTTTGGCACTTTCCATTAAGAGGATTCTGAAGTGCAATCCCTTGCATCCCGGCGGATACGATCCATTAAAATAAACCACGGGGGTAAAAATGATGAATTTACCGATAATTTTGATGAATGCTGCCCAGGGGGCGCAGAGGACCGGCTTGTGGGCTTCCTTTGTAAACTTTTTAAGCAGCATTCTGCAAAGCCTGAATAAAATTACAGGTGCCATACCCGAGCCTTTCGGAGGCTACGGCCTGGCAATTGTCCTGTTTACCATACTGATGAGGCTGATTCTTCTTCCCTTGGATATAAGGGCAAGAAAGGCAAACTACAAGATTCAGCAGATTCAGCCGGAGCTTCAGGAAATTCAGAAAAAGTATAAGAATAATCCGGAGAAAATGAACAAGAAAACAATGGAGCTGTACCAGAAGCATCAGATAAATCCTTTGGGCGGATGCCTGCCCATGCTGCTGCAGATGCCCTTGTTCTTCGCCTTGTTTGCTGCCTTAAGGTCAATTTCGGACAACCCTGCCATTGCCAGCATTCCCGCTCCCTTTCTTTGGATTAAGAATATATGGTATCCGGATTCTCCCCTTATAAACATGGCCGGAGAAAAAATTGCTCTTTTCGGACCGGGTTTCAACGGACTGTTTATTTTAGCCATATTGGCCGGCGTAACATCCTATTACCAGATATCTTTGTCGCAGCCAAAGAACAACCCTAATGACCAGATGAAAAGCTTTGGAATAATAATGCCCCTTATGTCGGTCTGGTTTTGTGTTCAGTATACTGCATCCTTTGCAATCTATTGGGTAACATCGAATCTGTTCCAGATTGTACAGCAGTTTCTTTTGAAAAGGTATTTGGCACCGGAGGTAAAGGAAGGTGAAACGAAGTGAGATCTGTAATTACCACAGGTAAAACTGTGGAAGACGCCATATTGGCAGCTGCAATACAGTTGGCGGTGCAAAGGGATAAACTGGAGATTGAAATATTGGAAGAGCCTGTAAAAGGCCTGTTTGGAGTATTTGGAGGCAAGGATGCTAAAATCAGGGCATCGGTAATTCAGACCATGGGAGAAAAAACCCGGTACTTCCTGGAAGAGCTGCTTAAGAGAATGGGTTTGGAAGCAAAGGTTGACGTGGTTGAAAGCGATGATTTGATTTCTGTGGAAGTCAGCGGCCCCAAGATGGGCATTCTGATAGGACACAGGGGTGAAACCCTGGATGCAGTTCAGTATCTGACCAGCCTGGCAGTTAACCGTGATTCAAAGAAGTATAAACGGATAATAATTGATACGGAAAACTACAGAAAAAAGCGGGAAGAAACCCTGGCAAGGCTTGCCAGAAGGCTTGCAAACAAGGTGTATAAGACTAAGAGAAGAATTGTACTGGAACCCATGAATCCTTTCGAACGCAGGGTTATACACGCCACCCTCCAAAAAGATCCTCACGTGGTTACACACAGTGAAGGAGAAGAGCCTTATCGTAAAGTTGTAATTGCTCTCAAATAGTATTAAAATAACATTGCATCAAGAGAGACAGAAAACCCAGTAGAAATACTGGGTTTTGGAATTTACGGGATAAGTACGGGGGAATGGGGAATTGATAAAGATGATATAAAGGGTGAGCAAAATGGCTTTGGATGATACTATAACAGCTCTGGCTACTCCCCCGGGGGAAGGCGGGATAGCGGTAATCCGCCTGAGCGGGCCTGAATCGGTTCAAATAGCAAAGAGCGTATTTGTCAACAGAAAAAAGCAGAAGAAAGATAAGTTCAGAAGCAGATATTTTTATTACGGATATATTCTGGATGATGACCAGGAAGTTATTGACGAGGTACTATTGGTATACATGCAGGCTCCTAAAACCTATACCAGGGAAGATGTGGTGGAGATACACTGCCATGGCGGCATGATACCTGTGCGCAGGATTTTGGAGCTTTTGATGAAAAAGGGTGCCCGCCTGGCTGAGCCGGGAGAGTTTACCAAGAGGGCATTTTTAAACGGCCGCATTGACCTTGCCCAGGCGGAAGCTGTTATGGATCTTATTTCATCCAAAACCGACAATGCAGCAAGAGCTTCGGTAAACCAGATGCAGGGCAGCCTGTCCAGGGAGATCAAAGCAGTTAGGGATGATATGCTGGATCTGCTGGCCAGAATTGAGGTAACGGTGGACTATCCCGAAGAGGATATAGAGAGCATGCTGGAAGATGAAGTCAGAAGCAGGCTTATGTCTGCCAGGGAAAAATGCCGGCAGCTGCTGGAGTCGGCCCACCAGGGAAGGCTGATCCGGGAAGGGATAAAAACCGTTATAATAGGAAAGCCCAATGTGGGAAAGTCTTCTCTTTTAAATGCCCTGGTCCGGGAAAACAGGGCCATTGTTACGGATATTCCCGGCACCACCCGGGATGTTATCGAGGAGTATGTGAATATAAAGGGTGTTTTGGTCCGGATACTGGATACGGCCGGCATTCGTGAAACCAAGGATTTGGTTGAAAAAATAGGGGTTGAAAAATCCAGGGAACTGACCCGGGATGCAGACCTGATCCTCCTTTTGCTGGATTCATCCCAGCCCCTGGAAAAGGAAGATATTGAAATTCTGCAAATGCTTAAAGATAAGAAGATTCTGATTCTGCTGAACAAATCGGACAAGCCGGCGGCCATAGATGAAGAAGACATAAGAAAACTTACCGGCAGCACCATTATAAAAACCTCCATGATTGACGGCACCGGCTTGGATGAGGTGGAAGATTATATATACAATATGGTTTATTCGGGAAAAATTGAGCCCAGTAATCCCCTTATGATTACCAGCAACCGCCACAAGGAAGCCCTGATACGTGCTGAGAAGCATCTGGGTGAAGCTTTGGAAACCCTGGATGCACTTATGCCGCTGGATATGGTCAGCATAGATATCAGAAATGTGTGGGAAGCCTTGGGCGAGATTACAGGAGAAAGTCTGACGGAAAACCTGATCGATAAAATCTTTTCAGAATTCTGTTTAGGGAAGTAGGAATGCGATGGAATTTTATGCTGGAAACTACGATATCATTGTAACAGGTGCAGGCCATGCAGGGTGTGAAGCTGCGCTGGCAGCAGCCAGAATGGGCATGAAAACTCTGGTGGTTGCGCTTAATCTGGATGCCGTGGCGCTGATGGCATGCAATCCATCCATAGGCGGCACCTCCAAGGGCCACCTGGTGCGTGAAGTGGATGCCCTTGGCGGTGAAATGGGCATTAACATAGATAAAACCTTTATCCAGATAAGAATGCTGAATACCGGCAAGGGCCCGGCGGTGCATTCACTCAGGGCCCAGGCAGACAAGAAAAGGTATCAGGCAGCAATGAAACTTACCTTGGAAAGTCAGGAAAATCTTGATCTGCGTCAGGGCGAAGTGGTGGAGATAAGAACCAAGGGAGGCCGGGTATGCGGCGTAAAGCTGGATACAGGCGAGTATTATACCTGCCGGGCTGTCATTGTGGCATCCGGAGTTTACCTGAAAAGCCGGGTTATAATAGGCGAGTATTCCATAAACAGCGGGCCTAACGGTTTGTTCCCGGCCAACCGCTTATCCGGGAATCTTAAGGATTTGGGCTTCCGGCTGATGCGGTTCAAAACCGGCACCCCTGCCAGGGTCAATAAAAGATCCCTGGACTTTTCCAAAATGATAGAGCAGCCGGGCCATACCAATATATATCCCTTTTCCTTTTTGAACAAGGCCATTGAAAGGGAGCAGGTGCCCTGCTGGCTTACTTATACCAATGAGCGCACCCATGAGATCATACGGCAAAATCTGCACCGCTCCCCCATGTACTCAGGGGAAATCAAGGGCATAGGCGCCCGCTACTGCCCCTCCATTGAGGATAAGGTGGTGCGTTTCAGCGACAAGGAGAGCCACCAGGTATTCATTGAGCCTGAAGGCCTGGATACCAATGAAATGTACGTGCAGGGCCTTTCATCCAGCCTGCCTGTGGAAGTTCAGATAGCTGTATACCGCACGGTTCCCGGTATGGAGAGGGTTGAAATAATGAGGCCGGCTTATGCCATAGAATACGACTGCATAGATTCAACCCAGCTGAAGCTGTCCCTGGAATCCAGGGAAGTGGAAGGGCTTTTTATGGCCGGCCAGATCAACGGCAGTTCCGGCTATGAAGAGGCTGCCGCCCAGGGAATAATTGCAGGCATCAATGCTGTGCAGTATATCAGGCAGGAAGAACCCCTTATTCTGGACAGGTCCGATGCCTATATCGGGGTGCTGATAGACGATCTGGTTACCAAGGGCACCCCTGAACCATACAGGATGATGACTTCCCGTGCCGAATACAGGCTGCTTCTAAGACAGGACAACGCAGACATGCGCCTGACCGAAAAAGCCTACCGCATAGGCCTGGCCGGCAAAGAGCGGTACGACAGGCTCTGCTATAAGCAGGAGAGAATACAAAAGGAACTGGAAAGATTGAGAAATACCATTATCTCTCCTTCCGATTTTGTAAACCAATACCTGTTGGGCAAGAGTTCATCTCCTCTTAAGAGCGGAATTCAAATGTATAACCTGTTAAAAAGGCCTGAGATAAGCTTTTCAGATCTAATCCGGCTTGGACAGATCGGAGAGGAGATAGAGCCTGAAATCCAGGAACAGCTGGAGATTCATGTAAAGTATGAAGGCTATATACAAAAGCAGCTGAAGCAGGTTGAACAATTCAAGAAGATGGAAAAGGTGAAAATCCCGCCGGATATGGATTACAGCCAGGTAAAAGGCCTTAAAATAGAGTCGGTTCAGAAGCTGCAGAAACTGCAGCCGGAAAACCTGGGCCAGGCCTCCAGAATTTCCGGCGTGTCCCCTGCGGATATTTCCGTCTTAATGGTTTATCTGGAGAAACGCAGAAGGGAGAAGAGAAATAATGAAGCCTGATAAGCAGCCTTTAGTTGAAGGCTGCGCTTCCATGGGGATAGATCTGCATGAAGACCAGATTGCTGCTTTTGAAAGCTATTTATCCCTCTTACTGGAATGGAATAAAAAAATAAACCTTACCGCCATCAGGGAACCTAAGGAAATACAGATCTATCACTTTTTGGATTCCTTATCAGCCCTTAAGCTGGATATAATAAAGAAAAACAGCAGCCTGCTGGATATGGGCACAGGCGCAGGCCTGCCAGGAATACCCATAAAAATCATCTGCCCCCAGGTATCCTTGGTCCTGCTGGATTCGGTCAACAAGAAGGTCAGGTTTGTGGAAACGGTTATTGAACAGCTTAAACTGGATAAATGCACGGCTGTTCACGCCAGGGCTGAAGAGATGGCAAGGGAGCCGGGAAAACGCGAGGCTTTCGATGTGGTTGTATCCAGGGCTGTTGCAGAGATGAGGGTGCTGTCTGAATACTGCCTGCCATTCGTTAAACAAGGCGGCTATTTTCTGGCTTATAAGGGGCCGGGTGCTGATGAGGAATTAAAGGATGCGCAAAATGCTCTTAAGATATTAGGAGGAGAATGGGTTGAAACAAGAGATATAAAGGTGCCTTTTTCGGATAAGACCCATAAGATAATTGTTATTAAAAAGAAAAGCAAAACGCCGAAACAATATCCCAGAAGTGCAGGCAAGCCAAAAAAATTTCCATTATAAAAACTTAAAACCGCTTTAACAAGCGGTTTTTTTGTAATACTATATGGTATATAATGGAAAGATGGAGAAAAACGAAGAAAAATAAAAATAGAATAAGCAAGTATGATGTAGAATGACGTAGATCGAAATATTTAGAAAATAAGCAGGAAATTAACAATATTTGGAGAATAAATAGTGGTAGTATATATGGAGGGGGGTAGTGATGAAAAAGCTATTGCGCTTCCATAACCATCATTCAGTTTTTACCAGGGGTTCGAGAAAGATTGAATATATACCGGTTGAAATGATCAGGCCCAGCCCCTATCAGCCAAGAAAAAGCTTTTCACTAAAGGGTTTGGAGGAGCTGGCCCAATCAATTAAGCAGTATGGGGTCATACAGCCTATTACGGTGAGAAAATCCTCCCAGGGAGGCTATGAATTAATTGCCGGCGAAAGAAGGCTGCGGGCCGTCAAAATGGCCGGTCTGGACTACATACCTGCCATAATTACCGATGCCTATGAACATGACTCTGCCATTATGGCAATGATTGAAAACCTGCAAAGGGAAAACCTGCATTACCTGGATGAAGCCAAGGGTTATGTAAGCCTGATAAAGGATCATGGCTTTACCCAGGAACAGTTGGCCTTAAAGCTGGGTAAAAATCAGTCGACCATAGCGAATAAAATGCGGATACTTAAATTGTCAAATGAGATAAAGGAGATACTGGTACGGGAGAATCTTACAGAACGGCATGCCAGGGCCCTTTTGAGGCTTCCCAATAATGAATTGCAGATAAAAGCTTTGAAGTTGATTATTGAGAAGAAAATGAATGTCCGGGATGCTGAAGCTGCCATTGATAATCTGATCAGGCAAATTCAAGTAAATGAAAGAGAAAGGAACAGCGGCAGCAACCACAAGAATAATCCGGGGCAGAAGAAAATATTTGGCAGATCCAATGATATAAGGCTTTTTATAAATACCGTCAAAAATGCTGTAAAAATGCTGAAAAGCTACGGACTGGCAGTACAATACTCACAAATGGACAAAGGCGACAGGATAGAAATTATTGTTTCAATTCCAAAAATGCACTGATTCCAATTCATATCTTATAGTTTACCGCTGATTAAAAGAATTCCTATTACAATAAAGGCTATGCCCGATGCATAATGTATATAAGTCTGAGGGACATATTTTGTAATAATGCTGCCTGCAAGCACTCCTAATAAGGAGGAGGCAGCCAGGGCCAGAGCCGAACCTAAAAAGACAAGCAGGCAGGAATCTGATTTGGCAGCCATTAACATGGTTGCCAATTGTGTTTTATCGCCCAATTCAGCCAGAAAAACCATGCAAAAGGTTAATAGAAAGGTCTTCATAGCCGGCCTCCCATAAATTTTTAACTTAAATATATATAGATGTATATGGGTATAAGCATAAAAATATGCCATAACCCTTTAATCCGGACACAATATCCTCTATAATAGAAATAACACAAGTTAAGGGAGTGCATTTCATGTCCAGAATAATTGCCATCGCCAACCAGAAAGGCGGTGTGGGCAAAACTACGACTAATGTGAATTTAAGCGCATGTCTGGCTGCACTGGGCAAAAAGGTTTTAACGGTTGACATTGATCCTCAGGGGAATACCACCAGCGGACTGGGAGTTGACAAGAACAGGATAGACAAATCCATCTATGATGTTCTGATAAACAGAGTTCCGGCCAGGGATGCCATATATAAAACTGATTTTGATAATCTGGATATTATCATTTCAAAAATCGAACTGGCCGGAGCAGAGATAGAACTGGTTCCCATGATGGCCAGGGAAACCATTTTGAAAAGAGCTATGGCCGATATAAGGGATGATTATGATTACATATTGATCGACTGCCCTCCCTCTTTGGGGCTTATTACCATCAACGCCCTAACTGCAGCGGATACCCTCCTGGTTCCCATACAATGCGAATACTATGCCTTGGAAGGTTTAACCCAGCTGCTGAGCACTTTTGAATTAGTAAAGAAAAATTTGAATCCTGACCTGGAAATCGAAGGCGTGGTTCTTACCATGTTTGATTCCAGGACCAATCTTTCCATACAAGTGGTGGACGAAGTAAAAAAATATTTCAGAAACAAGGTTTATACAACCATTATTCCAAGAAATGTCCGGCTGGGAGAAGCTCCAAGCCACGGGGTGCCCATAATAGTTTATGATCCCAAGTGCGCAGGTGCCGAGGCCTATATGGACCTGGCCCAGGAGATGATAGATAATGAAACGGAGGATGACCAATGGCTGCTGTAAAAAAAGGATTAGGCAAGGGGCTGGATGCCCTGTTTGAAAGTTATAGAGAAGAGATTGGCGCAAAGCAGGATGATTCTCTGGTACAGGAAATTAAAATTAACGATATTGACCCCAATCCCGATCAGCCTCGTAAACAGTTTGATGAAGAGAGCATAAAGGAGCTGGCCGATTCCATACGAGTGCATGGTGTGGTTCAGCCTGTAATTGTCCGGCCTTCCGGAAGCAGATACATGCTTGTGGCCGGCGAACGCAGATGGAGAGCATCCCGCGCTGCCAACAAGACCACAATACCGGCAATAGTTTTGGATTTAAATGAAAAAGAAGCCCTGGAAATCAGCCTGATTGAAAACCTTCAGCGGGAAGACCTGAACCCCATTGAGGAAGCTAAAGGAATACAGGAAATGATAGACCGTTTAAACCTGACACAGGAAGAGGCAGCGGAACGCCTGGGAAAAAGCCGGCCTGCCGTAGCTAATGCATTAAGGCTGCTTCAGTTGTCTGAGATGATTCAGGAGCTGCTGTATGAAAATAAGATCAGCGCAGGCCACGCCAGAGCTCTTTTATCGGTTTCTGATGAAAAAAAGCGCGATGAGATCGCAAATCTAATTATTAAGAAAAATTTGTCTGTCAGGGAAACCGAGAAGTTGATTCAGAATTTGAACAGTAAGAAGAAAAAGCCGAAGATCAAACAGAAACCCAGCTATATACTGGAGATTGAGTCGGAGCTGGAAGAATCCTTGGGAACGCGGGTACAGATTAACCCGGGAAAAAAGAAGGGCATAATAGAAATTGAGTATTACAGCAATGATGATTTGGAAAGGATTATTGAAATAGTGACCGGTAAATAAAAATGTTTCACGTGAAACAATATCAAAAACGTTTCACGTGAAACATTTTTTATCTTCCGCGAACAAATGCAGTAAAGATATTTGAATGGTGGAAAAAGCCCGCCAGCTTGGAACCTTCTATAAAATCGTTGATTATATCGGCAGGAGCCAACACAAGCAGGATAGGAACCAGGGCGAATATAAAATTTAGTATAAAAAAGCTGCGGATCAGGCCCATGCCTGCTCCTGCAAGGCTGTCATGTTTTCTCAGCACCGGCAGGTCGTTTACTGTTTTATAGATAGATATGATAACTATAAAAACCAGCTTTAACAACATGAACAGCAGCAAAAAACTGATGATATTTATTATAACAACAGCTATTGTGGAATCGAAATATTCACCCAGGGAGAATACTCCTTCCAGGGGTTTGGTAAAATCCGATATCAATATTTTGCTGAAGGGATTGGGCAGCTGAGACTGCTCTACAATTTCGCTGACCCGTTCAACAGTGAAGCTGGTTATGCTGGCCTGCCTGTCTTCTACGCTGGGTATGTGGACACTTCCCTCCGCATACAGGGTTATAACCTGCAAAAGAGAAGGATATATTTTTAAAATGAACTTGGTTATTAAAGGGTAAAATATTACTGCTCCCAGCCAGGAGATGAAAAAAGAAGCCGTATGCAGAGATGACAAAAGAAAGCCGTTGTACATGCCTACTACCATGCTTACAGCCATTATCAATAAGATAGCTAAATCAACTAAATTCATTTCTTGTCTTCCTCCTGTTTTTCGGATGTATACAACTGCAATATACCATCTTCAGTACGAATAAAAAGATAATCTTCTTTACTATCATGGAACTTAACCAAATCAGCCGGCTTATCTAAAACCTGTTTCCTGATTACCTTGCCCTGCCTGGATAAAAAGACAAGGCTGCGCCTGGATTCCAAAGCCAGGTAACCTGACTTATATACACCGAGATTGGACAGGTATTTGGGAAAAGCTTTGATAGAATAGCCTTTATCATCTATTTCCAGCACGTTACCGTCAACATCATCGATTTGGGATTTCTCAGGAAAATAGAAAAGCAGGCCGCCATCAATGGACAAGACCTCGTATATCCCCTCAGATTCATGAGGCACAGACCACTGCAAATCTCCTTCCACATTGTAACACAATATATCCTTGATGCCTACAAGAATTATCTTGTCTTTAAGTCTGTATATATTATAATAGAACTCATTTTCAAGGCTTAAGACTCCATAAAGTTCATTTCGATTTTTAAAGTGGAATACCCGGGTAATGGGCACTGGTGAATTTAAGCTTAAGGTCAGCAGGGACAATTCATCTCCATGCCCGTCTACGGATATGTAATTTGCATCACCTATTCCGTCAAAGGAAATTAAAAAATCACTTCCCTTTACCAGTATGCAGGGATGCATGGGTGCATTCTCTTTTTCCTTTACCAAAAGAATAAGATAATCTTCATATTCCTTGATGCCTTCTATAATAAAATCATTATTCTCATAAACAAGGTTAAAGGGCACAGTCTGGGTGTTGTAAATACGGTTCGTGTCTGTGACAATATAGTTTTCGCTGCTGGCAACTATATTTACCTCACCATTTTCAGCATCCAGGTCATCCCGCATAAGGGGCGGGCTGATTTCTGCCTGATTCCACTGGTAAAACCTGGAAGGTGAGCCGCATAATATCCAACCCTCTTCAAAAAAATGAATATCTTCCTGCTGGGCAAAAGGAATGGGCTGAGCAGAAAAAACAGGGTTTAACTCAGAAGCAGTGATAAACCCCAGCAGTTCCGGATACAAAAAATAAATTGCTGCAATTGCAATTACCAATAATGCTGTCAGTATAAACTTGGTACTGCGGCGCATACTTATCTCCCTCAATTGGTTATCTTATATAGTTCGTTATTTATAATAAAATTCCTTCCTAATGATAAATAAGATCTGCCCGGCAGCTCCCGGCCGGCAGGCATAAGTGGACGATTCAGCAACATACATTACTAATAAGAGAATAAATGGAGAAAATACTTTTCAGGCGGAGATTCATCAGGAGGTTGGCATGGAGAGGCTCAGAGACGAAATATCCATAAATGTTCATCAATCCAATGCGCTGATCTTGTTCAGCCGCGGTTTTGACAAGTTTTTCAGGCAGCATTATACAAATGAATTTAATGATATAGTCATACTGTGCATCGGTACCGACCGGTCCACCGGAGACTGCCTGGGCCCGTTGGTAGGGCATAAGCTCAAGCTGATACCGTATAAAAAAATATCCATATACGGAACATTGGATGAACCGGTTCATGCAAAGAATTTATGTGAAGTTATAGAAAAAATCGAACGAAGTCATTTGAAGCCTTTTATTATAGCGATTGATGCCTGCCTGGGCAAACCCGAACGGGTAGGTATGATAAGCATAGGCAAGGGTGCTCTGCGGCCCGGGGCGGGTGTAAACAAAAGCCTGCCGCCCATAGGGCATATTCATATTGCAGGCATAGTAAATATAAGCGGTTTTATGGAGTATTTGATTCTGCAAAATACCAGGCTTAACCTGGTTATGAGAATGGCAGACATTATCAGCAGCGGCATACATTTTAATATCTGGAAGTATGTCAAAGACGCCGATGATTTAAGCGGTCAGTAATAAAAGAGGGGAGTGTATACCCTGTTTTCTATCATGGCTATAATCTGTTCCGGGGTTTTATCGCTGCCGGGTATCAGCAGTACGCCGGCAGCACCGGAATCCTCCTGCAGCCGGCTGCCCGTTGAGGACTGAAAGCTTACCTGTTCCAAGGCATTCTGATCTTTGTATATATAAACCGAAACCGGGGTATCTGCCTCATCAGCAAAGACAGTGTTGTAACCTTTTTCTTCCAGTGATTGTTTCAGCTCTTCCAAACCTCTTTCAATGGCAATTACTTTCATAAAAAACACCTCCCGGCTTAGTATGCCGTGAAGGTGTTTTATTTATGCTTATGCTTAGCTGAAGGCCCGTTTGATGGCTTCCAGCTCCTCATCGGTCAGAGGATAGGAAGATTTTCTGCCCTTTATAGGTTTTGCAAAAACAGTGGACATGTTTCTGCCGTATAGGCTGGTAAGCACAAAACCATCGCCATATTCATTCAGCACGGCTATGGAAAAGCTTTGATCGCTGCCTATATTATCAAAAGCATTGTAGCGGATCATGCCTATATGCTGTGCAGTCCGGTTCAGTCTGCTGCTCAGCTCCGACTGGGCAAGCTCCAGATCCTTTATTTTGGTCAGGGCAGACTGTACAGAATCTAGCTGCTTAAACAGCATGGATTCCAGATTCTTGTTGTCTGTTCCTCTCATCAGCCGATTGTACTTTCTAATGATCTTGCTTGTGCGTCTGACATTAAGAATAACCAGGATAAGGGAAATAAAAAATAATAAGGCCAGAACAAAGATAGTTTCTGCATAATAAGCTCCCGCAAAATTTCGGATATATTCAAATATCTGCTCCATAATTCCTCCTGTTAAATATCACAAATTACCGGCATTGATAAGGGAGTGAGCCCCATAACAAGGGGAGTGGCAAATGGGCATCCTATACCATGAATATAAGCTTCATGGTTTTCTCCCAGGCTGTTCATCGGAAATAGTAATATCTGCTCCTTCTCCTTTTCCTTCTTCTGCTGATAATAGTGGTTATTATAATAACTATAGCCAGGATGCCAAGGAACAAAACTTCCACTGATATTTCATACCGGCCTATGGTAACAGACCTGACAAGCTCATTCTTTTTCTCATCTTCGTCTGAAGGTTCCTCCGGCACAGGTTCTGCCTCAGAAGGATCAGGCTCATCTTCCGGGACTGGAATAAGCTGGCTTAACTGGTTCAGCTCCTCTTCCACCCACATCATGAAGATGGCGTTGCCCATAATATAGTTTTTAGAGGAGTTCAGGTATTCATGCAGGGCAGCCTCATCTGTCATCAGGGATTTCATGTGCATATATTTATCAAATATGATTTTATTCTTAAAAGTTCCCTCCAACTCTCCAAACATGGGCTGGCCTTCCACCCGGTCAAATATTTCAACTGCTTCGGCCGTTTGCAGCAATTCCTGATGGGCCAGGGCTTTCATAAACAGCAGTTCATTCGTCAATACATCATCTTCCTGGGATTCCATATACTCGTCTATCTGTTCAATTACCTGGTTGTAAGACTTATTTTGAAAAGATCTGACGATAGAGGTTATAGATCTCTGGCCCTGAGACTGGGCGGTGATATATTCTGCAGCCAGCTGATCAAGTGGACGGTAAAACAGCTGTATATCCCCGGATGGATAACTGTTTTCATAAGTCCAGGTCAGCCGGGCTTTTTTGTCATATTCATGGGGCAAATCAGAAGGATTGGGTTCAAACATATAGGGCAGACCGCTGCCCACATCCACTGTCACTTCAACGATTTGAGGGGTGCCATGCCACAGTTTCAGAAAATCCAGTGGAATATATATATCCATGGTGCCGTTTTCAGCTTTTTGAATATTGGTTGTATAGGAAATATCTATAACCTTGTATTCACCGGGTTTAAGATCAACCGTCCAGGTGAGCCAGTTTGGGGGAAGATCCATTTCTCCGGCATCTTCCTGCTGGGTGCGGTCGCGCCTGGTGGAAAGGCGGTATCTGGTACCCTCCATAATTACCTGCAGGTTATTGATTTTTATATTACCCTGGTTTATATGTGAAGGCATGCCCGCCATTATTTTCATATCTTCTTCACTGCTGGCATTTTTTAATACGATGGAGGCGTTGGTCTCAGCGGTTTCAGAGTCTATTTTAACGTTAGCCTTATAGGAGACAAGCTGTACTTCTCCTTCATCGGATATTGCGGCAGCAGAAGAAACCCTGGCCAAGGGAGCAGGTGCAGCCTTGGCAGATAATGGCATTGCCAGAAATAAAAAAGAAAGTATGAATGCCGATATTTTTTTCATTCCCTCCATCCTGCCTTTCTGTGTATAGGAAAATACCTTTTTAACATATAAAAGTTTATCACATTATATATTAAAGAACAAGATAACAGAGTACTTGAAATCATTGGATTACATGTCGAAAAATACGGCAATGGGAAGAAAAGTGCAGATCGAAATATTGGGCAATAATCTGGGAAATAAAGGATTGATTGGCAAAAATAATGAATTTAGTATACTGTCTGATTTCCCTCTTTTTAATTGGAGGAATTGCAGATGAATGCAGAAAAATTAATTATGCTGGTACACCGTGCATGCGTATTTATGTTTTCCATCTTGCTTTTTCTGAAAACCGGCCTGCCTGCACATCCAAATGCAGATCTGGTACTGCTGGGCTTTGGAATCTATCAGATACTTGTTCTAATTATGTTCTGGCCGGTCATGAAGCTGAAGGCTGCCCGCTTGCTCCTGTGTGCATCGGATCTGCTTATGGCAAGCGCTGCAGCGGTGCTTACCGGAAATATGGCAAGCCCTTTTCTTGCCTGCATTCTGATACCCCTGTTTGCCATGCATTATATATACGGCTGGAAAGGCTTGTTATCCGGCCTGGCAGGATTATTGCTGACCTGGGCTGCCGGATTTTTCTCAGCCGGCAGGTTTATGCAGATCAGAATCGGAAATGCCGGTGCCGATTTAATCCTGCTCGGCATTATGCTTATATTAACTTATATAGTGCCTTATCTTTTCTCCGTCCAGTTCAGCCGGCTGGACAGGCAGCTGGAGGGTCTAAAGGATAAATACAATGATCTGAACATCATGAACAGCAGGCTGCTGATTTTGTATGAGATGACCGGCCGGCTCAAGTATGAATACGGCATCGCCCAGGTCATGGAAAAACTGCTGGCCTTGTGCAGGGAGATTTTTCCCGCCCAGAGCATATGTATTTTCCTGATCAGAAGCGGCGAAGTGGAGATATACGGAAGGCCTGCTCCTGAGGAAAAAGAGGAGATATACAATTTAATCATGGAGCAGAAAAAGAATACAGCCATCAGGGATGAAAATGAATATATAATCAGGGAAAATTTCCTGGTTATTCCTCTGATAAGAGGAAACCGGACCGACGGGGTCTTATGCTTTAACGGCTGGAAGCAGCAGGAAATCACCAAAAGGGATGCGGTTATGCTGACCATGATAGCCAATATGGTCAGCACTTACCTGGAAAACCTGGAATATGTGGAAACTTTGAGAAACAGGCTGCTGCCTGATACCAGTGTGATAGTGAATCAGCTGGATTCAGGCAAACCGGTAAAGGGTATTTTGGATAAGCGTATTGTAAACGGGAGCCTGGAGTGATATATTAGAAAAAAATGTTATTAATTAAAAAGGAGAAAATCTGCCATGAGGTATATTGTAAAACAAAAAATTTTCGCTCTGGGCGACAATTTTACCATCCGCAATGAACATGGCGAAGAATGCTATCGGGTAAAAGGAAAGGTCTTTTCTTTGGGAGACAAACTGCGCATTTACGATATGCAGGGGAATGAACTTGTATACATAGAACAGAAGCTTTTCCGTTTTCTGCCTGAGTACAGCATATATTACCTGGGTAATCTTTATGCCACGGTTAAAAGGGAATTCAGCCTCTTCCGCCCCAAATTCCAGATATTTGGAACCCATGGCCAATACAGGGTGGAAGGCAATGTCTGGGGTATGGATTTCAGTATTTTTAGGGAAAATGAGCTGGCCGCCCAGGTGTCCAAGCGCTGGTTTTCCTTCTCCGATACATACGGAGTAGATATTATCGGAGACGAAGACCCTGTATTTATGCTTGCCCTGGTTATCGTGCTGGACCAGGTTCTGCATGATAACAACCATAACAGAAATTAATTAATTCTTTCTCATGAATCAGCCGGCAAAACTGTTCAATGCTCATATCCGGCCGGGTCTTAATGTACTGCATGTCTGAGTGCAGGGTATTTTTATCTTTTCTTCTTCTAATGCGGCGGGCATCCGGCACTTCATCCAAATGTAAAACAAAGCATTTTCATTTCATATGCCGATCTTGCATGCATATGTGCCTGGTAATTGGTTTTTTGTTGCAATTCAGCCTGCAAATGATATAATAAAGTGCAATACAGCGCCTTTTTAACGGCTTTTTACGGGGAGCGTGTGATATGGCAAAATATACGAGAGAACAAATTATTGAAATATGCAGGGAAGAGCAGGTTCAGTTTATCCGCCTGCAATTTACCGATATCTTCGGCACTTTAAAAAACGTGGCTGTTACCGTAAAACAGCTGGAGAAAGCTCTCAACAACGAAATAATGTTTGACGGCTCCTCCATCGAGGGTTTTGTACGCATAGAAGAATCCGATATGATTCTGTATCCCGATCCGGATACCTTTGTTGTATACCCCTGGACTGCATCCGAAGGCAAGGTTGCCAGGCTGATCTGTGACGTATACAAGGCAGACCGCACACCTTTCGAAGGCTGTCCCAGGAATACCCTTAAAAGGGTGCTTAAGGAAGCGGAAGAGATGGGCTACACCATGCATGTGGGCCCTGAAGCTGAATTTTTCCTTTTTCACATAGATGAGGAAGGCAAGTCCACCATGACCACCCATGACAATGCCGGTTATTTCGATTTGGGTCCGGTGGACAGAGGGGAAGACGCCCGGCGGGACATGTGCCTGATTTTGGAGCAGATGGGCTTTGAAATCGAGGCATCCCATCATGAGGTGGCACCCGGCCAGCATGAAATTGATTTTAAATATGACGATGCCCTGACCACTGCCGACAATGTCATGACCTTTAAAATGATAGTGCGCTTTATTGCCAGGCAGCACGGCCTGCATGCCACATTTATGCCCAAACCCATATACGGGGTGGCAGGGTCCGGGATGCATATAAACCAGTCCCTGTTCAAAAACGGAACTAATGCATTTTATGACCCCAAAGATGAAAATCAGCTGAGCCAGGAAGCATATTATTATATAGGCGGGCTGCTAAAACATGCACCTGCAATCACTGCCATAGCCAATCCACTGGTGAATTCATACAAGCGGCTGATTGCCGGCTACGAGGCTCCGGTGTATATAGCCTGGTCTTTCCAGAACCGAAGCCCCCTTGTGCGCGTGCCTGCCAAGAGGGGCAATGCAACCAGGCTGGAGCTCAGAAGCCCGGATCCGTCCTGCAATCCCTATCTGGCTCTGGCAGTTACCCTGAAAGCAGGGCTGGACGGCATTCGCAATAAAATTGCTCCTCCGCCGCCGGTTAACCGGAATATCTACAATATGAGCGAAGAAGAGCTTAAAAAGCATTGTATCCGTAAGCTGCCTTCCAATCTTTACGAAGCTTTGGAGGCACTGAAGGAAGACAGCGTAATCAGAAATACCCTGTGTGAACACTCCTACAACCGGTATATGGAAGCCAAGATGATTGAGTGGAATGAATACAGGATGCAGATAACCCAGTGGGAGCTGGATAAATATCTGAATAAATTCTAATCCTAATTACAGGCAAGGCGGACAGGCCATGAAACCTATAATCGGCATTACCTGCGATTACGATTGGGAAAAAAGCCTTTATCAGCTGAAATCCGGCTATGTGGAAGGCATAATCCGCTGCGGCGGGCAGCCCTTTCTCATACCGCTTCTTGATATGGGCTGGACATCCGCAGACATAGATTTGATAATCAGGCATATAAACGGCCTGCTGTTGTCCGGAGGGCAGGATGTTCATCCCAGGTTTTTCGGAGAAGAGCCCCATGCGGCCATCGGCAGGGTCAATCCTTACAGGGATGAAATGGAGCTGGCCTTGTGCCGGCAGGCAGTTAAGGCAGGCATGCCCGTATTTGGCATTTGCAGAGGCATCCAGCTTATGAACATTGCCCTGGGCGGCGATATATACCAGGACCTGAAAGCCCAGGCGGGAGGGCAGGGCCTGATCTGCCACAATCAGCCTGCGCCGAAGCAGCACGGCTTTCATAGCGTGTATATTGAGGAAGGTACCAGGCTCCGTCAAATTCTGGGAGCAGGCATGATCTATGCCAACACCTTTCATCATCAGGCAGTCCGGAGGCTGGCACCCGGGCTTAGGATTGCTGCAAAAACTTCCGACGGGGTCATTGAAGCCATAGAAGACAGCAATCACTCCTTTTTGTTAGGGGTTCAATGGCATCCGGAATGCATGCTGGAAGATACATATATGCTGAAGTTGTTCGAGGCATTTGTAGAGGCATCCGGAAGCTGAAGCTTCAGCGGATAAGGAGGATGTTATGAATAACAGGATAGATTTGCGGGGAATGGCTGCCAGCCAGTCAATACCAATTGTGCTGGAGAATATATCCAAATCGGATCTTGATCCTATAACTACGGTGACCGACAGTCTGGATCAGGCTCTGAAGATTAAGGAGATAGCCCGCCAGAGGGGAATTGATGCCTATCTGGAAGAAATAGGTGGAGATTACTTTATTCACTTAAACCAGCCCGTGCTTCAGGAAAGGGGCAAATCTGTTTCTCCCAATACCAGCGTCGTGGTTATCACCGGCAGCACTTTGGGCCGGGGAGAGCCTGCACTGGGTAAAACCCTTATGAAGAGCTACTTTTACCATCTCAAACACTGCACCAACTGCCCCAGAACCATAATATTTTTAAACAGCGGCGTAGCGCTGGCGGCGGATGATTCGGAGATATTATCGGATCTCAGGATACTGTCGGAAAAAGGGGTGGAGATTATCTCTTCCGAAACCTGCCTGGACTATTACGGCTTAAAGAGCCGCCTGGCCATAGGAAGAACTGCCGGCATGAAGGAAATTATTGAAAAAATGCATCGGGGAGAGAACACCCTGGTATTGTAAATTCTGCAAAAGCGCTTCAGACAATGTAGGGATGCAGCTCAGGCTGAAGGCTTATTGGTTTTTGCAGAATTTTTCTTATAAGCCTTTGCAGCATGAGCAAGTAAAATGAAGGGGTGATAGGCATGAGCGGCTTGATTGAAGAAGTCGGCCTGGGTGATATTGTGCAGACCAGAAAAAAACATCCCTGTGGAAATGACCAGTGGCAAGTTATCAGGACAGGCGCGGATTTTAAGATTAAGTGCCTTAACTGCAACCGCATAGTTATGATGGATATAGAAACCTTTATGAAAAGGGTCAAAAAAATCATACAAAAGGCAGATAACAACTCTTAAAAGCCCATTTTTCAGGCCAAAATCTATTGTTAAAATGTTATCAAAGAAAATTCAAAAAATTCTCTTGACATCAGGGTTGGATGTTTGCTACAATACTACGCAATTACAAATTTTTTCGGGAAGAAAGTGTACCTAGGGTTCCGCCGCGCATGCGGGGCTGCGACCAAGCGGTACAAAATACACATGTGGTGTATTACACCGTGGGAATAAAAGGCCCGGCGGCAAGTTTCTTCAACTGGAGGCTGTCACCGGGTATTACTATATCCATAATTCAATCCTGCTTACACCCTATGACGGAGACAGAAGGCCCGAACCAATCATCTTCAGCGAGCCGGTGGGTGGTGCAAACCGGTGGATTGTCGGGTTGTATGCTCACTCCTGAGGGGTAACCTGAACGAACTGCACGTGCGGTTTTAGTAGGGCTTACCGGGGGGTCCCGTTACAGGCCGGAAGTTTGATTGAACTTCGCAAGGTCCGTCCCGCGAGGGCCGGACGAATAAGGGTGGTACCGCGGAAGCTGACCTTTCGCCCCTATACAAAAGATTAAAGTATAGGGCGGAAGGTTTTTTTATTATCAAAAAAAATAGGGGAGAGAAGACAGATGAAACATGTATTGGGTGTATTGGTAGACAATCATCCCGGCGTACTCTCCAGAGTGTCGGGGCTGTTCAGCAGAAGAGGCTTCAACATCGACAGCCTGGCCGTGGGCGAAACTGAAAACCCCAGAATTTCCCGAATTACAATTGTTGTAGACGGCGATGAATATATTGTGGACCAACTGGTCAAACAGCTGAATAAACTGATCAATGTCATCAAGGTGTCTGTAATCAGCGAAGATTCCATATCCAGGGAGCTGGCTCTTATCAAAGTAAGGGCAACGCCTGCCACCCGGAACCAGATTGTGGATATAGTCAACATTTTCAGGGGCAAGGTGGTGGACGTGAACCGGGATTCTGTTATTGTTGAGATCACCGGAGACAGCAAGAAGATTGCTGCCCTGGAGGAAATGCTGGAGGATTTCGGCATTCTGGAGCTGGTTCGCACCGGAACCATTGCTATGGACCGAGGTATGAAAATGGTTAAATATATACATCCGGAGAATGAGGAGGAAGTTTATTATGGCAAAAATGTATTATGATGCAGATGCTGACATGGAGCTTCTAAGGGGGAAGAAAATTGCCGTTATAGGTTACGGCAGCCAGGGCCATGCCCATGCATTGAACCTGAAGGAAAGCGGACTGGAAGTTAT
>LFTC01000002.1:29780-54872 GCA_001512915.1 Clostridiales bacterium DTU083 | reverse complement strand
AAAGCCGGCGACACACTTATGTTTGCACACGGATTCAATATCCATTACGGCCAGATTACCCCGCCGGATTATGTGGACGTGTCCATGGTGGCGCCGAAAGGCCCGGGGCATACGGTCAGAAGCCAGTACCAGGAAGGCAGAGGGGTGCCCTGCCTGATTGCTGTGTACCAGGATGCCTCCGGAAAAGCCAAGGAAAACGCCCTGGCATATGCGGCAGGAATCGGCGGAACCAGGGCAGGCGTTTTGGAGACCACCTTCAAGGAAGAAACCGAAACCGACCTCTTTGGCGAGCAGGCCGTGCTGTGCGGCGGCGTAACCGAGCTTATCAAGGCCGGCTTCGAAACCCTGGTGGAAGCGGGCTATCAGCCGGAGAGCGCGTACTTTGAATGCCTTCATGAGATGAAACTGATTGTCGATCTCATGTATCAGGGCGGCATGTCCTACATGCGTTATTCCATCAGCGATACTGCTGAATTCGGCGACTACTGCTCCGGAAAACGCATTATTACCGAGGAAACCCGTAAGGAAATGAAAAAGATACTGCAGGAGATCCAGGACGGCACCTTTGCCAGAAAGTGGATCCTGGAAAACCAGGCAAACCGCCCGTCCTTCCGTGCAATGCGCCAGCGTGAGCAGAATCACCCCATTGAAAAAGTTGGAAAAGAATTGCGAAAGATGATGCCCTGGATTGAGAAAAAATAATCGGTAAGGAGAATTTATATGGCTGATCATATCGCTGTTTTTGACACAACTTTAAGAGATGGTGAGCAATCTCCAGGCATCAGCCTGAATGTGCATGAGAAACTGGAAATAGCCAGGCAGCTGGAAAACCTGGGCGTGGACGTAATTGAGGCCGGATTTCCCATCGCTTCCAAGGGGGATTTTGAAGCGGTAAGGACTGTGGCAAGGCAGATAAGAAAACCTGTCATAGCAGCTCTTGCCAGAGCCGTTAGGAAAGACATAGACAGAGCCTGGGAAGCCCTGCAGGAGGCAGAAAAGCCCAGAATTCATACCTTTATTGCCACCTCGGATTTGCATATGAAATACAAGCTGCGCATGGAACCGGAAGAAGTGCTTAAGCGGGCAGTTGAGATGGTGTCCTATGCCAAATCTCTCTGCCCCCAGGTGGAATTTTCACCGGAGGATGCTTCCAGGTCCCGCCCGGAGTTTTTGTACAAGGTGCTGGAGGAAGTTATCCGGGCAGGAGCCGATGTGCTGAACATTCCCGATACGGTGGGCTATTCCACGCCGGATGAATTCGGAGCATTGATCAGGGGCATCCGGCAGAATGTAAAGGGAATAGACAATGTGGTAATAAGCGTTCACTGCCACAACGATCTTGGCCTGGCAGTGGCCAATTCCCTGGCAGCTGTTGAAAACGGCGCAAGGCAGGTGGAATGCACTGTCAACGGCCTTGGAGAGAGGGCGGGCAATGCAGCCCTTGAAGAGCTGGTAATGGCCCTCCGCACCCGCAAGGATTACTATCACTTCCAGACCGGCATAGCAACAGAGCAGATTTACCGCACCAGCTCGCTGGTCAGCGCCCTGACAGGTGTGCATATCCCGCCGAACAAGGCCATTGTGGGCAAAAATGCCTTTGCCCATGAATCCGGCATTCATCAGCATGGTGTTTTATCCAGACGGGAGACTTATGAGATCATGACGCCGGAATCCATCGGCCTTAAAAGGAGCCAGATGGTGTTGGGCAAGCACTCCGGGCGCCATGCATTTGAAGAGCGGCTGAGGGAACTCGGCTTCGACCACCTGACCAGGGAAGAAATCAACGAAGCCTTTGAAAAATTCAAGGATCTGGCTGATAAGAAAAAGTACGTAACCGATGATGACATAGAGGCCCTAATCTCCACGGAACTTGTGCAGATTCCCGAAATGGTGCAGTTGGAGTATTTCCACATAACCAGCGGCAATTCCTTAATTGCCACAGCTACGGTACGGATATCCAGGGAAGAGGAAACGGTGGAAGAGGCAGCCTGCGGAGACGGCCCCATTGACGCTGTTTTTCATGCAGTAGAGCGGGCTGTAGGCATGGAGGTTACCCTGAAGGATTACCGGATCCGTGCCATAACCAGCGGCAAGGATGCACTGGGTGAAAGCACCGTAAAGGTGGAGAAGGACGGCAAGTCCTTCACCGGCCGTGGTATAAGCACCGATATTATAGAAGCCAGCGTTAAGGCATATATCAATGCCATTAACAAGGCTTTGTATGATATAGCCGTAAATCCAAACGGACGGAAGGAACCGATTGAGGCCATATAAACGGTAATAGGCAATTGCATAAATGAGGCTGACAATATTCTGAAAAAAGAGGAGATGGTATTGAAATGGGGATTATAAACTGAGAAAAAAAGTGGTAATATACGATTCAACACTACGGGACGGAGCACAGGCACAAGGCATTTCTTTTACAGTAAGCGACAAGCTCAAGATAGTACGCAAATTGGACGAATTCGGAATAGACTATATTGAAGCCGGCAATCCGGGTTCCAATCCCAAGGATTTGGAGTTTTTTGAAAAGGTAAGCCGGATGAATCTTAAAACAGCCAGGCTGGCAGCTTTCGGCAGCACCTGCAGGGCAGGCGTGGCTGCCGGGGAGGACAGCAATATTCAGGCCCTGCTCAGGGCCGGCACTTCTGCCGTTGCCATATTCGGAAAAAGCTGGGATTTTCATGTGGCGGATATAATCAGAACAACTTTGGAGGAAAACCTCCGCATGATCAGGGATACTGTATCTTATCTGAAATCCCGGGGCAAAGAAGTAATATTTGATGCCGAACATTTTTTTGACGGCTACAAGGCAAATCCGGACTATGCCTTAAAGTGCCTGGAAGCTGCCGCAGAGGCCGGGGCTGACTGCCTGGTGCTCTGTGATACCAATGGCGGAACATTTCCTTCAGAGATCGGCAGAATTGTATCCCATGTTGCAGAAGAGTTTTCCATTCCTCTTGGAATTCACTGCCATAATGATACCGGAATGGCAGTGGCCAACTCCATTATGGCAGTTGAAAGCGGTGCCGTGCATGTACAGGGTACCATCAACGGCTATGGAGAGCGGTGCGGAAACGCCAACCTCTGCACCATTATTCCCAACCTGCAGTTAAAACGGAATTACAACTGCATCCCGGAAGAGCAGATGAAAAATCTTTCAGCCGTATCCCGGTATGTCAGTGAAATTGCCAACATGGCACACAATGAAAGAGCACCTTATGTAGGGCATAGTGCCTTTGCTCACAAGGGAGGCATGCACATTGACGGCGTCAACAAGAACCCGCTTTCCTTTGAGCATATTCAGCCTGAGCTGGTAGGCAATGAAAGGCGTATTCTGATGTCGGAAGTATCAGGCCGCAGCACCATACTGAAACGTATCCAGAAGATAGCTCCCTGGGTGGATAAAAATTCACCGGAAACCAAGTTTCTGGTGGATGAGTTAAAGCGCCTGGAGCATGAGGGCTACCAGTTTGAGGGAGCGGAATCTTCCTTTGAACTGCTGGTCAGAAGGGCGCTGGGCAAGGATGTGAGCTTTTTCAATGTTAAAGATTTCCGGGTGCTTTGCGAGGAACACTGGCAGGATGACTACAGCGCTTCTGCCATTATAAAGGTTCAGGTGGACGGCGTGGAAGAAGTATCCGCAGCCGAAGGAGACGGGCCGGTTAATGCGCTGGATAAGGCGCTGAGAAAAGCCCTGGCACACTTTTATCCAGAGCTGGACAATATGCGGCTGACCGACTACAAGGTCAGGGTGCTGGATTCAGGCAAGGCCACCGCTGCCAAGGTCAGGGTTCATATCGAATCCACCGACGGCAAGAATGTCTGGGGAACGGTAGGTGTATCCACCAATATAATCGAAGCCAGCTGGGCTGCTTTGGTGGATTCCATCGAGTATTTCCTGTATCACCACCATCAGAAGCATGCTGCTGAAGAGGACAGCAGGGCTGATGCCATTGTATAGAAAGACAAACACAGAACAGGGGGACTTTCAATGGGCATGACAATGACACAAAAGATACTGGCGGCGCATGCCGGTTTGGACAAGGTTGCGCCCGGCCAGCTCATAATGGCGGATTTGGACCTGGTGCTGGGCAATGATATAACCACACCGGTAGCTGTCAGGGAATTTGAAAAAATCGGTGCAGAATCCGTATTTGATAAAAGCAAAGTTGCCATTGTTCCCGATCATTTTACTCCAAATAAGGACATTAAGTCTGCGGAACAATGCAGGCTAATACGCAATTTTGCTCGCAGCCATGAAATCGAGAACTATTTTGAAATAGGCCAGATGGGCATTGAACATGCCCTGATACCTGAAAAGGGCCTGGTGGTTCCCGGAGATGTGGTAATAGGCGCAGATTCCCATACCTGTACATACGGGGCCTTAGGCGCTTTCTCCACAGGTGTGGGCAGCACGGATATGGCAGCGGGAATGGCCTCGGGCCAGTGCTGGTTCAAGGTGCCGGAAGCTATCCGCTTTAACCTTACCGGCAAGCTGCGGCCCTGGGTAAGCGGCAAGGACGTTATCCTTCATATTATAGGTAAGATAGGCGTAGACGGAGCTCTTTACAAATCCATGGAGTTCGGAGGAGAAGGCCTGGCTTCCCTGTCCATGGACGACCGATTCACCATGGCCAATATGGCAATTGAAGCCGGGGCCAAGAACGGTATTTTCGAGGTGGATGGAAAAACCATAGCCTATGTCAAGGAGCATTCTGCCAGGGAATACAAGGTTTATGAGCCGGATGAGGATGCAGAATATGCTGAGGTTATTGACATAGATCTTTCCAGCATAGGCCTGACTGTGGCCTTTCCCCACCTGCCGGAGAATACCCGCACCATAGATGAAGCGGGCGAGGTAAAAATAGACCAGGTGGTTATAGGTTCCTGTACCAACGGAAGAATAGAGGACTTAAGGGCGGCGGCAAAGGTGCTGAAGGGCAACAAGGTGCACCCAGGGGTGCGCGTAATTATATTCCCCGCAACCCAGAAGATTTACCTGCAGGCCATGCGGGAAGGCCTCCTGGAGATCTTTATAGAGGCCGGTGCAGCAGTGAGCACTCCAACCTGCGGTCCCTGCCTGGGCGGCCATATGGGAGTTCTGGGCAAGGGCGAAAGGGCTGTGGCCACAACCAACCGCAACTTTGTAGGCCGGATGGGCCATCCGGAGAGCGAAGTTTATCTGGCCAGCCCGGCTGTGGCTGCTGCATCAGCAGTGACCGGTAAGATTTCTTCTCCCGAGGAGGTAGTGAAATGATTCAGGGTAAGGTAATTAAATACGGAGACAACATAGACACGGATGTAATTATACCTGCCAGGTACCTGAACACCAGCGATCCGGCAGAGCTGGCAAAGTATTGCATGAAGGACCTGGATGAAACCTTTACAGAGAGGGTACGGCCGGGGGATATTATGGTTGCCGGCAGAAATTTTGGCTGCGGTTCCTCCCGGGAGCATGCCCCCATTGCCATAAAGGCATCGGGCATCAGCCTGGTAATAGCTGAGACCTTTGCCCGCATCTTTTACCGCAATGCCATAAATATAGGCCTTCCTATCCTGGAATGCCCTGAAGCTGCCCGGGACATAGCTGAAGGGGATGAAATCAGGGTAGATGTAAAAAGCGGAAAGATAGAAAACATGACCACAGGAAAGGTTTACCAGGCAGAACCCTTCCCTGAGTTCATGCAGGAAATTATGAAATCGGACGGATTAATTGAATACGTAAGGGGAAGGATGGCTAAGTCATGAAAATAGCAGTAATACCCGGAGACGGTATCGGTCCGGATATTGTAAAGCAGGCTTATAAAGTATTGGACAGGGTATCTGAAGCATTTAATATGAAATTCGAATATCAGGAAGTTGACATGGGAGGAGCCGCCATAGACAAATACGGCGTGCCTCTTCCTGATGAAACCTTGGACATTTGCAGGAAAATCGATGCTGTGCTCCTGGGCGCAGTAGGCGGCGAAAAATGGGACAATCTGCCCGGGCACCTGCGTCCGGAAGCAGGCCTGCTGGCCATCCGGAAAGGGCTGGGCGTTTTTGCCAACCTGCGCCCCGCCATTCTGTTTCCCCAGCTTAAATCCGCCTCTACCCTGAAGGAAGAGGTGCTGGGCGACGGGCTTAACATTATGGTCGTGCGGGAGCTGACGGGAGGCATCTATTTCGGCAGCCGGGGCAGAAAGGATTTATCGTATGGCCAGGAAGCCTGGGATACGGAAAGCTATACCACCCATGAAGTGGAGAGAGTCGCCAGGGTTGCATTTGAAATAGCAAGAAAACGGGATAAGAGACTGGTTTCCATAGACAAGGCCAATGTGCTGGAAAGCTCAAGGCTTTGGCGGGAAGTGGTATGCAAGGTGGCAGAGGAATATCCGGATGTGGAACTGAGCCATATGTATGTGGACAATGCTGCCATGCAGTTGGTTAGAAATCCCAGGCAATTTGACGTGATTGTAACCACCAATATGTTCGGGGATATTTTAAGCGATGAAGCTTCCATGCTTACAGGCTCCCTGGGCATGCTGCCTTCAGCCAGCCTGGGCCAGGGGAAAATCGGACTGTATGAACCCATTCACGGCTCGGCTCCGGACCTGGCAGGGCAGGATAAAGCCAACCCCATTGCCACCATCCTGAGCACGGCCATGATGTTACGCTACAGCTTTGACAGGGAGGATGCCGCAGCAGCCGTGGAGGAAGCTGTAAGCAGGGTATTGGATCAGGGCTTCAGAACCCAGGATATCATGCAGCCGGGCATGACCCTGATAGGCACGGAAGAAATGGGAGACAGGATAGCTGCCGAAATTAAGTAAAACCCCCTTTAGGAAAAATATGGTTGTTTATCAGCTGTTGAGTGATATACTTAATGTATAGAAAAATATTTATCAATAGTTGATTACTGATCATGCTGTTGGGGGGTTCTTATGTCCATAGAATATTATTACCGTCCTGAGCGTCCTGCACGCAGGTGGCGTGTGGCCAGCTGGCCGAGGCTGATATTGTTTATCCTTACCATCATCCTGGCTGTAACCGCTCTGGTCCTGCTGTTTCTGAACCTGTTCCAGGCAGGCAGATACAAGCCGGATGATATTGATTCAGAACACCTGTCCATCTATTTTGAACTGGAAGAGGAGACAGGCGTGCCCTGGCATTATCTGGCAGCTGTTGATCTGGCCGAAAAGGTGCCGCCTGAGGAGATATCCAAAGAGCGGTCGGGGAAAATAGCCTTGCATCTCGCGTGGATAGAGGATATAAACCAACTTCCTTCCATGCTGGCTGAATACAATGATGACAGGTCATTTATCAGGCAGGTAAGAAAAGAGATAGAAGCCCTTTCCGATCTGCGCGCAATTTATGATGACAAGGTTTTCCCCCTGGATGTAAATGATGAATACTCCTATGAGGACGGCTACGGCGATGCCCGAACCTACGGGGGAGAGCGCAGCCATGAAGGCATCGACCTGATGGCGGATACAGGCCTTCCCATAAGGTCGGTGTGCGACGGCGTTATTGAAAAAGCCGGCTGGAACGAATTGGGCGGTTATCGGCTGGGCATTCGGGGAAAGGACAATATTTACTACTATTATGCCCATCTGTCCCGTTACGAGGGAAACCCGGAAGAGGGGGACAAGGTTACCAAGGGGCAGATAATCGGCTATGTGGGTGATACAGGTTACGGCCCCGAAGGCACCACCGGGCAATTTGAACCCCACTTGCATTTTGGAATGTATTACGGAAAAAATAACAGCTTAACTCCATTCAATCCATATCCTTTCCTGAAGGCCTGGGAAAGCGGCACTTGAAAATGATGGGATTAAGCAGCACAACATATTGCAGCAATCGGGAAATTTAAACTATTTGCATAGACGGCAGGAGGAAAAAATGAGAAGCGACAGAATGAAAACAGGTTTGGAACGGGCACCGCACCGTTCCCTGCTTAAAAGCATGGGCCTTACCGATGAGGAGATAAAACGCCCCATAATAGGAGTGGTTAATTCAAAGAACGAATCCATTCCAGGGCATATTCACCTGGATAAAATTGCTGAAGCCGTAAAAGACGGAATCCGGATGGCAGGAGGCACTCCTATAGAGGTTCCCTGCATCGGGGTATGCGACGGCACAGCCATGAATCACAGGGGCATGAATTATTCCCTGCCCTCACGGGAACTGGTAGCCGACGGCATTGAATCCATGATAGAGGCCAATGCCTTTGATGCGGTTGTAATGATTCCCAACTGCGACAAAATTGTGCCCGGCATGCTGATGGCAGCGGCCAGGGTGAATATACCGGCCGTTGTTGTAAGCGGCGGCCCTATGCTGGCCGGCAGGCATAAGGGGAAAACACTGGATCTGAACAAAGTGTTCGAAGGAGTAGGATCCGTACGGGCAGGTATCATGAATGAACAGGAATTACAGCAGCTGGAAGATCATGCATGCCCAGGATGCGGATCATGTTCCGGAATGTTTACCGCCAATTCCATGAACTGTCTTACCGAGGTATTGGGACTGGGATTGCCCGGCAACGGCACCATTCCTGCAGTTTATGCCGAGAGAATCCGCCTGGCCAAGGAAGCCGGCATGAAGGTTATGGAGGTATTGAGTAAAGGACTCTGCCCCAGGGATATCTTGACCCAGGAGGCCTTTGAAAACGCCCTGACCTTGGACATGGCACTGGGCTGTTCAACCAATTCGGTATTGCACCTGACTGCTATAGCCTACGAAGCCGGCATTGAAATAGACCTGGATATTGTAAACACCATCAGCTCCAGAACACCGAACCTGTGCAAGCTCAGCCCGGCAGGGCCTCATCATATAGAAGACCTGCATGAAGCCGGAGGCATACCGGCCGTTATGAAGGAGCTGGCATCAAAAGGGCTTCTTCACCTGGATCAGCCGACAGTCAGCGGCAGAACTATCGGTGAAATGATTGATGATGCCAGGGTGCTGAATCATAATATTATCCGCCCCATAGACAAGCCATACAGTGAAACAGGAGGCATTGCAGTATTAAGGGGCAGCCTGGCACCCGACGGAGCAGTTGTAAAACGCTCGGCCGTATCTCCTGAGATGCTGGTACACCAGGGTCCGGCCCGGGTATTCAATTCTGAGGAGGAGGCATATGAAGCCATACTGAGCGGAAGGATCAGAAAGAAGGATGTTATTGTAATCCGCTATGAGGGCCCTAAAGGCGGCCCGGGCATGAAGGAAATGCTGTCGCCCACATCGGCCATCGCCGGCATGGGTCTGGACAAGGATGTGGCTTTAATAACTGACGGCAGGTTTTCCGGTGCCACCAGAGGTGCGTCCATCGGCCATGTTTCTCCGGAAGCCATGGCAGGAGGTCCCATAGCTGCAGTTGAGGAAGGGGATATTATCTCCATCAACATTCCTGAAGGCAGACTGGATGTTCTGGTGGATGAAAAGGTTATGGAGGAAAGGCTGAAAAAATGGACAGCTCCCGAACCGAAGATCAGCCATGGATATCTGGGAAGATATGCCAGGTTGGTAACTTCAGCCAACACAGGAGCTGTACTTAAATAATTAATTCCTATGTAAATCCGTATTTATAAATTCAGCTTTGAAGCTGCATCATGGTCCAGGAATACACACAGGTTGGGATGCAATTGCAGAACGGAAGCGGGAACCTTGGGCGTAATAGGCCCTTGCAGAACCTGCCGTACTACTTCTGCTTTTGCCGCCCCTTTGACGAAGAAGATAATCTTTTTGGCATGCATTATGGTTTTGATGCCCATGGTCAGCGCTTTGCGGGGAACCTCTTCTTCACTGTCGAAGAAGCGGGAATTGGCCTTGATGGTGCTTTCGGTCAGTTCAACTATATGAGTCAGGGATTCGAAGGGAGTATCCGGCTCGTTAAAACCAATGTGGCCGTTATGCCCCATTCCCAGCAGCTGCAGGTCGATGCCGCCGCAGTTTTCAATGTTTTCCTCGTACCTTGCACATTCCTGTGCCAGATCGGAAGCAGTTCCATCCAGAAAATCAATATTGTCTGCAGGGATGTCTATATCCTTGAATAGATATTCCCGCATGAAATAATAATAGCTGCAGGGATGTTTTTTGGCCAGCCCCACATATTCATCCAGATTAAAGGTTCTGACTCTGGAGTAGCTGATTTCCCCATCCCGGTATGCCTGTGCCATGTTGCGGTACATGCCGATGGGAGTGGAACCGGTAGCCAGCCCAAGAACTGAGTCTGGTTTGGATTTGATTTGTTTGACGACTTCGAGCGCTGCGCGCCTGTCGCATTCTTCCTCGGTGCCGATAAATAGACGCATCCGCAGGACCTCCTTATGAAAAAAGTGTAAAAAGAGTCATAATAATTTTATATCACATAAGAATTTTTATGAAAAGAGTAAAGATTAAATTTTTAACAGGCAAACAATGTAACTGCTTCTTATGATATACTTAAATTCTAAAATCAGGCTGGCTTCTGAAAGGAGTATATTATGAAGCGGGAAATAAAAAACCTAATTCTTCGGATTTTTTTTATAATAATAGGAAGCTTTATACATGCAATAGCCGTTAATGCCTTGTTCATACCCCATAAACTGCTGAGCGGCGGCGTTACCGGCATAGCCATGATGCTGGAGTACCTTTTCCGCATACCCACCAGTATCTCCATTGTTGCCCTGAACATTCCGATTTTTTTGGGCGGTTACCGTTTTATAGGCAAGGATTTTACATACTTAAGTGTTTTGGGAGTTATAACTTCTTCCCTCTTTTTGTCCCTGACCCGAAGCTGGGTTATAGAGGTAAACGATACCATAGTGGCGGCTATCTTCGGCGGCCTGATAATGGGAATCGGGTCAGGAATTGTAATAAAGAACCGGGCTTCACTGGGCGGTACGGACATAATTTCCATTACCATCAATAAGTTTTTCTCCTTCAACATAGGCGGCATTGGCATGGCCATAAACGCCGTAATCCTGACAATTGCAGCATTTTTGTTCAATGTGGAAATGGCAATGCTTACAATTGTAGCAATTTTTGTTGCCAACAAGGCAGTGGATGCCATACAGGAAGGTTTCAACCACCGCAAGACGGTTATTATTGTATCAGATAAGCATGAGGAAATTGCAGAGGAATTGTTAAAAAAGGTAAAGCGGGGAATAACTTTTATTAACGGTGAAGGCGCTTATACCGGAAAGGAAAAGAAGCTGATCTATATGGCCCTTACGGTTATGGAACTGTCCCGCACCAGGGAAATTGTAAGAAGAATAGATCCGGCTGCATTCCTTTCCATTATAGATACACGCGAAGTTGAGGGCAAAGGCTTTAATGCCGGCAAGGTACTTCAATAGAGAGGAGTTTGTCAGGATGAATTTGGATCGCTATATAGACGAACATAAAGAGGAGATTATCCGCTCTGTGCAGGAAATAGTCCGCATTCCCAGCGTGGAGGGACCAGCCCTGCCCGGCAAGCCCTTCGGCAGAGAGGTGGACGAAGCCCTTCGGAAGACACTGGAACTGGCAGAGAGCCTGGGATTTAGGGTTAAAAATGTAGACGGCTATGCCGGCCATGCAGAGTTTGGCGAAGGCGAAGAAACCATGGGTATTTTGGGCCACCTGGATGTGGTGCCGGAGGGAAGCGGCTGGACATATCCTCCGTATGAGGCAAGAATTGTGGACGGAAAGATATACGGAAGGGGGACCCAGGATAACAAGGGCCCGATGATAGGTGCCCTTTATGCCATGAAGGCTGTAATGGAGTCAGGCAGGAAGATGAAGCGCAAGGTCCGCATAATTTTCGGCACCGACGAGGAAAGCGGATGGGAGGATATGGCCTACTACTTTAAGAAAGAGCCCATACCGGATTTTGGTGTATCTCCCGATGCAGATTATCCCGTTATCAATGTTGAAAAGGGAATTGCAACATTTAAGCTTAAGAAGAAATTTGCTTCCGATGACTGCTCTGCAGTAAAGATCAGAACCATTATCGGCGGGCACAGGCCCAATATGGTGCCGGATGAATGCAGATGCTGCTTTCTGCCTACCGGGGATCAGGATAAGATCCTGAACCATCTCCACAGCATGAAGCAGTTTTCAGATTATGACCTGAGTGCCGGCTTTTGCGAGGATTCGGGTGTTGAAGTAATTGCAAAAGGCGTTTCCGCCCATGGCAGCATACCGGAGAAGGGGAAAAACGCCATTGCTCATATGCTGGCATTCCTATGCACCATGGGGCTGGGCAACAGCGAGATGGAACAATTTCTGCTGTTTTTGAATAACCGGATCGGAACGGATACCACCGGCAAAGGTTTGAACCTGGATCTAGAGGATAAAGTGTCCGGCAGGCTTACCCTGAATCTAGGCACCATTTCAGTGGATCAAAACCAGGGAGAAGCTGTAATAAATATCCGCTATCCTGTAACCTTCAGCGAACAGCAGATAAAGGATAAGGTTTTAAGTGCTCTGGAAGGCAGCGGAATAGAGGTGGAATTTATGGATTTTGTTCCTCCTCTCCATGTTCCGGAAGAAGGTTTTCTGATTGAGACACTTAAAAAGGTATATACCGAAAAGACCGGGCAGCCTGCCAAGGCTTTGGCCATAGGAGGCGGCACCTTTGCACGGGCCATTAAGAACGCAGTGGCCTTTGGACCGGCATTTCCCGGCAGACCAGAAGTGGCTCACGAGAAGGATGAATACATCTCCATCGATGACCTGATTCTTCATACTAAGATATATGCTCATGCCATTGCGGCTCTTTGCTGTGAATGATTAGCTTATATGCATAAGGGGGTTGACCAGGTTGAAATTGACAGGAGCAGAGATAGTAATTGAATGTCTGAAGGAACAAAATGTGGATCTGATTTTCGGCTATCCCGGCGGGGCAGTGCTGCCCATATACGACGTGCTTTATAATACCAAGGAAATCACCCATATTCTGACAGCTCATGAACAAGGCGCCACCCATGCAGCTGACGGATATGCCCGCGCTACCGGAAAACCAGGCGTGGTTTTGGTCACCTCCGGGCCTGGGGCAACCAATACGGTAACCGGCATTGCAACTGCCTATATGGATTCGGTTCCTCTGGTAGTCTTTACCGGGCAGGTTGCAGGCAGCCTGCTTGGGCGGGATTCTTTCCAGGAGGTTGACATTGCAGGCATAACCATGCCTATAACCAAGCATAATTATATTGTAAAAAATCCTGAAAGACTTCCCCATATAATCCGGGAGGCCTTTGACATTGCCACTAGCGGCAGGCCGGGGCCTGTAGTAGTGGACCTGCCCAAGGATGTACAGACAGCAGAAATAGAATACAAGCCTTATGACGGCCAGCCCATGGAATGGAAAACCAGGAGAAAGTGGTATGATGCCGCTGAGGATAATCCCGTAAATATGGAAAAGGCTGTAGAACTTTTGAATGAAAGTTCACGTCCGGTTATACTGGCTGGAGGCGGCGTAAATATCTCCGGGGCCCATAATGAGCTTCGGGAATTTGCGGAAAAAATTAAGGCTCCCGTATGCGCCACTCTGATGGGTATGGGCGCTTTCCCCGGCCAACATCCCTACTTCCTGGGCATGGTGGGCATGCACGGTACCCGGTATGCAAACTATGCCGTGTCCAACTCAGACTGCCTGATAGCCATAGGCGCCCGCTTCAGCGACAGGGTTGTAAGCAAAGTGGAAGCTTTTGCGCCAAATGCACGCATAATTCATATTGACATCGACCCGGCGGAAATAAGCAAAAACGTTACGGCACACATTCCCATATACGGCGATGTCAAGCAGCTCTTGTCCGATCTCATAGGCCGGGTTGCTGAAAGGGATGAGAATGACTGGAACAGGCAGATCGAGGAATGGAAGGAGAAACATCCGCTTAAATACAGGGGCAAGAGCTCCCTCAGCCCCCAGTTTGTAATAGAAAAGCTCTATGAACTGACACAAGGAAATGCCATAATCACAACGGAAGTAGGCCAGAATCAGATGTGGGCGGCCCAGTATTATAAGTATTCAGAGCCCCGCACCTTCCTTACATCCGGCGGCTTGGGAGCCATGGGCTACGGCCTGGGTGCTTCCATTGGAGCAGCCCTGGGCAGGCCGGATAAGAAGGTTATAAACATAGCCGGGGACGGCAGCTTTAAGATGAATTCCACCGAGCTGGCTACGGTATCCAAATACAAGGTGCCCATAGTGCAGCTGGTGCTCAATAACCATACCCTGGGCATGGTAAGGCAGTGGCAGGATCTGTTCTTCCAGGGCAGGTTTTCCCAGAGCACCCTGGGGCCGGATGTGGATTTCATTAAACTGGCCGGTGCTTACGGCATTAAGGGCTTCCGTATCACATCCAATGACCAGGTGGAGGAGGTCCTGAAAGAAGCACTTGGCTTAAATGAACCGGTAGTAGTGGAGTGCGATATAAGCCCTGATGAAAAGGTCTATCCCATGGTTGCACCCGGGGCAGCCATTGACAATTTGATTGACTAAAAATACCTGTTTCGTTGTATAAAGGCCCGCTTATATGGTAGCATATAGGCAGGCCTTTTTCTTTTTTATTACAAATAAATACTTTTTGTTCCAATTAATGAATTACAGATTGAACCTGGTGTACCAGGGTTACATAAGAATGGAGCGAATATCTTAAATGGAGAGAGCCAGACGTAAAACCATGAAAAGCTTACTGATATTATTAACCATAGCAGCATTGCTGGCAATTATCGCTTTAGCCGCAATACATGCATATGTTAAAAATGCATATAGAAACAGGATCATAACTCCGGATCAGGCAATGGAATTAAATCCAGACTGTATTCTAATACTGGGCGCACGGGTGTGGGATACCGGCCCCGGCCCTATGCTGGCTGACCGCCTGCTTCAGGGCATTGAGCTTTATAAAGCCGGCGTGTCGGACAGGCTGCTGGTGAGCGGAGACCACGGCACCAAAGAATACGATGAAGTTAATGCCATGAAAAATTATGCCATAGAACATGGCGTGCCGTCTGAGCATATATTTATGGATCATGCAGGCTTTTCCACCTATGACAGCATGTACAGGGCACGGGATGTGTTCCAGGTAAAGAAAGTGATTATCGTTACCCAGGAATTCCACCTGTACCGATCCTTATATATAGCAAACAAGCTGGGCCTGGATGCCTACGGCGTAGCTTCAGACTTAAGGCCTTATGCAAGGCAGGAATATGTAGAAATACGAGAAGTATTGGCACGCATCAAGGATTTCTTCAAGGTTGCTATTCAGCCGGAACCAACTTACCTGGGGGACCCTATACCCATAGACGGGAATGGGGATGCGACCAATGATTAATCCATTTTGGTTCAATGATAATATGAAAGAGAATATTTTTGGCTGAAGCCACGGGGGATTCGGAATGCAATATGAAGTCATTAAAAACATACCTGATCATGCGGATATACAGGCGGAAATGACTCATAAATTATGGCCGGAATTTATGCTGCATGATCCAGTGTCAAATGCAAATTGGGATAAACTGTTCGAGCTTTTTCCTGAATACCAGTTTTCTCTGAAATCAAATGATGAGATTATAGGGGTTGCTAATTGTATACCGTATTTTTGGGACAAGCCCTTTGATGAATTGCCTGAAGAAGGATGGGACTGGGTACTTGAGAAAGGAATCAATGACAAATTAAATAAGATTGAAGCAAATGTGTTAAACGGCCTTCAGATAGCGGTCAATAAGGATTATCAGGGAAGAGGAATAAGTTCACTAATATTAAAAGAGATGATTTCACTTGCCCGCGAAAGTGGCCTTAAATATATTACTGTACCTGTCAGGCCCAGTTTAAAAAGTAAATATCCATTGATACCAATAGACAATTATTTGAAATGGAAAAGAGAAGACGGTCTGCCTTATGATCCTTGGTTAAGAGTGCATGCCAGAATGGGAGGGAAAATAATAAAACCCTGCCATAAAGCTATGTACATACCAGGGACCGTTAAAGAATGGGAAGAATGGACAGGCATGAAATTCTATGAAACAGGTGAATACGTAGTTCCAGGGTCATTGGAGCCTGTTAAAATAAATAAAGAAAAAGATATAGGAGAATACATAGAGCCTAATATATGGGTATTGCATGAGGTGTGATAAAAAAGGAAATAAAGCGGCTGCGACAAATGTTCCAAGAGTTGAAGTTAGCAAAAAAAATTTTTAGTGGTGACCATTATGAAAAACATGATTAGAAGTAGAATTTGGCGCGTCTTGTTAATATCAGTTTTAACCGGTTTGATTATTTCAATCGTTGAGAATGTCAGCATATATATAATAACAATAATAACCGGGAATTTGATATTATCTGCAGAAAATACGGTATTCTGGATTGGCGTAATTCTTACAGCAGTTCTTTTCCTTATTACAGGGTTATTCTGTTTTCGTGATATGGATAGAAAGGATATTGCAAAATCAGCAACTGTGGTTGTATTGTACTACATTGTCATAGCAGCTCTTGAACAATTATTGCTCTCTGCCGGGAAATATCCAATTATCATTTCATGGCTCCTTATTCCTGTAAGGATGTATTCGGTAATTCATCAAGTGTTAATTAGATATACCGGCTTAGCAGCATGGATAGGCCTGTTTATCAGCATTATATCCCCATATTTATATATTATTTTCGGTAAACAAAAACCTGCTTAAATCTTAACACTTTTTTTCAGTGGGTTGTTGAAGACTCCCATTAAGCTGATAAACCCGGCATTTCTTAAACTATTGCTTTCTTTAATTTATCCATTTGACCGGGTGACAAATTATTATCAAGAAAATTCAAAATAATTATACAATTCTACTTTCTGTTGTTATATAATAAAATTAAACAGCTATACATTCATCACTGAATAAATTTTGGCATCGGGCACACATCATTGAGGCTGACTCTCATATATAAATTATAGGATGATTCTTTTCACATCTGAGTTTAGCCGCGGCAGCCAACCCATTAGTCCACAAAGTATGAACAGTTAACAGAGTACGCAGTTACATCATAGTAAAAGCAGGGCATTATTTGTCAAACTTTTAACAATCTTAACCGGCATCCTTGTCACTTACATAAAATAACATAAATGTATGTAAATGCTATAATGTGAAGGAAGGTGTTGTTAGTGTCGGTACAGCAAATTGAGATTGGTCAGGAACAGAGTCAAAGGGTAGAGGAAATAATTGAGGCATACAAACATAAGCCGGGTGCATTAATCCCTGTATTGCATGAAATTCAAAATGTACTGGGGCATCTTCCGATGTGGGCGCAGCAAAGAGTGTCGGATGCAATGAAAATTCCCCTTAGTGAAGTAAACAGCATTGTAAGCTTTTATGCATTGTTCTCTGAGAAACCCAAAGGAAAGTATTCCATTGGTGTATGTAAGGGAACGGCATGCTATGTGCGGGGAGCCGACAAGATTATTGAACAGCTTCAGGAGCTTTTGGGCATTGAGGCGGGCGACACTACGCCCGACGGAAATTTTTCCATTGAAGTGGTCCGCTGCATCGGCGCATGCGGGCTCGGACCGGTAGTGACTATAAACGACACAGTATACACCCGGATGAAAGCGGACAAAGTGAAAGCGGTAATTACCAGCCTTATTAAACAGGCAGAGGGAGGGGGTTGATCATGGCTTCCATGCAAGCGTATTACGCACTTAGAGAGCGGGCATTGAACAGGCTTCAGGGTCTTGAAAAGGAAGACTTTATAACCGTAGAAATCCATATGGGTATTTGCAGCCAGGCAGCGGGTGTGCTGGATGTGCTGAAGGCTATGGAAGAAGCCATAGCTCATAAAAATATAAGCAATGTTACCATAGCCAAGACAGGCTGTGCAGGTTTTTGTGCATATGAACCCCTGGTTATTCTGAAGAAAAAAGGACGCAGGCCTGTTACTTACTGCAGGGTTACGCCTGAAAAGGCAAGGGTGCTGCTGCCGGAGTATGTGCTGAAAGATCGCATAATTGAGGCCTGGACGCTGAACGGAAAGGATGTGTTGCTCTGATGAAGCTTTACCGTAATCATGTACTGGTATGCGGCGGCGGAGGCTGTCAGTCTTCAGGGTGCCAGACTATCCGTGAACGGCTTATGGACAGCATAAAAGAAAGAGGACTGGAGGCAGAGATTAAAGTTGTCGTAACCGGCTGTATGGGGCCCTGTTCCTTGGGGCCGATGATGATAGTATATCCGGAAGCCATACTTTACTGCAGGCTTCAACCGGAGAATGTGGATGTAATAGTTGAAAAACACCTGTACCAAGGCATACCCGTTGAAGATTATTTTTACCGGGATCCTTATACCGATGAACCTATAGGCAGGATTCAGGATATTCCCTTTTTCACACGTCAACGGAAGATTGCATTAAGAAACGTGGGCCTGATTGATCCGCTCAGCATAGAAGAGTATATAGCCTTTGACGGGTACTTTGCCCTGGCAAAGGCGGTTACGCTGCATACACCGGAAGATGTTATCAGGATTGTAAAGGAATCAGGCTTAAGGGGAAGAGGCGGAGCAGGTTTTCCTACAGGGCTTAAGTGGGAATTTACATCCAAAGCTAAGGAGAAACCCAAATATGTTGTCTGCAATGCTGATGAAGGCGATCCTGGTGCTTTCATGGACCGGAGCATAATAGAAGGCGATCCGCACAGTTTAATTGAAGGAATGGCCCTGGCCGGTTATGCCATTGGTGCAAACCAGGGTTACGTCTATGTCAGGGCAGAATATCCCATGGCGGTTGAACATCTTCAAAAAGCCATAGAACAGGCCAGAAATTACGGTTTGCTGGGATCAGACATTTTTGGCAGCGGTTTTAATTTTGACCTGGAAATACGGGTGGGAGCCGGAGCTTTTGTGTGCGGTGAGGAAACAGCGCTGCTGGCTTCGGTGGAAGGCAGGCGGGGCGAGCCCAGGCCGAAACCGCCCTATCCGGCCCAGGCAGGCCTGTGGAATAAGCCTACGGTCATAAACAACGTGGAGACTTATGCCAACCTGCCTTCCATAATCCTGGAAGGTTCAGAATGGTTCAGAAGCATAGGAAATGAAAAAAGCCCCGGAACCAAGGTGTTCGCCCTGGCAGGGCAGGTAGTTAATACCGGACTGGTAGAAGTGCCCATGGGCACGCCCCTGGGCGATATCATATTTGATATCGGCGGCGGAATTATCGGCAAAAGGGATTTTAAGGCAGCTCAGACCGGCGGCCCTTCCGGAGGCTGTATTCCGGCCAGCGGTCTGAATGTGCCGGTGGATTACGAGTCGCTCAGAGAATGGGGTACCATAATGGGCTCAGGCGGCCTAATTGTTATGGATGAAAACACCTGCATGGTAGACTTGGCCAAATTCTTCCTGGACTTCTGCCAGGATGAATCCTGCGGCAAGTGCATTCCCTGCAGGATGGGAACCAAACGCATGCTGGAGATGCTTCAGCGGGTCAGTGAGGGAAAAGGCCGGCCGGAGGATATTGATACCCTCCTTGAGCTGGGCGAGGATATAATGAACACCGCCCTGTGCGGCCTGGGGCAGACAGCTCCCAATCCTGTGCTCAATACCATCCGCTATTTCAGGGATGAATATGAGGAACATATAAATTCAAAATACTGCAGGGCATCAGTATGCGCATCCCTGTTTACCGCTCCCTGCCAGAACGCCTGCCCGGCAGATGTGGATGTACCCCAGTATATAGAGTATATCCAGCGGGGCATGTATATGGATGCGGTGCGTTCCATACGGGAAAAGAACCCCTTTCCCTCGGTTTGCGGCAGACTTTGCACCCATCCCTGTGAGGAAAGGTGCAGAAGGGATCAGCTGGATGAGTCCATGGCCATACGCAGCTTAAAACGCTTTGCCGCCGATTATGAGCTGAAAAATGCAGAAGCTTTCTACTTTGATGCCGAACTGAAAAAGCTTCCTCGAAAGGGAAAGAAGGTTGCCGTAATAGGCGGCGGGCCTGCAGGGCTTACCGCAGCATATTATCTTGCCATATGGGGTTATGACGTTACCGTATTTGAAGCATCAGACAAACTGGGCGGCATGCTTAACTATGCAGTTCCTCCATACAGGCTGCCCAACGATGTGTTACAGAAAGAAATTGATATCATACTGAATTCCGGCGTCAATGTTATTACCGGCATGAAAGCAGGCCGGGATATTAGCTGGGATGCAATCAGGCGCAACTTTGATGCTGTATTTCTAGGCATCGGGGCCCAGCAGCCGGTAAAGCTGGGCATTAAGGGCGAGGATGCAAAGGGCGTAATAACCGCCCTTGAGTTTCTGCGCCGCATAAATGAAGGAGAAAGGCCTGATATTGGAGAGAAGGTAGTAGTTATCGGCGGGGGCAGCACGGCTTTTGACGCTGCACGCTCAGCAGTAAGGCTGGGTGCCAGGGAAGTTGCCATTCTGTACAGGCGGAGCAAATGGGATATGCCGGCCCTGCCTGAAGAAAAGGTGCATGCTGCTGAAGAAGGAGTCAGGATCTACGATTACATTGCTCCCCTGGAAATTATTGCTGATGAGCAGGGCAGAATGGAAGGCGTCTGGTGCATACGAATGGCCAAGGGTGAATTTGACAATACCGCCAGAAGAAAACCGGTGCCCATTGAAGGTTCCGAATTTAAGATGGAGGCGGACACCCTGCTGATAGCAATAGGGGCCCAGGGCGAGGTGGAGGGCTTTGAAGGAATTGACTTTACCCGCTGGAAAACTTTCAGGGTCAACCCGGATACCCTGGAAACTTCAATAAAAGGCGTATTTGCGGGGGGCGACTGCATACGCGGGCCCGATACCGTGATTCAGTCCATTGCTGACGGCAGAAAGGCTGCCCTGTCTATAGACAAATACCTGGGAGGAGACCAGGAAGAAAAAGAAACGGCTCAGCAGGCCAGAAAGCGGCAGATATATGCACCGGTTATAGAACAGGAACGGAAAAGGCTTAGGGTGCCTGTGCTGGATCCGCAGGTGAGAAAAATGAACTTTGACGAAATTGAACTGCCCTTTGACGAAGAGGCCTGCCGCCAGGAAGCTCTTCGCTGCCTGCGCTGCGATGCCGATTGAGGGGGAGGGAGATAAATGCAAATAAAAATTAACGGCATAAAGGTTGAAGTTCAGCCCCATATGACCATCCTTCAGGCAGCCAGAAAGGCAGGGATTGACATTCCTGCCCTATGCAGCATGGAGGGGATTCATGAAATAGGATCATGCAGGATATGCGTGGTAGAGGTAAAGGGCGCCAGAACCCTGATGCCTGCCTGTATCACCAGGGTGGAAGAAGGAATGGAGGTTTTCACTCATACCGCCAAGGTAAGACGTGCCCGGAAGACAATATTGGAGCTCATTTTATCCGATCACCCTGAGGAATGCCTGATCTGTGCCAAGAATAACCAGTGTGAGCTTCAAAAACTGGCCATGCAGATGAACGTGCAGAGGGTACGATATGAGGGTGAATACAGCCCCAGGATAATTGATGATGAATCGCCGGCTGTGGTCAGGGATTCAGCCAAATGCATCCTCTGCAGACGGTGCGTTATGGTATGCAGCCAGATACAGGGAGTGAATGCCATTGCGCCCATAGGACGAGGTTCCAGAACCATTATTGCACCTGCCGGCAGGGAATCCATAATGAATTCCCCTTGCGTACAGTGCGGCCAGTGCGTCAATGTCTGCCCTACCGGAGCCCTTACCGAAAAAAGCCATGCGGCCAGGGTATGGGAAGCTCTGGAGGATCCCGGGCTTTATACAGTAGTTCAGACAGCTCCGGCTGTAAGGGTGGCCATAGGGGAGATGTTTGGACTGGACCCCGGAACCCCGGTTACCGGCAAAATGGTTTCAGCCCTGAAGAGGCTGGGTTTTGACCGGGTATTTGATACCAATTTTTCTGCCGATTTAACCATTATGGAAGAGGTAAGTGAGCTCATTCAGAGAATAAATGAGGGCGGGCAGCTGCCCATGATAACATCCTGCAGCCCCGGCTGGATAAATTACCTTGAATACTTCTTCCCGCACCTTACTGGCCATCTTTCAACCTGCAAATCTCCCCAGCAGATGTTCGGAGCTATTATTAAAACCTATTATGCAGAAAAAGCAGGAATTCCGGCAGACAGAATATTCACCGTATCGGTTATGCCCTGCACTGCCAAGAAATATGAAAGCCAGCGGCCTGAGATGCATTCCAGCGGTTACCGGGATGTGGATGCAGTGCTGACCACCAGGGAATTGGGAGCCATGCTCAAGGAAGCCGGTATAGATCTGTTATCCAGCTCAGAGCAGAGTTTTGATGAACCTTTCGGCCCTGGAAGCGGTGCCGGCGCCATATTCGGCAATACGGGCGGGGTTATGGAAGCAGCCTTGAGAACGGCTTATGAAATGATTACAGGTGAAGAGCTTAAAAATTTGGAGTTCCATCAGGTAAGGAATTTGGATCAAGTTAAGGAAGCCAGCGTAGATATAGGCGGTATGCAGCTTTCGGTTGCAGTTGTGCACGGGTTGGGAAATATTAAAGAAATATTGGAGGAAATAGGTCAGGGAAAGAGCCCCTATCATTTCATTGAAGTTATGTGCTGCCCCGGCGGGTGCATTGGCGGCGGAGGACAGCCCTTATCCAAGGATCCTGAGATCAGGCAGAAGCGGATAGCAGGGCTGTACATGGAAGACCAAAACCTGCCTGTGCGCAAGTCCCACGAAAACCCTGTGATAAAGCAGCTTTACCGTGAGTTCTTAGGCCGGCCTTTAGGGCAAAAGTCCCATGAACTGCTCCATACCCGTTACCAAAACCGGCGGGAGCTTATACACAGCGCCTACTGACAGTTATAATAAAGAAAGAAAAGCACGCAGCTTGCATATGCTGCGTGCTTTACAATTATCTGTAAGTTTTGTAAAATGAGGATATTACCAATTGCACGGCAGCATTCGGCTTTCTTAAGTTATGGCGCTTCTGATCAACAGTATTGTCCAGGCATAACTAATTTTTCTATCCTGATATGCTGCGTAAAAGTTTCTAATAGAAAAGCTTCATCCCTGATTCTTTAAGAAATTATCGATTTAAATAATGACTCTTTACATACCTGGATGTATTTACTGAAGGCACATTATAAGATTATAGAAGCAACGTAAGAAGTAAATCTATAGAGACAGAAAATGGGCATAAGTTTTTTGGTTACAAATGTGCTTATTGTTGGCTGTGCAATAGTAAAATCCTTTGAATGCGGAGGAATTTATGGAAAAGAGAGAGCTGAAGGAAATAACCTTGAAAAGCGGAGAGACTTTAATTCTGCGCGAACCTGATGCAGAAGATGCCGAGGCGATTATCGAATACCTCAATATTATTGGCGGCGAAACTGATAATCTTCTGTTTGGGAGAGGTGAGTTAAATTTAACTGTAGAGCAGGAAGCTGAATATATAAAAAAAGTGCGCAATGATCCCAACAGGCTTATGATTCTGGGAATCATAAACGGCCAAATTGTTGCCATCGCCCAGATAAGCTGCCTTCACGGCAGAAGAGTCTGGCATAACAGCGAACTGGCTATATCGGTAAGAAAGGCTTTCTGGAGAAAAGGCATAGGAAGCACGCTGATGCAGGAACTGATATTCTTTGCTAAGAACCATAAGCTGATAAGAAACATTAGCCTCGGTGTCAGGGCAAGCAACCATACCGCCATAAGCCTGTATGAAAAATTCGGTTTTGTAAAAACAGGCGTGCACAAGAACTATTTTTGCATAAACGGAGAATATGATGATGAATATATAATGGATCTGTATCTCGAAAAATGAATACTGAATTCAGCTTTTGCATGTAAAAATAAACATAACAGGAGAATTGGATATGGATGTTAAAATTGATTTTTCAAATACAATAATTGAAACAGACAGGCTGATTCTTCGGCCCTGGGAAGAAACAGATTTGCATGACCTGTATGAGTATGCTTCTGTAGAAGGGGTCGGGGAAATGGCTGGCTGGAAACATCATGAATCCATTGATGTTTCACACAAAATTTTGAAATCCTTTATTTCAGAGAAAAATGTTCTGGCAATTGAATATAAGGAGAATAAGAAAGTTATCGGCTCTTTGGGCCTGCACAGGTCCTGGGCAAATGAAGATGCTGCTTATGCACACTTGAAGGTGAAAGAAATAGGTTATGTCCTGTCAAAAGATTACTGGGGAAAAGGCATAATGCCCGAAGCTGTAAAAGCTTTAATCAAAACCTGCTTTGAAAAGTTTGGGCTGGATGCATTGACAGTAAGCCATTTTATCTTTAACAATCAATCCAGAAGGGTAATAGAAAAATGCGGGTTTACTTTTGTAAAGAAAGGCTTGTACCATTCAGAACAGCTGGCAAGAAATTTTCAAGACATGAGGTATATTTTATTCCGCTGAGATAAAACAGGTTTCAGTCATTAAAAAAGATCCCGTGATTCAAAAATCGGGATCTTTTTTCTTTCTTAAGGCAGGGTGGGAACAATTTGTATAATTTTGGAGGAATATGTTATATATTGTAGAATGTATTAGTTAATGTTGCTTTTTGATAACGGTATAATCTGCCTTTGTTTTTCAAAGGAGGTGTTGCAATAGGATTAAAGCAGAGTATGAAGCAGTGAATGGAACATAGAACTAAAAATGATTATGCAGAGGTGGTAAACAAATGAAAAACAAAACAGTAAAAGTATTATCAGCAATTTTAACTATTCTTATCATTTTAGTAACAACAGCATGCGGTGCAAAAACCGAAACTGAAGATGCGCTAAACGAACAGGAAGCTTTGGAGCAAGAGCTTGACAAAGCTGAGGAAACTGCCGATGAACAGTACAATGCAGATTAAAATACTGATAAAAGCAGCAATGATGATCAATATGCTTCAGCTGAAAATCCGGGTCAGCAGGAGAATCCCGACAATGTGAACAATGATTCAGAGAAAAAGAATGAATCAGCAGAAGAAATGGATAAATCAGACAAGGATAATGCTGCAGACAAGAAGGACACTGCTGATAAGAATGATACCTCAGGAAAAACGGATACAAGCAAAAAGGAAGCTGCGGACAAAAAAGAAACAGCCGATAAGAAAGATACAAAAGACAATAAGGATTCCGCCGGCAAAAAAGAAACTGCAGATAAGAAAGACACAAGCGAAAAGAAGGAT
>LFTC01000002.1:22372-29743 GCA_001512915.1 Clostridiales bacterium DTU083 | reverse complement strand
GAAAAGAAGGATAATACAAGCAAAAGGGTAACTGAGTTTATAGGCGGCGGACCTGAGTTTCTTGCAAATTCTGTACATATTAACCCTAAAAGGGTGTATTACGAAAACAATAATCTGGTTATGGTTGCATGGGTAACCAACGGGTTTCAAAGTACTGTATTCAATATACATAATGTAGAGATCAGGCTTTCAAATAAGGAAGGCGTAATTGCACACGGGTTCTTTGGTGAGCTTCAGGGCTTACAGATTGGACCGGGAGGAGCCGCTGAGTGGACTTTTGTATTCTCTAAGGATGCCGTTATCAAAAAGGATGCTGATCTCGGATACCTGAAAACCGAATCCAGAACTGCATATAACTATTAATAGTAATCAGAAAAAGCCGGACTAATAATTACAGTCCGGCTTTTTCTGATTCCGTCAAACCATGATGAAGCTCATCCGCCAGAACCGGATCCGGGCTTTTATCAAATGTGAGCATTTTCCTCAGGGGAATTATGAATACAACAATTAAAAGCATATATGCAGCAATGCTCATAAATCCGTAATTTACGTCCAGCAAATCATTGGTTTTTCCAATAATCCAGTTAACTATCATATTAATTCCGCCGGCGGCTGAAATGGCAAAACCCATTATTGAGCTGGTGCCGTTGGGGAATTCCTTCATAATAACCGACATCATTGTAGGGAACATGATTGATACAAAGAAGCCAATGCATGAAAACAGAAAAGCAAAGCTGTTATCCAAAAACATTCCGGATACAAAGAGCACCATGGAAATAATTGCAAAATACATAATTATCCTGATGTAGCCAATCTTTTCAGCAATATAGCCTCCAACCAGCCGGCCAAGCATAAAGGCTGCGAAGAAAAAGGTCATGTATGATGAACTCTGTTCTACGCCCATTCCTCTGACTTCCTGAAGAAAGTTGACCAGCCAGTTGGCCATGCCTAGCTCGGCAACGGTACAGAAGCCCAAAGTGGCTACAATAAGCCATACCTTTTTATTCTTAAGCATCTGAGCCGCAGGCATTTTATTATTGCTCTCCTCTTCAGGCGTTTTTGGAAAACGCAGAAAAGCCATATAGATAAGTCCGGGAATCAGAATGGCCAAGGTAATGGTATATATGTAATTCCAAGGCAGGCTCCTTGCCAGCATGGTTCCTGCATACTTGGGGCTTATGGAAGAACCCAGGCCATAAAAGAGATGGGTCATGTTCATCATTACCGCCGCATTTGTTACAAATATCTGAGCGCCCAGGGAATTAACCGCAACCTCCACACAGCCGAAGCCGGTGCTGATCATAAGCAGAAGCAGCACGGTCACGGGGAAGGACTTGGCCACGTAAAACAGCGCTGTTGCACCTATAAGCAATACAAATCCGAACATCAGAATTGTTTTTTTGCCCAGCCTGTCTGCTGCAATTCCGCTTACCAGCGAGGCCAGAAGATAACCCAAGGATGCAGCAAAGAGCATGGTTCCTATGGCACTGTAGTCTACTCCGAATTCAAGCCTGATGGAGGGCAGTAAAGTTCCTTTCAGGTTGTCGATTAAACCGAAAACGGCCATGCAAAGAAAAACCAATACTATCAGGGGCTTATGCTCCAGTTTTTTCTTCATGTCTTTCTCCTGTTCACAGTAGTGATTGTTTTAAATATTGGGATACCACAACCGAAATGCTGCACATACTTCATCAATTGTAGCATGTATTGCTGCTATTGTCCAAGCATATATATTCTTAACCTGTCTTTTTGCATGCCTTTTTCTTATATGGAATAGCTTTTTAAAAACTTAGCAGGTATATTTATAGTGGATAATGAAATTAAATGAAATAAAGTATGAGGCAGGAGGAAATATTTCACACATGCTTAAAATTAATTACCTTATATCCGGCGGAATCATAACCAATTATAACTGTTCATCCAAATGCAGGCATTGCGTATATGCCAGTTCTCCCGGATGGCCAAAGGATTATATGACTGCATCTGTTGCGGATGAGGTCTTTTCACTGCTTAAAAAACTTGGCTGCCATACGGTACATATAGGCGGCGGGGAACCTCTTCTGCGGTTGGAAAAGCTGATTCCTGTGCTGGAATCTGCTGCAAGGAATAATATTGGTATTGATTACATAGAAACCAATGCTTCATGGTTTAAGGATGAACAATCGGCCGTACATGTTTTGAAGGAACTTATGGGTCATAATGTGCATACGCTATTGATTTCCATAGATCCCTTTCATAATGAATATATTCCTTTCTGCAAGGTAAAAGGTTTGATGGAAGCATGCTCAAGGGTTAACATGGGCGTGTTTCCCTGGCTGATGGAATTCTGGAGCGATCTGGCTTCAATGGATGATAAAAAGCCACATTCTCTGGAGGAATATTCCAGACGTTTTGGCAAGAATTATATTATAAGCCTGCCCAGCAGATACGGTCTCAACTTGAGAGGACGGGCACTTGAAACATACAAGCCCATGATGAGAAAAGATTCGTATGAAAGAATAGTCAAAAGATCTGCTCCATGCCGGCTGCTTTCCGGCGTACATCATTTCCATGTTGATTTATACGGCAATTTCATTCCTCAATCCTGTTCAGGCCTTTCAATAAAATTCAGCGAATTGTTTAAAGGAGCGGATCCGGACAAATACCCTGTATTTTACAGGCTGGAAACAGCGGGCATTAAAGGCTTGGCCGATCTGGCGGTGCAGGAATACGGCTACAAGCCCAAACCTCAATATGCGGGCCAGTGCGACCTGTGCCAGGATATCAGAAGTTTTCTGGCCCTGGAGGTGGAAGAAGCTTTCCCGGATCTTCAACCGGCTGGCTTTTACAGGTTTATCTGACCGGAGCCGTATTTTCTTACAACAAAATTATCTTCTATCAACAGCCAGTTTTGAGGGAAATCCCTGCCAAGCACCCAATAGAAAAATCCCCTGATGCCCAATTCTTTTACCAGGTTGAATTTTGCCTGGATGCTCCGGGCATCCTCAAACCATACGATGTGATACCTGCCCTCTTCGTCAATATAGTTAAAGAAAGGTGCCTGGGCTGCATAATCGTATTCTATGCTGGTGTTATACCTGAGAGCCAGTCCGATTGCCTCCTGGGGGCTGATGGATCTGGCCCACTGGCCTCCGGGAACGTATGGAAGCGTCCAGTCATAGCCATACAGGGGAATGCCCATCATAATTTTATTTCTGGGAATCTCCGTTACGGCATACTCCAGCACGGCCCGGGCCTGGTCTATGGGTGCAACGGCCATTGGCGGTCCTCCCGACCAGCCCCATTCATAGGTCATCAGAAACACCATATCATTGGTCTCACCATGGGCCCGGTAATCGTGCCCCTCGTACAGGGTGCCCGGCTGATCGGCTGACGTTTTGGGTGCCAGGGCGGAACTCAGCAGCAGGTTCAACGGCCTCAGCCTGGCAGCTGCTCTTCTCATAAATTCATTGTACCTTTCCCTGTTTTCTGCACCCAGGTATTCAAAGTCAACATTCAGCCCCCTGTAACCTTTCTGTTCCATTATGGCAAGGGCATTATCCAGTACGGTTCCCTGCAATTCTTCACTGGACAGGATTGCTGTTGCTAATTCCTGGCTGAAGGTGCCGTTTTCAAAATTTGTCAGCACCATTAAAGGCAGGGCTCTTTGCCGGTATGCAGCCTGTATTGCGGACTCGTCTGTTATGGGAGTCAGGGAGCCGTCTCTGTTTACGGCATAACTGAATATGGTCAGATAAGTCAGGTGAATTCCTACCCTGTCCACAACTGCAGGGGACGCAGCACCGGTATCCGCCACATCCAAATATGCGCCGGTTTCAATCATAGGCCTTGGTTCTTGAGTGACGGTTGGAATAACTATGGCCTGGCCTATAACCAGCCTGTCGGGATTTGGAATCTCATTAGCTGCTGCCAGCAGGTCCGGAGAAATGGAATACCTTTGGGCAATACCCCAAAGAGTATCACCCGGCCTTACCACGTAAATCTGCATCTGTCACCCACCGCCTTATTAAACCATCTATTATCAACTATATTCACATATCAACTGACAGGTGATAGATACAGCCGACAGCTTTAAAATGGAAATCCTAAAAGTCAGACAAAAATAAGGAGGGGAAATAAAATAAGTGAGATAGACATTATTAGACATTATAAACAGGATTATATATGTTATAATTGAAATAATGTAATTTGGAAAAGTTAGTAAGTAAAGGCGCCCAGACAGTGAGGAGGGAAATCTCCAATATGAAAAAGAAAGCAGTATTGACAGGTATTCTGGTTGTGTTTATTGTTCTTGCCTTGTCAGGCTGCATGCCGGGCAACGAAAGGTATACGCCTGATAAGCCTGCAGGCTTTTTGTGGGGAATCTGGCATGGCTGGATAGCGCCCGTGTCGCTGATTGCAGGCTTGTTTGACAAAAGCATCAGGGTATATGAACCGGCAAATACCGGATGGTGGTACGATTTCGGCTTCTACATTGCTATTATCAGCGGTTTTGGCGGCCTGTCCCTGACCCGCAGGAAGAATTCAAAAAAATAAAGGCATACATGAAGTGTTTTTCTGTTAGACAAGCTTGTTTTATTTGGATATACTGATTAAGAACTTGCAAAAAAGCAAGAGTTGTAATAAGGGAGGATATGTTTTTATGACGGACCCAAGAATCAAAACGCTGGCTCGGAATCTGATCAGTTATTCCTGCGAATTAAAGGAAGGCGAGAAAATTTTTATAGAAAACATCGGGCTGGAGCCGCCGCTTTTAAAGGAACTTATACGGGAGGCATACAAAGTCGGAGCTATCCCTCTGGTTTCCATAAAGGACAATGAAATCAACCGGGTGCTTCTGGCTGAATGTACGGAGGAGCAGCTTAAAATGATGGCCAAATACGAAGCTGCCCGCATGTCCGATGTGGATGCCTACATAGGCCTTCGCTCCGGTCAAAACGCTTCTGAACTGTCCGATGTTCCGCCGGACAAGATGGAACTTTATATGAAGCATTTCTGGCAGGAGGTTCATGGAAAGATCAGGGTTCCCAAAACCAAGTGGGTGGTGCTCAGGTATCCCTCACCGTCCATGGCACAGCTGGCAGGCATGAGCACAGAGGCTTTTGAAGACTTTTATTTTGATGTCTGCAACCTGGATTATTCCAAGATGTCCAGGGCCATGGATCCGCTTGTGGAGCTGATGAACCGGACTGATGAGGTACGCATTGTGGGAAAGGGAACCGACCTGACTTTTTCCATTAAGGGGCTGCAGGCCATAAAATGCGATGGCAAGGTAAACATTCCAGACGGGGAAATATTTACCGCGCCGGTTAAGGATTCAGTAAACGGCGTCATTACCTATAATACGCCGTCGGAATACCATGGCTTCACTTATCAGAACGTGCGCTTCACCTTCAGGGACGGCAGGATAGTGGAGGCGGAGGCCAATGACAGCGATAGAATCAACAAGGTGCTGGATACAGATGAAGGAGCCAGATATATAGGCGAATTTGCCATAGGCGTAAATCCCTATATCACCAAGCCCATGAATGACACCTTGTTTGACGAGAAGATTGCCGGTTCCTTCCACTTTACACCGGGCAGCTGCTATGATGAGTGCGACAACGGCAATAAATCCGCAGTCCACTGGGATCTTGTCTGCATTCAAACCCCTGAATACGGCGGCGGGGAGATGTATTTTGACGATGTTCTGGTCCGCAAGGACGGGCGCTTTGTGCTGCCTGAACTGGAGGCACTTAATCCTGAAAATCTTAAATAATACGGGTATGGAGCGGTTATGGATAAAAAGAATTTTGCAATATTTATAGATCTGGAAAACACGGGTGGCAAGGCTGCCACCCTGAACCGGGTTATTGAAAAGGTAAAGATTAAAGGGGATATTCTGATAGGCAAGGTTTACGGTTACCAGGAATCCTTTTCCGAATTGAAGCAGGTGCTGCTGTCAAATACTTTCAGTGTTGTGCCCTCATTGAGATACGGGGTCAACCAGAAGAACAACCTGGATATCCAGCTGGTAATCGATGCCCTGGACGTAGCTTATACCAACGATCTGATAGACTGTTTCTGCATTGTGTCCGGCGACAGCGATTATACTCCGCTGGTGGGCAAGCTGAAATCCATGGGCAAGTATGTGCTTGGCATCTCCCGGTCGGAAGTGGCTTCCAATATCTTCATCAAGGCCTGCAACGAGTTCATCTTCCTGGAATCCGTAACCTCGGATTCCAACAACAATGAAACTTCTTCCGATGATTCCTTAGGCGAGCCGGATGACTTGATGGAAGTAGTGGAAAAAATCATCAGCGATCAGGCCGATACTGACGGCGCCATGTTTGTAAGCGAGCTGAAAAAAACCCTGCTGCGCTTAAGACCGGAGTTCAGCGAGAAAAGCTACGGATACAGTTCCTTTGGCAAGCTGCTTAACAACCTGGAGAAAAAGTACAACACCATTAAGGTATTTGGAGACAATAACTCCCTTAAGGTAAAACTTCGCGGGGACAAGAGGCTGGAGGCCGGGGAAATCACCAAGGCCAACTGGATGGGAATTATGCAGAAACTGCTTAACAGGCTTAAGAGAAACGGCTTTGAACGGGTAAATCCCAGCATTATAAAATCCGAGCTTCAGAAGGAATTCCCCGATTTTGACGAGCGCCAGATCGGATTTAAGAAGTTCAGTGACATGATGAAGCGGCTGGAGAAAGAAAAAATAGTTGCCGTGGAATTCAATGAAGCAAGAACCATGCTGATAAAAATTTTGTAACTCCCCTTTGCATTATTTGTAAATGGTGGTATAATAAATATTCGTACATCCTTGCTCTGCATGCATATGTGCAGGGCCTGAGTCCAAGAGGAGGTGAACAGGCGTGAACAAATACGAAACCATTTACGTAATCAGACCTACTGTTGAAGAGGAAGGCATCAAAGCCCTGGTGGAAAGATTTAAAAATCTTATCGTTGAACAGGGCGGACAGGTCGAAGACGTGGATGAATGGGGCAAAAGAAGGCTGGCATATCCAATTGAAAAGCACAAGGAAGGGTATTATGTATTAATGCACTTCACAGCTGAACCCCATGTGCCCCAGGAATTGGAACGCAATTACAAGATTGCAGACGATATTATCCGTTTTTTGACTATCCGCATGGATGATTAACAGAGGCGGTGAATTTTTGTGTTGAATAAAGTTATTCTGATTGGTCGTTTAACCAGGGATCCTGAATTGAGGTATACTGCCAATAATGTCAGCGTAACCACCTTCACCCTGGCGGTTAACCGCAGGTTTACCAACCAGCAGGGGGAACAGGAAGCTGACTTTATTCCAATTGTTACATGGCGGACTCTTGCCGAAACCTGTCACAGGTATCTGAACAAGGGCC
>LFTC01000002.1:938-22284 GCA_001512915.1 Clostridiales bacterium DTU083 | reverse complement strand
AGCCACCGACCAATCTCAGAATCAGTCCATGGATCCTGCGCAGGATACAGCCGCAGAAAACCCATGGCCGCCCAAAGGATTCGATCCAGTGGACGATGATGAGCTTCCATTTTAAGTAGACAGGAGGTAGAAGTATGTCTGAAGCTGCAAAAAAGCAAAGAGGCAGAAGAGGCCGCAAGCGTGTATGTGCTTTTTGCGTGGAAAAGATAGATCGCATTGATTATAAAGATGTAGTCAGACTGAAAAAGTACATTACAGAGCGGGGCAAGATTCTTCCCAGAAGGATCTCCGGCAATTGTGCCAGACACCAGCGGCAGGTAACCGTGGCTATTAAAAGAGCCCGTCACCTGGCTTTACTGCCCTATACAGCTGAGTAGAAAGTGCAAACCGTTCCTGAAACGCAATGGGAACGGTTTTTATTTTTTGCCATAATAGGCTATAAAAAGCCTTTCACCTAAGTTTATTAAAGGCGCTGCTGCATTGACAAAGGAGTATTATACATATAAAATTGTGGATATAATCGATGTAAGGTGGGGAAATATGCGTAAAATCGGCTATCTGGGCCCTGCCGGAACCTTTTCCGAGCAGGCTGCACTTTTATATGTGCAAAAATGCCCGGGGGAACTCATCCCATACAGTGATGTTCCTGAGCTGATTATGGCAGTGCAAAACGGCGCTTTGCATGGTGCAGTGGTGCCGATAGAAAATGTGCTTGAGGGAACTGTTAATATTACCATAGATACTCTGGCCCATGAAGCTGACCTGAAAATTACGGCAGAACAGGTTCTGGCCGTTCATCAGTGTCTGATAGCGCAGGATGGGGTAGACAAGAGCGAGGTAAAGGAAATTGTGTCCCATCCCCAGGCGCTGGCTCAATGCAGGCATTTTCTGCATGCCCATTTTCCAGGCGTGCCGGTGCGTGCGGTTAACAGCACTGCGGCCGGTGCCATGGAGGTCAAAAACAGCAGCCTGCCCATAGCAGCCATTGCCAACAGGAGAGCTGCCGAAATCTTCGGCTTGAATATACTCATGGAGAACATAGAGGATATATCCAACAACTGTACCCGGTTTGTTGTCTTGTCCCATGAAGATGTTCCGCCTACCGGCAGGGACAAAACCTCCATTGTGTTTTCCGTCTCTGACAAGCCGGGAAGCCTGCTGAAGGCCCTGAGCATTTTTGCTGACCTGGGCATAAACCTTACCAAGATTGAATCCAGGCCCATGCGGACCCAGCTGGGCGAATACCTTTTTTTCGTAGACTTTGAGGGCCATGCCCGGGATGAAACTGCTGCCCGGGCGTTGGATGCGCTTAAAGCCATGAGTACATATTTTAAACACTTAGGTTCCTATCCCCGCTCTGAGTAAGCCGAAGGGGCAGCTTGGAAGCTTAGTTGAAAGGGGTATCGGCTGTGGAGAAAGGCGGAGGGCTTGACATAGCCAAAAACATCAGGCTGGTGGAATGGCTGAAAAGCGAGATATTAACCTCCGTAGCAGAACTGTATCAGCTTCTGGCTGCAGGGGCAAGAGTTTCCCAGGATGCCCTGGCCGACTGCCTGGCAAGCATAATTACAGCAGCTTACCTTCTCGGCAAAAGGCTGGGAATTCCATTTGCTGCCATTGACAGCAAGATAGAGAGCAAAATACGCCTGGGCATAATTGAGGAGCATGATGTGGAAAAACACTATGGTGATCTTACAGCCCTCAGCGAACACTACAGGACAAGGAAATAACAAACGAGGTGCAATATGAATTTTCTGCCCATAGCGGCTGTTTTAATACTTATACTGCCCATAGTACTGATTGCAGTTTTAATTAAGAGAGTTGGAAAGAGACTGGAGTTTTTTGAATATATGGTGCTGTCAGCAGGCAGCGTCTTGCTTTCCATTCTGCTTTGTTTAAGGCTTTACTACTGGCTTAAAGGGCAATCGGTATTTGATGTCATATGGAATTCAATCCGGCAGGCATTCTTACACGGACCTGTAAACGCAGGCCAAATGCTAGCCGTGTATCATGAATGGGGCCTGTTTCAGAATTTTACTTCGGCAGAACAGCTGGCAGATTTCATGATCGGGCAGATACAGATAACGGTACCTGCCATTATTCTGCTTTCTTCACTTATCTACGGCGGAATACTATTCCTGCTTATCCGCCTTATATTCAAAAACTTAAGCATACCGGCACCGGCAGTTCCGGCCTTTGAAGACTGGACCCTCCCCAGAAGAGCGGCTGTAAGCCTGATCCTTCTGCCCGCGAGCTTCTTGATTATCAATATGCTCGGCATTGCCAATGTTGAGGCTGCCCAGCTTGCGGTTACCGTACTGGCATCCTTTGTGTTTTCAGTAATGGGCATGTCTGTATTGGGGTATTTCCTGAAGGCAGGACGCGTACCCTCCGTTCTTCGTTGGCTTTTGCTGATCCTTGCATATGCGCTTTTTGGATTTTTCCTGACACTGCTGGGCATTGTGGATCAATTTCTTCACCTGCGAATAAGATATAGAAACAAGTTTCGCATCACGAACGGAGGGTAGGAGTATATCATGAAAAAGCATTTTAAAAGATGGATCCTGCCAAATCTGCCTGAGGCGAAAATATACCTGGTAATCATACTGTTTCTGGCGATCATTCTGCTTCAATTCGACTACTGGATTGGCGGACTGGCAATTGTACTGTTCCTTTTTCTTCTTTACTACAACCGGAGGATGATCCACCTGCGGGGGGAGGCATGGAGCAGCTATCTGGAGAGCTTGTCGGAGGATATAGAGTGGGCGACCAAAAATGCAGTATCCAGCATACCCATGCCCCTGGTGGTTGTGGAAGCAGGAGGCAGCATTTCCTGGTATAATCCTCTGTTCGGCCAATTGTTCAAGGATGAAAAGCTGCTGGGACGCAATATTCATGATTTTGTTCCCGAACTTGTGCCTTCCAGATTCAATTCCAGCCAGGAGGGCGATGTACAGGAACTGTTTTTTCGCGGCAGGTGGTACCGGCTTATCTGGACGCCGGTTAAAACCGGAAATAAGGACGGCAATGTAATATTCCTTATCTATTGGCTGGATATTACGGAAGAACGGCGGATGAAGGACTTATACCATGCCAAGAAGCTGGTTTTTGCCCATATAGTTGTTGACAACTATGATGAAGTGATGTCAAACACAGAAAGCACCAACCGGCCTGCGGTTGTGGCCGAAATCGAATCCCGCATTGCCCGCTGGGCAGGCAGCATTAATGCAGGCTGGATCAAGTACGACAGGGACAAGTTTATGCTTGTAATGGAGGAGCAGGAGCTTAAGGCGGTTCAGGAGAAAAAGTTTGATGTGCTGGACCGGATTCGTGAGATAAGCGAGGGCAATAAAATTGCTCCTACCCTCAGCATAGGGGTGGGCATGAACGCGGAGAACCCCGCCCAGTGCAGCGCCAGCGCCCAGTCTGCTTTAGAGCTGGCCTTGGGCCGCGGCGGAGACCAGGCTGTGGTCAAGCAGGGCACCAAGCTGTATTTTTACGGCGGTAAGAGCCAGGGCGTGGAAAAACGCTCCAAGGTCAAATCCCGGGTAATTGCCAATGCCCTCAGGGAACTGATGGAGCATTCAGAAGAAGTGTTTATCATGAGCCATGAAAGCCCCGACTTTGACTCCATAGGTTCTGCTCTGGGAATTTACCGCTGTGCCAGGTTTGCAGGCAAGAAGGCCCATATTGTAATGGATAAGTCCAATGCCTCCATAAACAGCCTGATACAGAGGCTTAAGGAAGATGAAGCTTACAATGATTTGTTTATACATTCCGATGATGCCTTGGACCGTATCGACAAGGATACCCTGCTGGTAATAGTGGACACTCACCGGCCCAGCTTCACCGAGTCGCCGGAGCTTATCGAGCGGGCGGAACGGATAGTGGTATTTGACCATCACAGGAGGAGCGCGGAAACAATAGAAAACGCCATCCTTTCCTATTTGGAACCCTATGCATCATCTTCCAGCGAACTTGTTACCGAGATAATTCAATATTTTGATGATAAAATCAGGATAGAGCCTGTTGAAGCCGATGCCTTACTGGCAGGCATTACAATGGATACCAAGAACTTCACCTTTAAGACCGGCGTTCGGACCTTTGAAGCAGCATCCTATCTGCGCCGGGCAGGGGCAAATCCCACATCGGTGCGGCAGTTGTTCCAGGATAACATGGAAACCTACGCCAGCCGGTCTGAAACTGTAAAAAGGGCAGAAATGATAAAGCCGGGAATAGCCTTATCCGTATGCCCGCCTGATACGCCCAATGCCCAGCTTATAGCTGCACAGGCAGCCGACAGCCTGCTCAACATCAAGGGAATCCACGCTTCCGTGGTGCTTTGTTCCACCAACGGGGGGATCATGGTTAGCGGCAGGTCTTTGGGGCATATAAATATGCAGGTTATTTTGGAAAAACTGGGCGGAGGCGGACATTTAACCATGGCAGGCGCCCAGCTTGAAGGCATCACCATGGAGGAAGCCAGACAACTGGTTATAGAAGCCATTGAAGATTATTTAAAGGAAGGTGACGGTAAGTGAAGGTAATTTTACTGCAGGATGTGAAGGGGCACGGAAAAAAGGGCGATGTGGTAAATGCCAGCGATGGTTTTGCCCGTAACTACCTGTTCCCAAGAAAACTGGCCGTAGAAGCCACAGAGAAGAACTTGAGGGAGCTTAAGAACAAGCAGGCAGCTGAAGCAAAACGCAGGCAGCAGGAATTTGAAGAGGCTCAAAAGCTTGCAGATGCCATATCAAAGGCAGAAGTAGTTGTCAAGGCCAAGAGCGGCGAAGGCGGCAAACTCTTTGGTTCAATTACCAATAAGGAAATTGCCGATGCGCTCAAAAAGGACCATAATATAGATCTGGACAGGAAAAAGATTGTATTGCAGGAGCCCATCCGCAGCCTGGGCAATTTTGAGCTGGATGTGAAAGTTTACCCTGAAGTTTCAGCTAAGTTAAAAGTAAGGGTTGAGGAAGAGTAAAGAAAAAGGAAGCAGTGTAAGAACCGGACAGAAAGGGGTTTGGGGAAATGGATATCTCTGCACAGGCACAACGCATTCCGCCCCACAGCCTGGAAGCCGAGCAATCAGTGCTGGGCTCCATGCTGCTGGATAAGGAGGCAGTGGCTGCTGCCGCCGAAGTGTTGCAGGGTGAGGATTTTTATTCCGATGCACATAAGGAAATTTATGAAGCCATTCTGGACATATACGACCGGGGCGAACCGGTTGACCTGGTAACCCTGGCGGAAGAGCTGCGTCAAAGGGGCACCCTGGAAGCAGCAGGCGGCGGAACCTACATATCCGATTTGGCCATGGCCGTGCCCAGTACGGCCAATGTGGGATACTATATACGGATTGTGGAAGAGAAATCCATTCTCCGCAAACTGATTTCTGCATCCAATGAAATTATCAAGGAGAGCTACGAGGCTTCTGAAGACCTGGATATCATAATTGATCATGCAGAGAAAAAGATATTTGATATTTCGCAGAAAAAGAATGCCAGGTCCTTTGAATCCATTAAAACAATTCTGCTGGAAACCTATGCCCAGATAGAGGAGCTTACAAAGAACAAGGGCAAGATAGTAGGCGTTCCCACCGGCTTTTATGATTTTGACATGCGCACATCCGGCCTGCATCCTTCAGATTTTATTCTGATAGCTGCTCGCCCTTCCATGGGTAAAACCAGTTTTGCCATCAATATTGCACAAAATGCAGCAGTCAGGCACAGTATCCCGGTAGCTATTTTCAGCCTGGAGATGGCAAAAGAACAGCTGGTACAGCGCATGCTCAGCAGCGAAGCCCATATTGAACTGCAGAAGATCCGGACAGGCGATCTGACCGAAGAGGACTGGATCAAGCTGGTACAGGCTGCAACCCCCTTGTCCCAGGCTCCCATTTTCATCGATGATACCCCTGCCATATCGGCCATGGAAATCCGCTCCAAGGCCCGAAGACTGAAAATGGAGCATGACCTGGGCCTGATTGTAATCGACTATCTGCAGCTCATGTCCGGACGGGGCAGGTATGAGTCCAGGCAGCAGGAAGTATCGGATATTTCCCGTTCCCTTAAGGCTCTGGCCAGGGAACTGCAGGTGCCGGTGGTGGCACTGTCCCAGCTGAGCCGCGGACCTGAAAGCAGGCAGGATCACCGTCCCCTGCTCAGCGATCTGAGGGAGTCCGGAGCCATTGAACAGGATGCGGACCTGGTGGTATTCCTGTACAGGGATGAATATTACAATCCGGATACGGAAAAGAAAAACATTGCCGAAGCCATCATAGCCAAACAAAGAAACGGCCCCACCGGAACGGTGGAGCTGGCATGGCTGGGTCAGTATACCAAGTTTGTAAGCCTGGAAAAGCACCGGGATATCTGAGCATAAGCATCAGCGTTTGCCCCGGAGCCTGATGTCCTGCCCTGAAAACCTGAGCAGCATGGTATTCTGGGTATCAAACAACCTGGAAGTCACCCGGTCTGAATAAAAATCCCTTAAGTCAGACAAAGCCAGGTTGGTGGACAGGAAGGTGTGCTTTTGCTGCAGGTATCTTTCATTCAATATATTAAAAAGTTCTTCCGCTGTAAAATTATTGCGCCGGGTTTCGGTGCCCAGGTCGTCAATAATCAGCGTATCCACGTCAAATATGCTTTCCTTGATAATTAAAGATTCTTCGCTTCCGCTGCCGTAAGCGCTTCGGAAAAGATGTTCAAACAGGTTGTAGGATGAAATCTTAAGTACGGTATAGCCCTTGTCCAAAATGGCCTTGGCCAGGCAATTCAGCAGAAATGTTTTTCCAAGGCCGGTTTTTCCGATAAAGAGAAGGTTCTTTCGGGGGTTGTCGGGAAACTCTTCCTGATAATCCCATAAGACGGATTTCATTTTCAGCATATGTTCCCTTTGAGTCAGATTCGAATCAGGAAGAGGAACGTCTGGAAACACGTCAGGGTCAAAAGTATCGAAGTTTTCCTTATCCAGGTTGGACAAATCGGAATAGCGGCAGGTTCGTTCCACCAGTTTTTGTATAAGACAGTTGCATTTTTCCTTAACCAAATTCCCCACGTATCCGGTGTCCCGGCAGGCAGGGCACCTGTAACGGGGAGCCAGGTAATCCTCCGGATATCCGTTCTTGGCAAGGATTCCAGCTTCTTTCCTTTTTATTTCTTCCACCAGATTCTCATCCTGCTCGTTGTCCGGATTTAAATCAGGATTCAGAATCAGGCTGCGGGCTTTCTGAGCCAGGGAGCTTACCAGGGAATTGCGCAGCTCAGCCAGTTCAGGCAGAGCCGACATTACCTCCCTTTCCCTCTGCTTCAGTTCTTCCTGTTCCTGCAGGCGGATATCCTCATATTCTTTTAATATTTCCTTTAACAGCTTTCCCTTCATCTATGCATACGCACCTATTTTCATTGTTCTTCTAAGTTTTCAAACAGACTTTCCAATTCTTCCTCGGTGTACTCGTGCTGGGGGAATTTGTTAAAGTCCAGCTGCTTCTTCAATCCCTTTTCCCTGTCGGCTGAACCCATCAATTCCTTGGCCTGCAGGAAGCGCTCATGATCTTTTCTGGCTTCCGGCACGGAGTTGATGCCTTTGTCATGCCAGTCCTTGAGAATCTGGTTCATGTAAAGAATCACATCATTGGCTCCCATGGAATATTCCGCAGCCAAAAGTATAACTTCAAAGGATTTCTTCCAGTCTTCAGTCCACTGTTCATAAAACCTTCGGTCCTTATCCGTAACTGACCGGGATTCTCCTGCCCGGTCCAGCACGGCTTTGATTTCATTGTCCATGGCTTTCTTTTCTTCCAGGTATTCTTTCACTTCCGATACACTGGCCAGTTTCCTGGATACCCATTCACTGAGCAGATCATCCAGGCTTTCAAAGCTGGTGGTTTTATTCAGCACGCATTGCTTACATCCGAACAGAATCATATCATGATCCAGCTTGTACTCCTTTGTCCATTTCTCATACATGCTTAAATGAGCCGGTGCAGGAGCAGTGTTTTTGTAGCCCAGCTGGAAATACACTTCCTTGATTCGGGCATAGCTGTCATCCTGCATGTCCAGGTACTGTTTTACTTCCTGGACGGTAATTGCGCCCTTGCTGTACATATTGGCCAGGATCCTGTCCAGGTAAGCAAAGGTAGGGGACTGGACCTTGGTTGTTTCCCTGCAGGCCAGCAGGATGGAATCCAGGCTGAAGCCCCAGTTCTTCCATTTTTTATAAAGATCCAGTTCGGCCTGGGAAGGGGAACGGTGTATGCCCAGATACTTAAGAACGGTTATGGTGCCCTTGAAGGACTCGTCATTGGCCTGTATGTATTCTTCAGCCTTCTGCATGGTGTTTATGCCTTCCTTGGCCCAGGTGGCAGCCACCTTGTCCAGATAATTTATGCGCACCTTCTTGCCCATTCTGGATACGTAAAACTGCACCATCATCAGCACTACTTCCATGGGCAGGCCCAGAACCTCAATCCAGTCATATATGCGCAGATATTCCTGGGGGCTTAAAAGACGGGTATCAAAGATCTTCTGCAGATTTTGATTGAAATCCCTATATTTGTACATGGTCTTTTCGCTGTCCAGGCCCTTGTTGTATAAAACATCCTTTATATTGTAGTATTCAACGCTTATATTGCCGTCAAAATCCTTATGGAAATACAGTATGCCCTGCCGGTCCCAATAACGGAAAGCGTTTTCAATGGTGCTCTTGTCCATTTCCAGGGCATGAGAAAAAGCCTCCAGGCTGTTTTCGGTAGTATTGGGCAGATAACATTGCATTAGGCCGTAAAGATAAACTTTAACAAAATCACCTGGAGCTTTTAACATGAATTCTTGTATGAAAAGGTTTTCCACCGGTGTAATATCGAATATCTTGAAGCTTTCGGAAAACTTGCACAGCGACAAATGCATCATCCCTTTATGAATGCGTTTCTAAGTCTTTTGTATAAATAATCTTATCACATCAGGGGATATTTTCAATAGATATATGATCATAATATCCTGGATTAAGCTGTATATATTTTTATATTTATAAATATGTTTTTATCTATTAAACCTGCCTTTTTATGAATGCTTCTCCGGAAAAGCTTTTATATCAGCAGACTTTTTAACAGATCTTTCATTAATGCCTTAAATTAAGCATAAATTTTATAAAAACTCATTGCATAATTATACAATACAAGTTATAATAATACAACGAATAATGGCTGCGTATATAAATATGTACAGAACAGGCAGAAGCGGGTGAGGCAAGTGAAAAGAGTTTTTATCGACGGAAGTGCCGGAACTACCGGTTTGCGGATAGCGGACCGGCTGAAATGCAGGGAAGATATGGAGCTTTTGATCTTGAGCGGGCAGGAGAGGAAAGACAGGGCATGCAGGAGGGAAATGCTGAACTCTTGTGACATTGCCATCCTCTGCCTGCCTGATAATGCGGCCAGGGAAGCCGCCGGCATGGTTGAAAATCCAAACACAATTGTCATAGACACATCCACTGCCCACCGGACCCGGCCCGGCTGGGTATATGGGCTGCCTGAACTGTCGGAAGAGATGGAGGAAAAAATAAAAGCATCCAAACGAATATCCGTGCCCGGCTGTCATGCCAGCGGGTTTTTAGCCCTCGTATACCCCCTGCTGGTTAAAGGCGTGATTCCCAGGGATGCCAGGCTGACGGTGCATTCGGTCACCGGCTACAGCGGCGGAGGCAAAAAAATGATCAAGGAGTATCAGTCGGATAGCCGCAGCCATTTCCTTGAAGCACCCAGGCAGTATGGGCTGGACCAGGTGCATAAGCACCTGAAGGAGATGCAAGCCGTCTCGGGCCTGGAAAAAGCTCCGGTTTTCTGCCCTGTAGTTGCGGATTTTTACAGCGGCCTGGTTATTACAGTGCCTCTTTTCAGGGAAGACCTGGCGGCAGGCTTTGGAATTGATGACATTAGGGATATATATAGAACCTGTTATACGGGCCCGGTGGTTAAATATACTGAAAAAATATCAGGCGATGGTTATCTTTCTGCAAACATGCTTGCAGGAAGGGATTCCATGTATATAACGGTGGAAGGAAATGAAGACAGAATCCTATTGCTGGCGGTCTATGACAACTTGGGCAAGGGTGCTTCCGGGGCTGCAATACAATGCTTGAATCTTGCAACCGGTGAGGACCAGACCCTTGGCCTGAGTTTGTAAATGAGGCGGGTGAAGGCAGATGAAAATGATAGAAAACGGAATATGTGCCCCAAAGGGCTTTAAGGCAAGCGGCGTGCACTGCGGCATCAGAAAAAATAAGGAAAAGAAGGATCTGGCATTAATATACAGCATGAAAAGAGCCAATGCGGCAGCCATATATACAAAAAACCTTGTTAAGGGGGCACCTCTCATTGTGACCAAAGAACATTTGGCGGACGGCAAGGCCCAGGCAATTATCTGCAACAGCGGCAATGCCAATACCTGCAATCCTGACGGCGTAAAAATTGCATCTTCCATGTGCAGCCTGCTGGCTGAAGAGCTGGCTGTTTCCCCGGAAGACGTAATAGTGGCCTCCACAGGGGTAATCGGCAGAAGGCTGGATATTAAGCCCATAAAAGATGCCATGCCCTGCCTGGTAAAGGGGCTGGCGGAAAAAAGCGCTCCAGCCGCAGAGGCCATTATGACCACTGATACCAGAATAAAGGAGGCTGCCGTAAGCTTTGACATTGGAGGCAGGGAATGCAGAATAGGCGGAATTGCCAAGGGTTCTGGCATGATCAACCCAAACATGGCAACCATGCTGGCCTTTTTGACTACCGACTGCAGCATCAGTTCTCCAATGCTCCAGAAGGCCCTCCAGGAAGATGCCGAAGATACCTTTAATATGATAAGCGTAGACGGAGACACCTCCACCAACGACATGGCTGCCATTCTGGCCAACGGCCTTGCCGGGAATCAGGAAATTACAGAGGAAAACGAAGACTTTTACAAATTCAAACAGGCTCTGAATATGGTAACTGCAGCTCTAAGCAGGATGATTGCAGCCGATGGGGAAGGGGCAACCAAACTATTGGAATGCAAGGTTTCGGGTGCCAAAACCCAATCGGATGCCAGAAAGGCTGCCAAGGCGGTGGTTGATTCGTCCCTGCTCAAAGCTGCCATGTTTGGGTCTGATCCTAACTGGGGACGGATAATGAGTGCCTTGGGCAGCAGCGGAGCAGATATTGATGTAAACAAAGTGGATGTAGCATTTAAGTCCAGCCCGGGCCAGGTAGTAGTCTGCCGGGACGGTTTTGCAGTTCTGTATCCGGAGGAACTGGCAAGAAAGATACTGGAGCAAGACCATATACAGATTTTGGTTGAATTAAAGGATGGAGTTTTTTCGGCAACAGCCTTTGGCTGTGATCTGACATATGATTATATCAAAATCAACGGAGAATACACAACTTAAAGGGGTATCAGGAATGACTGTATCTAACGCTTTAAGGGCAAATATTCTGACCGAAGCCCTGCCTTACATCCAGAAATACTGGAACAAAATAATTGTGGTAAAGTACGGCGGCAATGCCATGGTAAACGGCAGACTGAAGGATGCTGTGATGGGGGACATGGTTTTGCTTTCCCTGATTGGAGTCAAGGTGGTGCTGATTCACGGCGGAGGACCTGAAATAACCGAAATGATGAACAGGATGGGGAAAAAGGCTGTCTTTATGGACGGCCTAAGGGTGACGGACAGGGAAACCATGGATATTGCCCTTATGGTCCTGGCAGGCAAAATCAACAAAAACCTGGTGCGGATTATAGAAAACAAGGGTGGAAAGGCGGTAGGGCTCTGCGGCATAGACGGAGGCACCATCAAGGCTGAGCAGCTGGACGAAAAGCTTGGTTTTGTGGGCCAGGTAACAAAGGTTGACACAGGCCTCATAACGGATGTGCTGGACAAGGGTTATATACCGGTAATCTCCACCATTGGCTGCGACAGTGAAGGCGAGATATACAATATCAACGCCGATACGGCAGCGGCCAAGATAGCGGGGGCCCTGAAGGCCGAAAGCCTGATTTTAATGACAGACACCAGCGGCATTCTGATGGATAAGGATGATCCTTCATCCACCATTTCAAAGCTTACGGCTGGTGAACTGCAGGACCTGATTAAAAGAGGCACAGTTTCCGAAGGCATGATTCCCAAGGCCGAATGCTGCATTGATGCATTGAATTATGGAGTCAAAAAAGTGTTTATCATAGACGGCCGCATTCCTCATTCCATACTGATCGAAACCCTTACAGACGAAGGGGCAGGCACCATGCTGGTGCAAAAATAAGCCAGGTTGGGTGGTATAGATGAATATTCAGGAATTGGATCATAAATACATTGCCAGCACTTATGCCCGCTTTCCGGTGACATTGGTCAGGGGCAAAGGCTCGGTTTTGGAAGATGATGCCGGCAAAGAGTATATAGATTTAACCAGCGGAATTGCAGTGAATACCTTTGGAATTGCCGATGATGAGTGGCTGGAGGCGGTAAAAGCCCAGCTTTATAAACTGCAGCACACATCAAACCTGTATTACACGGAACCTTGTGCCAGGCTGGCCAGGCTTTTGTGTGAGCGTACAGGCATGAAAAAGGTGTTCTTTTCCAATTCCGGCGCTGAGGCCAATGAATGTGCCATAAAGGTGGCCAGAAAGTATGCGGCAGATAAAAAGGGAGAGGAGTATTTTAACATAATAACCCTTACCGGAAGTTTCCACGGCAGAACCATCACCACCCTTGCCGCTACGGGACAGGATTCCTTTCACGCAGACTTTAGGCCGCTGACTCCAGGCTTTATATATGCAGAGGCAGATAATCTGGATGATCTGTACAGCAAGATAAGGGCAAACAAGGCTGCGGCCGTTATGTTTGAGGTGGTGCAGGGCGAAGGCGGGGTAAACCCCTTGCCCAAAGAATTTGTCAAAGGCATGGAGAAGATAGCCGAGGAAGAGGATATCCTGCTGATTGCCGATGAGGTTCAGATTGGGAACGGCCGCAGCGGAATGTTATATGGCTATATGAATTATGGTATCAAGCCTGATATAGTCACAACAGCCAAAGGGCTGGGAGGCGGGCTGCCCATAGGTGCAACCCTTTTAGGTGAGAAAACAGCCGGTGTTCTAACTCCCGGCCTTCACGGCTCCACCTTTGGCGGCAACCCGGTCTGCTGTGCGGCAGCCTTAAGCATTCTGAGCCGCATCGATGAAAAGCTGCTGCAGGAGGTTCGGCACAAATCTCAGTATATAGTAGGCCGGCTTGACGGCGCACCCGGAATCAGGAAAATAACCGGGTTAGGGCTTATGCTGGGGATTGAAACCGAGAAGGATTCATCGGCTGTCATATCGGAATGCCTTGAAAAGGGTGTATTGGTGCTGAAAGCAAAGGATAAAGTCAGGCTGCTTCCGCCGCTTAACATAAGCATGGAAGAGCTGGAAAAGGCAGTTGCAGTATTGAAGGAGGCGTGTGCCGTATGAAAAACCTGCTCAAGATGATGGATTTAACTTCCGGCGAAATTACAGAAATCCTGGATTTGGCAGACAAGCTGAAGCAGGAGAAGAAAGAATCAATCCAGCATCATCTGCTTAAGGGCAAGACCCTTGGCATGATATTCAACAAGCCTTCTACCAGGACCAGGGTTTCCTTTGAAGTGGGAATGTATGAGCTGGGCGGAACAGCCCTTTATTTAAATTCAAAGGAACTGCAGCTGGGGCGGGGCGAACCCATTGAAGATACAGCCCGGGTGCTCTCCCGCTACCTGGATGCCATCATGATCCGTACCTTCAGCCAGCAGGAGGTGGAAGAACTGGCTGCTCACAGCACCATACCGGTTATCAACGGGCTTACGGATTACTGCCATCCATGCCAGGTGCTGGCGGACTTGATGACTATTCGTGAATATAAAGGCGGGTTTGAGGGGCTGAAGCTTTGCTATGTGGGCAGCGGCAATAACATGGCCAATGCCTTGATTGTGGGCGGCATTAAGACAGGAATGGAGGTCAGCGCTGCCTGCCCGGGAGGCTGTGAGCCTGCCCTGGAGATTATTGATTGGGCTGAAAGCCATGGGGATTTTATCTTAACCGATAATTGCCGGGAGGCAGCCCGGGATGCGGACGTAATCTGCACAGATACCTGGATTTCCATGGGGCAGGAAGCCGAAGCTGCCAGCCTAGTGGAAAAGCTTAAGAATTACCAGGTAAATGAGGAGCTGCTGGAGGCTGCAAAGAAGGATGCGATAGTGCTCCACTGCCTGCCTGCATACCGGGGCCGGGAAATAACTGCAAGCGTATTTGAAAAACACTCCGGTGAAATCTTTGACGAAGCCGAAAACCGGCTTCACGTACAAAAGGCCGTGCTGGTCAAATGCATGGCCGGTTAATTCAGATTACGGGGGTATATATCTATGCCGCTTTTAAGTGGGCTGAAAAAAGTGATGGTTATCGGGTCCGGTCCTATTGTTATAGGCCAGGCAGCGGAATTCGATTATGCAGGAACCCAGGCATGCCGGGTACTGAAGGAAGCCGGCATAAATGTGGTGCTGGTTAACTCCAATCCTGCCACTATCATGACGGATAAGATCTTTGCAGACAAAATATACATGGAACCCTTAACTGCCGCAACCGTGAAACGCATTATCATGAAGGAGAAGCCGGACGGGCTGCTGGCGGGCTTCGGCGGGCAGGTAGGCCTTACATTGGCCATGAAGCTTCACAGTGAAGGATTTTTGGTAAAGCATAATATAAAACTGTTGGGTACTGATGCAGAAGCCATCAACAAGGCAGAAGACCGACAGCTTTTTAAAAACACCATGATAGACATAGGCCAGCCGGTTATTGCCTCTGATACAGCCAACAGCCTGGATGAAGCCATAAGTACGGCTGAAGCTGTCGGATACCCTGTAATAGTCCGCCCGGCATTTACCCTGGGCGGCACCGGCGGGGGCGCGGCTTTCAATGAAAAAGAACTTGAAGAACATGTGCTGAGCGGCTTAAATGCTTCTCCCATCAGGCAGGTATTGATAGAAAAATACATATATGGCTGGAAGGAAATTGAGTTTGAAGCGGTACGGGATTCAAAGGGCAATGTGGTTATAGTATGCAGCATGGAGAATTTTGATCCCGTGGGCGTTCATACAGGGGACAGCATTGTTGTGGCTCCGGCCTTGTCCCTTTCACAGGCGGAATATGATTTGCTGAAAAATGCAGCAGTGAAGATAGTTTCCAGGCTTAACATTGTAGGCGCCTGTAACTGCCAGTTTGCCCTGAAACCGGGCAGCCTGGAGTATGCAGTAATTGAAGTAAACCCGCGGGTTTCCCGCTCTTCTGCCCTTGCCAGCAAGGCTGCAGGTTATCCGATAGCAAAGATAACTGCCCTGATCTCCTTAGGCTATACGTTGGAAGAGACAGCCGAATGCTTCAAAGGGCTTGAATCGGCATGCAAAGAGCCGGTTCTCGATTATGTGGTGGTAAAGCTGCCCAAATGGTCTTTTGAAAAGTTTACTGGCGCTTCCAGGTTAATCGGAACCCAGATGAAGGCAACAGGTGAGGTTATGGCTGCAGCCCCCGGCTTTGAGGCGGCTTTAATGAAAGCGGTCAGGGGTGCGGAGCTTGGCATTGATACCTTAAACGGGAAAATAACCCCTGAGGAAGTAACTGTTGACAAACTGAAGATAGTGGATGATCTAAGGCTTTTTACAGTATTTAAAGCAATCAAGCAGGGAATGCCCCTGGAGACTATCAGCAAAACAACCTGTATAGATATATTCTTCCTGAACAAATTGAAAAAGCTGGCTGACTATGAAAACAGCATAGAAGGAAGAAAGCTGGATTTTGAAGCCTACATGTTTGGAAAAAAACTGGGCTATACCGATAAGGCTTTGGAAAGAATATCCGGATCAGAAATTACTTTTGGTGCTCCGTGCGGTTACAGAAAGTTTGCCTGCGATACCCCTTACTATTACTCTGTATATCATGATACGTGCGAGGCAGATAGCAACAGTACACACAGGGATTCAGGAAAACCTGTAATCCTGGTTTTAGGCTCAGGCCCCATCCGCATAGGGCAGGGCATCGAATTTGATTATTCCACGGTGCATTGCGCCTTTACGCTTAAAAAGCTGGGCTGTGAAGTGGTAATTGTTAACAACAATCCGGAAACGGTTTCCACTGACTATGATATATCGGACAGATTATACTTTGAGCCCCTGTGCCCGGAAGATGTAATGAACATTATAAAAGCGGAAAAACCGGCGGGTGTGGTTGTTGCATTCGGAGGCCAGACGGCAATCAAGCTGACCAAGTTTCTGCATGAAAAGGGCATACCTATCCTGGGCACCTCTGCAGAAGGAATTGACCTGGCTGAAGACAGGAAACGGTTTGATGCTTTGCTTAACCGGCTGGGCATGAAGAGGCCTGCAGGCCGATGCGTTATGACAAAGCAGGAAGCGGTGTCTGCAGCCAACGGACTGGGCTATCCTGTTCTTCTCCGTCCTTCCTATGTTATTGGAGGGGAGAACATGGTTATTGCCAACAGCGATGAAGAAGTAGAAATCTTTATGGAGCGAATCTTAAACAGCAGGATAGAAAATCCGGTCCTGATCGATAAATACATGATGGGCCTTGAACTGGAGGTAGATGCGGTTTCAGACGGCAAGGATGTGTTCATTCCAGGCATAATGGAGCATATAGAGCGTGCGGGAGTCCACAGCGGCGACTCTATAGCCGTGTATCCACCCAGGAATATAGATGAAAAAATGGCTGAAGAGATTAAGAACTGCACCGTTAAACTGGCCCTGAGCCTGGGCACAAAAGGCCTTGTAAATATTCAATACCTGATATATGACGGTCAGTTGTATGTTATAGAAGTCAATCCCCGTGCATCCAGAACAATTCCCTTTATCAGCAAGATAACAGGCGTGCCTATGGTGGATATAGCTTCCAAAGTTATGCTTGGATACAGTTTAAAATCCCTGGGTCTGGGCACACAGATGATGGAGCCGCAAGGGTTTTATGCAGTAAAGGTGCCGGTTTTTTCATTTGAAAAAATTTCAGACGCCAATTCATTCCTGGGGCCTGAGATGAAATCCACCGGTGAAGTGCTGGGTATCGGAAGAACCATCAATGAAGCCTTGTTCAAAGGATTGACTGCGGCAGGCATAGGATTCAGAATGCCGATGAAAAATAAAAGCGCAGGTGTCATGATCAGTGTTGACAACTATTATTTGAATGAAATAGATACTGTGGTAAAAAAATTTCACAAGCTGGGATTTAAGCTCTATGCTACCAGGGATACCGCTGAAGCGATTGAAAAAATGGGAATTCCTGCAGCAAAGCTGGAAAGCATCAGAAAGAGCAGCCAAGTATTTACCCTGCTGGAAAAGGGAGAAATCAGCTATATAATCTATACAGGTGCGGCCTTGGATTCCACTGTGGATGATTATAAGGCCCTGCATCAAAAGGCCATGAAGCTATCCATTCCATGCTTTACATCCCTGGACACTGCCAATGTGCTGGCCGATGCATTGGCCGGAGGATATACTGAAGAAAATACCAAGCTGATGGATATAAATTCTATATGCCGCAAATATTAACATAATATTTACACTTAAATAGCCAGAAAATTAATATAATAGACTTGATTAATAGGAATGTTAAGTGTAAGATAATAGTTGAGAAAATAAGGAGGTTTTGCGAATGCCAACAATTACTAAAGAAATGACTATTGCTGAGGCCTTGAGAATAGATCGCGGCACAGCCCCCATATTTATGCAGTTTGGCATGCACTGCCTGGGATGTCCGTCAGCTACCGGCGAAAGCATTGAAGATGCCGCCGCAGTACATGGAATTGATGCAGATGCATTGATTAAGGCTTTGAATGACTATCTCAGCAGCAAATAACACTGCTAAATATATTTTATACCAAGGCTCTTTCTGATGTATGAAAGGGCCTTTTATTTTCCGCTTAATGGATGAAAACACTGATTTTTCAGCCTTTTCTGTGGATATGTCGCAGAAATGTGGATAAGTCTGTGGAAAAGATGTTGATTATTATTTATTTTTTTGCTAATATATTGTGTGCAACACGTTTATATAGTATAAGGGGAGTATTCATCAGTCTGTGGAAAAGTTATTAATATTTACTAGTTGACAATATTGCTCTCCTATTGTATTATATAATGCGTGTCAAATGTGACCCATTAGCTCAGCTGGTAGAGCACTTGACTTTTAATCAAGGAGTCCGGCGTTCGAATCGCCGATGGGTCACCATTCCGGCCCCTTGGTCAAGTGGTTAAGACACCGCCCTTTCACGGCGGTAACAGGAGTTCGAATCTCCTAGGGGTCACCATTTTTTTAGGGAAAGTTAGAATTTGGAGCCATAGAGTTCCGGGTTCTGACTTTCAATTATGGCCCGGTAGTTCAGATGGTTAGAATGCCAGCCTGTCACGCTGGAGGTCGAGGGTTCGAGTCCCTTCCGGGTCGCCATATGCTGGTGTAGCTCAATTGGCAGAGCAGCTGATTTGTAATCAGCAGGTTGCGGGTTCGAGTCCCATCACCAGCTCCATAAGAAACCCACTGATCGCTGAGATTAGTGGGTTTTTGTATTTTATCAGTTTCATACACTACCGGTAAGCGAAGAACTTTGCAGGATTTGTTAAATTAAGATGTAACATATAATAAGTATTTTTAGAGGAACTTTCAACTTTATGAAGAATAGGACAATTAAAGATAACCAGATTGATTGTTAACAACTCAAATTGCTGCTGCGAATAGGTGTAAATATCTTAACATATGACAGAACTGATTATTTTTCATTTACAAATACTGTATCAGCAGTGTTCACTTGATAACTTTTGAATAAAGGAGCAAAGAAATGACTGAGCACATTTTTTTGTACCGATTAACTAATGACACCGGTTGTGCACCATGTATTTTTGAAAACGGATATAAAGATACCCATCTGTTATCCCTGGCATGCTGTAAGGGCGGCCAGCTTCGCTGCTATAAGAAAAACGGGAAAATTACCGCTGTAAATACGGGACTTCGGTGGACTATAGGAGAGAAGTTAAAGAACAGCATAAATGAAGGTAAAGAAAAGGTATACATAATTGGAATCTATAAAAACTGCATCCTGTATATTGCCATACTGGACAAAGTTATTAAAATGACAGAGTATTACAACTCACCGGAGTACTCTAAGCGGCTTGATTATATCTATAATGTCAGTGATTCAGAAGACAAAGAATATAACAAGGTATTCCAGCTTTACAGAAATAACAACAATAAATACTTTCATCCCAAAGAAGATAAAGATCAGCATCGACGAGATGAGCTGGGAAAATATGTGCTTTTATCAAAATCATTTGCATATTTTGGTAAAAAGCATACTGAACATCGAGTGACCAATGAGAAATTGCTGTCTTTGATGCCAAAAAGGCAAGAGACTAAATATTATAAAACAGCTGATACTGGATTTGAACAGATTAAATCATTAATAGAAGATCATTGGGACCAAGAAAGCATAGTAAAAGAAGAACCAAGTGAGAGAATCAAAAGTGGAAGCAAGGGATGTTACCAGAAGTGAAAATAATTTTATCACGAAAGGGATTTGACAATACATACGGAGGATGTGCCAGTCCGATTTTGCCGGATGGAACTATGCTTTCAATGCCAATACCAAGTGAAGATGATGATATTTTATATAGTCAGCTTCAATACAAAGAAATAAACTATGCTGATATGCTGAAGCAATTAAATCCAAGAATCAAAAACATTACTACATGCCATCTGGATCCGGATATTCGGCCCGATATCCGCATTAAATCACCTGAAAACTGGATGCCTGCATTTGGCCAGATAGGCTCTGCTCAGGGATTGTTGAGAAATGCAGGTGTTACTGTAGGTGATATATTTTTGTTTTTCGGATGGTTCCGCAGAGTAAAACATACTAAAAGCGGATACCGGTTCCTAACAAAAGATGACTCAAACGATTTTTATGATTCTTCTGATCTTCATGTAATATTTGGTTATATGCAGATAGGCAGAATAATAACTGATCAAAGTGAAATAAGAAAATTATCATGGCATCCACATGCATCTGAGGAAAGGCTTAAAGATAAGACAAATACTATTTATATAGCCAGTGAGAAATTAAGCATTTGTCCGGACTTGCCCGGATATGGTACCTTTGATTACAGAAAAGATCGTGTCTTGACTATGGAAGGAAAAAATAGGTCTGTATGGAATGCTTATGAATTTCTTATGCCGGATAAAATATATGGTAATAGAAAGAATTCAGCTAAAGATGGCGGGCTCTCATACAGAGGGATATGGCAAGAGCTTATAGTCAATAATGTTTCGACAGAATTACTCGACTGGGTTATAAGCATTATTAAATAGTTATATAAAGTATACAGGAAGACAACCTTTGACGCATTTAAGCTGTTAAAAAATATTTATAAATGAAGCTTTTAAAACTTTATTCGGCTTTTTTTAAAGCATGGCTTCCCATTCAGCTTCTTTAAACCCTACCAATACAAAATTATCTCCTACTAAAATCGGCCGTTTAACCAGCATCCCGTCGGAAGCCAGCAAAGCAAACTGCTCATCTGCAGACATGGAGGGCAGCTTCCTGGAAAGCTCCAATTCCCTGTACAGGCGGCCGCTGGTATTAAAGAAGCGTTTTAGCGGAAGGCCGCTTTTTTTATGCCATTCCCGCAGCTCTTCTTCTGCAGGGTTATCAGTTTTTATATCGCGGATTTCATATTCTACGCCTTTGGCATCCAGAAAAGCACGTGCCTTTTTGCAAGTGGTACATTTGGGATAACAGACAAATAACATCATGATTCCTCCATTCCTATTCATATTTCCACAATAACTTATAATTTCCTTCTATTTTACAAGTTTTTAATAAATCTACAGCAAGTTATATTTTACACATTATTGGTTATTGTTTATAATAAACATGGCATTATTCATCACATCAAATCAATCAGTTTAATGAAAGGGTGAGGGAGGTGATGGTTCTGGACTCTAGTCCTGTGCCTGAACGGATCAAGGAAAAAACTGAATATTACAATAGAGCCCAGGCTGTCACCATGTGCGGCTGAGGCTCTTGTGAAGGAGGGCTAAGCGATGCACAAAATGATCTCTTTCATTGAAACTGCCATTCAGGAAGGAAAGTTCTCAAAAATCCGCGAGATGGCATTTCAATTGAATGTAGTTGACATAGCTCAGCTGCTGGATGAATTGGACGAAGAAAAGACTCTCATCGTATTCCGTCTGCTTCCGAAAGATAAATCTGTTGAAGTGTTTTCATATATGTCCAAAGAGCAGCAGCAATACATCATAGAGTCAATTAC
>LFTC01000002.1:0-729 GCA_001512915.1 Clostridiales bacterium DTU083 | reverse complement strand
ATGGACCAGAACCGGAAGCTGGAAGGGATCATTCCTTTAAGGAAGCTGGTTCTGAGCGACGGGGATACCATAATTGGAGATATAATGGAAACCAATATTATCTCCGTTCATACACACATGGATCAGGAAGAGGTTGGAAACCTATTCAGAAGATACGATCTGCTTGCCATGCCTGTGGTGGACCAGGAAAACAGGTTGGTTGGCATCATTACCATCGATGACATAATTGATATTATCGAATATGAAAACACCGAGGACTTTCAGGTCATGGCGGCTATGGAACCGTCTGAGGAAGAATATCTGAAAACCGGTATATTTACACTGGCGCGGAACCGTATAGTATGGCTGCTTATTTTAATGATCTCTGCAACCTTTACTGGAAATATAATCAGGCATTATGAAAATGTACTGGCTTCAGTTGTTGCCCTGGCAGCCTTCATTCCCATGCTGATGGACTCAGGCGGAAATGCCGGTTCCCAATCAGCAACCATGGTCATTCGCGGACTGGCTTTGGACGAGATCCGCATGAAGGATATAGGAAAGGTAATTTGGAAAGAGTTCAGGGTCAGCCTGCTTGTGGGTTTTGTGATGACATTGGTGAACTTTATTCGGGTATACTTTATAGAAAAGACTGGCTTTATCATTACTTTAACAATCAGCATAAGCTTGTATTTTACCATAATACTGGCCAATCTGGTGGGAAGTTCCCTGCCCATTATTGCAAAAAAG
>LFTC01000037.1 GCA_001512915.1 Clostridiales bacterium DTU083 | reverse complement strand
AGAGCACTCGGCTGTTAACCGAGGGGTTGTTGGTTCGAGTCCAACCTGGGGAGCCAGAAAAAGCCCTGGAATAATCCAGGGCTTTTTTTATATGTACAATAATAAGTTGTTCCAAGGGATGTAATATTGTATAATTTATCTTGAGGTAATTTCTGTAAGTCTGCCAAGAAGAAATATGGGATATGGATGTGGATCCATAGGCTATTCTGATGCTTGACGGGGTAGTTGATGAAAACGGCAGCAGAAACCAATTTTGAGACAAATAGGGTGTGAATATAAATGAAACATGAGTGGCGAAAGCATGAGAAGAACCTGTATATGCCTAAACAGAAGCCCGAGCTTGTTAACGTTCCTGAACAAAAGTTTTTTATACTTGAGGGAAGGGGAAATCCAAACAGCGACGAATTTGCTGAAAAGGTAAATGTGCTGTATTCGTTGGCATATGCAGTCAGGATGATGCCGAAGCAAGGATTTACCCCTGAAGGATATTTTGAATATACCGTGTATCCGTTAGAAGGGCTTTGGGATCTGACTGAAGAAGGAAGAAAGATGGACAAGCTGGACAAAGATCAGCTTATATATTCAATTATGATCAGGCAGCCTGATTTCGTAACGGAGCAGGTGGCGGTCAAGGCATTGGAAACAGCGAGAAAAAAGAATCCTCATCCGCTCCTGGATGAAGTGAGGTTCGATGCCATTGAGGATGGTTTATCGGTACAGATGCTCCATGTGGGACCTTATGACACCGAACCGGAAACTTTCGCTATAATGAAAGAATTTATAGAAGAAAACCAGCTTAAAATAAGAACTTTAAGGCATAGAGAGATCTATCTTTCCGATGCAAGAAAAGTAGAGCCGGAAAAGTTGAAAACAGTGCTGAGATATATGGTCAGCAGATAGTCTGAACTGCAAAAAATACTGAAAAAAGGAATTAAGGCAGCGATATAGAATTATCTATCAGACAAAATAAAGAAAGCAGGTGTTATAGATGAGTACAAACAAAGCATTAGGATCTCGTATATGGCTGATTCCGGACTGTTATTATCCTTCTACCAGCAGTCCTGGGCATTATGTCAGCCATGAAGCCATATGTGTGCTGAACGTAGGAGATAAGGATGCACATCTTAAATTAACCCTATACTTTGAAGACAGAGATCCGATACGCAGTTTTAAGGCTGTATGCAAGGCAGAACGTACCAACCATATACGCCTGGACAAAATCAGGGACGAGAATGGCAATTCAATTCCCCAGGATGTACCCTATGCAGTCATGGTGGAAAGTGATCAGCCGGTAGTTGTTCAGTACAGCCGGTTGGATACCACACAGGCTGAAATGAGTCTGATGACTACCATGGCACATCCGATGGGATAGAGCAAAAAAATAATTCTTTACCTGGTATTGTTATTATACCAGGTTTTTTATTTACATATAATGGCTGATGCTGCATATGATATATAAAGCAATTATTTATATAAAGATATAGAGGTCAGCTTTATGCTTGCAGCAGCCAAAAGCATAATTGAAAAGATAAGAAAATACAAGGTACATATCTTCTATGCTTCAGGCATTACGGCTATATGCATCAATCTGGTCATTATTTATTTTCTGATCAAGCTAATCTTTATCAGGCTTGGTGAGATAATACCCCTGGTTAAAATAGTGTTGGGTTAAATCCAAGACTTCTGCAGATAGGAGGAACCGATAATTCAGGTTCCTTTTTTATTTATTCGTACAAAACGGGAGTTAGGGCTGTACATTTGCATAAATATGTATTACAATATGCATATTTAGTATAATAATCTGCTGCAATAGTAAAAGATAAAAGGGAGGGCTATTATGGGTATGATTGTGGGCAGGCTCCAGATTTTAGGTGCTATGACCCTTTATGTCGGGGCGGTTATTGCAATAGGCTTATATTATGCAAAGCGCGCCAGTCAAAGCAGCGACCATTATTTGATAGGCGGAAGGTCGTTAGGCCCGTGGATTACTGCCATGGCTGCGGAAGCTTCGGATATGAGCGGATGGCTGTTGATGGGCCTTCCGGGGGTAGCATATTGGTTCGGACTCAGCGATGCCTTGTGGACTGCAATCGGCCTTTTTATAGGTACATATTTAAACTGGCTTTTTGTTGCAAAAAGACTTCGTAACTACTCATATACTGCGGACAATGCCATAACTATCCCTGATTATCTCAGCAATCGTTTCAAAGAAAAAAACAAAGTAATACTGATTATAGCAGCGTTGTTTATTCTTGTATTTTTCACCGTATATGCTGCAAGCTGCTTCGTTACAGTAGGAAAACTGTTCAGTACCTTGTTTGGCATAAAATATGCATATATGATGATAGCCGGAGCTCTCTTTGTTGTGCTCTATACTTTTGTAGGTGGATTTCTGGCGGAAAGCGCATCGGATTTTATGCAGGGAATTGTAATGGTATTTGCACTTTCTGTTATGGCAATTGCAGGAACTGTCTCAGCTGGCGGAATATCAGCTGTCATTGATAATGCAAAGAGCATACCGGGATTTTTTGAGTTCTTTGGAATTGCCCAGCCTGTAGTCCAGGATGGGGTTCAGCAAGTGGGAACAAACGGAAGTCCTTTGTTCGGCGAGGCAGGCACTTATGGATTACTGACGGTAATATCAACTCTTTCCTGGGGTCTGGGGTATTTTGGAATGCCCCATGTACTGATCAAATTCATGGCTATCAGAGATTCCAATGAACTGGGCAGATCCAGAAGAATAGCTGTTGTGTGGTGTGCAATATCTTTATTAGCAGCCATAGCCATCGGCATTATCGGCAGGGTGATCTTCCCCAGTGCATTCCTTACACAGAGTGATTCCGAGAAAATCTTTATATTGATGTCTGCCGAATTCTTTGTTCCTTTTCTTGCAGGAATAGTTATGGCAGGAATTTTGGCGGCTACCATAAGCTCTTCCGACTCCTACCTTCTTATGGCAGCTTCCGCCGTTTCAAAGAATATTTACCAGGGGATTATCAAAAAGGACGCATCGGACAAAACAATACTGTATCTAACAAGAATAGTGCTGGTGATTATATCTGCAATAGCTGCGATTATTGCCCTGGATGAGGACAGTATCATATTCAAGGTAGTATCGTTCGCCTGGGCAGGATTCGGTGCGACCTTCGGGCCCATCATGCTCTTCTCGCTCTTCTGGAAGCGGGTCACCAGGTCAGGGGCCATTGCGGGCATGGTTACCGGCGGCAGCATGGTTTTCATCTGGAATCTGCTGATCAGGCCCTTGGGCGGAGTATTTGACATATATGAACTCCTGCCTGCATTTATACTTTCATGCATTGCCATTGTTATCGTGTCGCTTGTGTCCAAAGAGCCGTCTCAGGAAATACAGGATGAGTTTGAATATGTAAAGTCCTTGCAGGCGAAGGCAGAGTAAAATAAAAAGGGGCTGAAATTCAGCCCCTTCATTTATGGGATTATTAGTCTTTCAGATTAAATGCCGCTTCAATATCTTCAATTTCCTTATCGCTTATAGCTACCAATTCGCCCAGTTCGTTGGCGGACAATAAAGCTTTGGCGCTGTATTCAGCCACTTCCAGCCTGTCAAAGGCATTCAGCAATGAGTCTCCCGTAACAATCAGGCAGTCATTCTCTATTATGATGATGGGTGATGACGGGGAGAAGGATTCAGCTGTCATCTCAGGCTGCATAAAAGATGAGCCAAAGGGAAGCTTCTTGATGTTTCTCAGCTGAATATAACTTTCAGGTATTATCTTTGTTTCGAATTCAACATCCGTTACAGCAAAAGCCATGATGTTGGGCGGATGGGCTATGATTACTGAGTTAATTTCCGGGTGCTTTTTATAGATTGCCTGATGCAGTTTTACCGAACGGCTGGGATGCTTTCCTGATTCCTTCCAGTTATCCTTTATCCTTACTAAATCTTCAATATCCATGTATTTCCTGTCTATGCCGTAAGGAGTGATCAGGAAGGAGCCATCGCTCAGTCTCTGGGAAAAGGTTCCCTGAGTACTGGTAAACAGCGATTGTTCATAAGCCCGATGGATGAAATTGCACATTTCACGGCGGGCAGCTCTTTCCTCGCTGGAAAAGGTCTGGGGAATGAATTCATCCATAACCACTTGCTGTTTGTGCTTGGATAGGTCCAGCTGCCTGTCGGTGAGTTCTATGGGGTTGGACAGTTTTTGGGCTTCGATTTCAAGCCTTGCAGTAAAGTCAAGGGTTTCAAAGGCCATAAAGGCCTTGAACAAATCAGTACTGCCAACAACTACTCCGTGGTTTTCCAGTATTACTATGTCATAACCTTCTTGAAATTTTGCCGCAATGTTCTTGCCCAGCTGATCACTTCCCGGGATGGCGTATTCCGCTATGCCTATATTTCCGCAGGTAAAATAGGCACTGGGTGTCAGCCTGGTGCTGGGAATTTTTCTGACAATGCTGAATGCAATTAAGGCAGTCGGATGGGCATGAATTATTGCCCGGATGTCAGGACGTTTTTGATAAATCTGTGCATGGAAGGGAAGTTCAACAGACGGTTTGTGTATGCCGTCAATTTCTCCGCTGGGCGTGACCCTGATCATATCCTTTCTGGTCAGTGAGCCCTTGTCAATGCCGCTGGGCGTGATCCAAATGTCACCATTGTCGTCAAGGATAGACAGGTTCCCGCCGGATGTTGTGGTCATGCCGTATCTGTAGATCCTTTCCATTATGGTGACCAGCTGATCAGCCGGATGCATCAGATAAAAGTTGCTCATATCCCTACTCCTTTTCTACAGGCATTTTTGCCTTAATATATTTATTCCACTTTTCTTCCAAGCCGGGATCGGATAAGGTATTCATGATATATTCGGCATATTCGGCGCTGGTTGCACCGGTGCTTCTGCCTGTTATTGCAATTTTCTTTTCAAATTGCCCGCATATATCGAGTGCCATTTGCAATCTTCTGGCTTTTTCCTGATATCCGATGTGATCCAACAGCATGGCTGCTGCCCTTATGATGCTGCTGGGATCAGCATATTGAGCACGGCCTTCCTCCACCATTCTGGGGGCAGAACCGTGAATTGCCTCAAACATGGCATACCTCTTGCCTATATTTGCGCTGCCTGCTGTGCCTACACCTCCCTGGAATTCCGCGGCCTCATCGGTGAGAATATCTCCATAGAGGTTGGGCAGAACCATTACTCTGAATTGGGTGCGGCGTTTTTCATCCACCAATTTTGCTGTCATAATGTCGATATACCAGTCATCCCATTCCACTTCCGGGTATTCCTCTGCTACCTGCCTGGCTACTTCCAGAAATTTTCCGTCCGTGGTCTTAACAACATTCGCCTTGGTTACAACAGTTACCTTGTTTATTTTGTTTCTGCTGGCATAATCAAAAGCAGCCTTGATTATGCGGTAGGAGCCTTCATGTGTAGTTACGGTAAAGTCAAGGGCCAGATCTTCATTTACATTAATGCCGTTGCTTCCCAATGCGTAAGCGCCTTCAGTGTTTTCTCTGAAAAATACCCAGTCTATTCCCAGCTCCGGCACTTTTACCGGCCTTACATTGGCAAATAAGTCCAGCTCTTTTCTCATGGCCACGTTGGCGCTTTCTATATTTGGCCAGGGATCTCCTGCCCTGGGAGTAGTGGTGGGGCCTTTCAGGATGACATGGCACTTTTTTAATTCTTCCAGTATATCATCCGGTATGGCTTTGCCGTGTTTTGCCCGGTTTTCAATGGTTAAGCCTTCAATAACGCGGAATGTAACCTTTCCTTCCTTTACTTCATCCTTAAGAAGGAATTCCAATATTTTCTGTGCTTCGGCTGTAATATAGGGACCTATTCCGTCTCCTCCGACTATGCCGATTACTATGGGACGCAGAGTATCATACTTGATAAAGTCCTTGGTCTGTTTCATTCGTTCGATTCGTTCAAATTGCTGTTCCAGAAGCTTTCCTAAATGTTCTTTTGCTCGTTCGATCATTTCTTTTTGACTCATATGTAGTACCTCCGCTAATATACCTTTGTTAATAAAATAATTATATAACAACAGGTACTATTTTACAAATTCTGTGTACTGTTTTCACCTTATATATAGACTTAAACACAAAAAATAAAACCGTAATCACGGTTTTATTTTCGCATATGCTTTATTTGTTTATCCCTATTGTGTCTGGTACATGCCTTTCTTCTTCATATAGTTGAATATGCCCTCACCGTGCTGCTGTTCTTCCTTCTGAATATGATTCAGTACTTCCCGGGCGTTGGTATTGGTAAATTCAAAAACTGCGGTATTATATGCACTGGAAACATATTTCTCGGTCATCAGCATGTCGGTGCAGAGATCTGCATCTGAACTGTTTATCATGCCGGCCTGCTGCTGTTCTTGCTGTCCTTGTTGAACCTGTTGCTGCCCTTGACTTTGTTGCTGCTGTCCTTGCTGTTGGCTCTGCTGCACATTGGGTACCTGGCCGTTCAGCATCTGGTTAATGGAATTCAGGTGCTGCTGTTCCTGTTGGGCAAAGGTTTGAAACATCTGCTTAAGTTCGGGGCATTCGGCCTGGTTTGCATAATTATTATATTTTTTGATACAGATTTCCTCATGGCTTTTTTGATCTTCCAATAAGGTTCTTTCCTTTTGTGTTAGATTTATATTCATCACTTATGCACCTCCAAACTTAGTGTGCTTTGAATAGCAAAATTTATTCACTTTTTTCCCAAAAACCTTGTCAATAAAAATGCAAAGTGATACAATTCCTAAGTATATTAATTTTTTTATATTTTAGATGCATATTTATGCTTTTATCAATTCTGAAAGCAAGGGAGGCAGACCAATTGGCGTTAATCGTACAAAAGTTTGGCGGCAGCTCGGTGGCCGATGCTGAAAGGCTGATGAATGTAGCCCGCCGGATAGTTGATACATACCGGCAGGGCAACCAGCTTGTGGTTGTATTGTCAGCTCAGGGAGATACCACAGATGAATTGATAGAAAAAGCCATGGAAATCAGTGAGAATCCGTCCAAGCGGGAAATGGACATGCTCCTGTCCACCGGCGAGCAGATTTCCATTGCATTAATGGCCATGGCAATTGAAAAACTGGGATACCAGGCAGTATCCCTGACCGGGCAGCAAGTAGGAATTTATACCAATTCTTTTCATACCCATGCCCGAATTGAAAATATAGACGGAAAAAGGGTTAAAGATGAACTGGAAGCAGGAAAGATAGTGCTTGTTGCGGGTTTTCAGGGTGTAAATGAACACGGGGATATAACCACATTGGGAAGGGGCGGTTCTGATACCACAGCTGTTGCTCTTGCAGCTGCCCTGAAAGCAGATCTTTGTGAAATCTATACCGATGTGGACGGCATATATACGGCAGATCCCAGAATTGTGCCGGATGCCCGTAAACTAAAGGATATATCCTACGATGAAATGCTTGAATTGGCAAGTCTGGGTGCCAGGGTTTTGCATAACCGCTCTGTGGAATTGGCTAAAAAGTATAATGTCAATATGGAGGTTCGTTCCAGTCTTAATGATCACGACGGAACGCTTATCAAGGAGGAAGCAGAAATGGAAAAAACAATGATAAAGGGAGTAGCCTATGATAAGGATATAGCTCGAGTTTCCATTTTATCTGTAAGGGATGTTCCCGGCATAGCCTTCAAGATATTTAAATTGCTGGCAGATGCTGATATTAATGTGGATATTATCATACAAAGCATAGGAAGAGGAGATACTAAGGATATTTCCTTTACCATCGCCCGGAATCAGCTGACAGAAGCGGTGGATCTTATTAATAAAAACCTGGATTATATAGGTGCAAAAGGGGTAAACTTCACCCATGATGTAGCCAAAGTATCCATAGTGGGTGCAGGCATGGCAAATCACCCCGGGGTGGCAGCTGCCATGTTTGAAGCTTTGGCCAAGGAAGATATAAACATTCATATGATCAGTACATCCGAGATTAAGATTTCATGCCTGGTACGCAAGGATGAAACTGAAAAAGCAGTAAAAGCCATTCATGAGCGGTTTGGATTGGGAGAAACTGAAGAAGAGTAATTGAAATATCCCCTGTCATAGGATACTATTATTTGTGAAAGTAATTAATGGGGGCATCCGTATGAAACTCAAGGTGAAAAAAATTCATCCTGATGCCAGAATCCCCGAATATGCTCATCCGGGAGATGCCGGGCTGGACTTGTTTTCCATCGAGGATGCAGAATTGCTGCCAGGTGGTTCAAGGCTTATACGCACCGGCATTGTCGTAGAGCTGCCGGAGGGAACAGAGGCGCAGATCAGGCCCAGGAGCGGCCTGGCATTGAAACACCAGATAACGCTGCTGAACTCTCCTGGCACCATAGATGAAGGTTACCGCGGGGAAATAGGCGTCATTATGATAAATCATGGCAAGGAACCTTTTTACATCAAAAAGGGCATGAAAATCGCTCAAATGATCATTCAACGTGTTGAACGGGTGGAAGTGGAACTTGTAGATGCTCTGTCCGACAGCAGCAGGGGAGCAAACGGTTTTGGCTCCAGCGGCATGTGACGGAGGTGCAGCATGAAAAGGCAGAGAATTATTGCAGGGTTAACAGCCCTGTTTCTTATATTCACTTTATTATCCGGCTGTTCAGCATTAGAAAAGGAAAGCGAAGAGGAAACACCCAAGAAACAATTATATTTTTACTATCCCTATGACAGCAGTTATGTAATAAAAAGCCTTATCCTGGAATTCAACAATTCTCAGGACAGGATAATTGTTGAAGGAATAGAGGGGTCCGGGCAGCGCAAGGAGTTTCTGGAAAAACTCGATGAGCTTATTAAAAAAGGACAGACAGTACCGGATATAATTTTAATCCATGATACCTGGCTGGCCAAGCTGGCAGCGGAACAGAAAATACAGCCTTTGGACGGAGGCCTGTCAATAGAGAAGAGAAACAAGTTCTTTGCCGGCATGGCAGATGCAATGGTCTGGGAAGGCAAAACCTATGGTTGGCCCTTCTGGCAGGATATGCCCCTGCTTTATTACCGTACTGATCTGGTGGAAACTCCGCCTGCTGCATGGGAAGACCTGTTCCAGCTGGCATTGCAGATAATGAAAGCCAATGAAATGGAATACGGCCTGGTTTTTCCTGGATCAGCCGAGGAAAACGCAGCAGCTTTTCTGGCAGGCATATGGCATTATTTCGGTACATATCCGGATTTTGAAGCAGAAGAGACTGTATTTGACCAGGAATCCGTGGCCAATGTTTGGAACTTTATGGTCAGCATGGCACGGGAAGAAGTAATTTCGCTTAACTCCATGAGTATGGATCCGGAGAACTGCAGGGCAGTTTTTGAGGCAGGCAATGCAGCATTTATGTGGAACTGGTCATATGCTGCCCGGTTATTTTTGGATGAGGAATCACCCTTATATGGAAAAGTAGGGGTTGCTTCTCTGCCTGCACCCGGTAATGTAGATGCCGCCGGCGGCATATTAAGCGGGTATGTTCTTACCATGAGCCGTGCTACAAAATCCATACCTGAAAGCTGGGAATTTATTCAATTCCTGGTCAGTGAACAATCCCAGCAGAGGATAAAGAATGCAGGTTTGATGCCTGCAGATGCTTCTGTTTACCAGTCTGATTGGCTTGAAGAAATAGGCCTGCCTTCCCAGTTTAAAGACATGATGCAAAAGGGCCAGGCTTTGAAACCCGGCAAAAATGTCAACGGAACCCTGAACGTAATGGCAGAGGCTGTATCACTGGCTTTTGAACATAACAAAAATCTGGAAGATTTCATACTGCTTTTGAAAGAAGGAATAGTGGAAGAAGAGCAGGTTGATGAAACAGAGCCGGAAGAAGAAACAGACAAGGAGAGCAGTGAATCCGAAGAGTCCGAAGGCAGCGGGGAAGAATCCGCAAATCCAGCCGAGGATACAGGTAATTCGGAATAGAGGTAAACGGCATGGATTATATGGAATTGTTCAGGCAGATTAATAAGGAAAAACTGGATAAGCTATATCTGTTTCATGGTCCGGAAGAGTTTACAAAGGAAGAAGCTCTTTATCAGATATTGGAAAAATGGATACCGGAACAGTATCGGGATTTAAACTATCAAATTATTGACGGCACGGAAACAAGGGCAGATGAAATTATTGCTGCCGGTGAAACCCTGCCCTTCCTGTCTGATAAAAGGATAGTGGTGGTAAAGGATTATACAGGCCTGACAGGTAAAAAGCCGGAAGATGAGGATCAGTTAATAAAATACCTGGAACAGGTATCTGACAGTACCTGCCTCATATTTTATACCAGGGGCGGTGCTGATAAGAAGCGGGCTCTATACAAGGCCATAGCAAAATACGGCCATGCAGTGGAATTTGAAAGGTTAAGCCACTCGGATCTTATAAAATGGACAAGAAAGAGATTCAGGCTTAACAAGCTGAAAATATCCGATGAAGATCTGGAATACTTTATTTTGCAGGCTGGCAACAATTTAGAGGATATAAAAAATGAAGTGGAAAAACTGGCTTCATATGCAGGCAAGTCCGACCTTATAACCAGGGAAGCAATCGATAAGCTTATCACTCCGTCTCCGGAATATACGGTTTTCCAGTTTATCGATGCAGTATCGGCCAAAAGGAAAGCGACTGCCCTGGAACAGATGGAAATCCTGCTGGAACAGGAACAGTCTGTATTCGGCATACTGGCCTTGATTGCCAGGCAGCTGAAAATCATGCTTCTTTGCAAAAGTTATGATGAAATGGGCTATAACCTGACTCAAATACAAAACAAGCTTAAAGCAGAACCCTATAAGCTCCATCCTTATTCAGTAAAAAAAGGAATGCAGCAATCGCGGGGTTTTACAAAAGAACAACTGCTCCGCGGACTGAACCTATGCCTGGAGCTGGATTATGGAATCAAAAGCGGAAAAATCAAAGACCGCCTGGGCATAGAACTATTGGTAATTAAAATGTGCAGCCAGGAAAATGTATCATAAGGCAGTAAATCAAAAAAAGCTTCCTGATTCGGGAAGCTTTTGTGCTCTTATTATTTTCCTGATGCTGCATTCAATCGAAGAGCCAGTTTTGCCTTTTTGCGGCTGGCAGCATTCTTATGAATGGTGCCTTTTGCAGCAGCCATATCAAGTTTCTTTGTAACAATAGGATAAAGAGCCTTAGCCTTTTCCACATCGTTTTCCATCAATGCTGCCTCAAACTTTTTTATGGCAGTTCTAAGATCAGACTTTATTCTTTTATTGCGAAGAGTTTTGGTTTGTGTTACCTTGACTCTTTTTATAGCTGACTTAATGTTTGGCAAATTCTTCACCTCCTCGATTGAAATCAGCGTCTTATATTGTACCACTAAATATTTGGTTGCGCAAGAGTGAATAGAATAATTTTGTATCTGCCGGGCGAAAATAGAAGGAGCATTTAATAATAAACGTAACAGAAAGGGATGACATTCCATGTGGACCAACATCCGGACAGACCTGGCCATGGAAGCCAGAGAAATGGCCCAGGAACGGAGCAGGCAGGAAATCCCCGGCGTAAATGTTGAAAATGTATATCCGGCAGAGGATATATCCATAACCCGTGTGGAGGTGGTGTCCAGGCAGGGTGAGGAAAATTTAGGCAAGCCGATGGGCAACTATATTACAATAGAAGCTCCCGGCATCCCGGACCGGAATCCGGAATACGAAGAAGAGGTCAAGCAGCATTTGGCAAATGAGATCAGAAGGCTGGTTGATTTAAGGGATGACAGCGTGATCCTGATAGTGGGCTTGGGGAACTGGAATGTAACCCCTGATGCCATAGGTCCAAAAGTGGTGGATAAAATACTTGTCACACGCCACATATTTGAATATGTACCCGACCAGGTGGATGACAGGATGCGCCGCATATGCGCAGTTGCGCCCGGCGTGCTGGGCATAACCGGTATTGAAACGGGTGAGATTGTTCAGGGAATTGTTGATAAAGTAAAGCCGGATCTGATAATAGCCATAGATGCTTTGGCTTCCCGCAAAACCGAGAGGATAGGCAGCACCATTCAGATAGCCGACACGGGGATAAACCCCGGCTCAGGTATCGGCAACAAGCGAATGGGGCTGACGGAACAATCCCTGGGAGTGCCGACGCTGGCAATAGGCGTGCCCACAGTGGTATATGCCCATACTATCGGCAGGGATGCCTTGGAAATGCTCATAAGAGAATTTTCCCAGCAGACAGATTCCCACAGTGAATTTTACAGGATGCTTCAATCCCTGGATGAACAGCATCTGAACAGCCTGGTGGGAGAGGTTTTGGCGGAAGGCCTGGGGGACCTGGTGGTAACGCCCAAAGAAGTAGATATGCTGATAGATGATGCGGCCGGAATTATAGCCGATGGCATAAACCTGGCCATAAATAAGGGGTTGTCAATTGAGGATGTAAGCCGCTATCTTCACTAACTTGTCGTAATATCATCCCATTTGTCATGATTTTCATTTCTTCGGAATAAATTAGTTTAAGGGAGCAGATGGTTTTTCAGCTCCGGGGAAATGAGGTGCTGGGATGATCCGGTTTAAGGTTGTGCGTGTGTCTACTCTCGTGTACATTCTTATAATAACAGTCCTGCTGGCAGCTGTATTGTTCTTATCCTGGAGGCTCTTATCCGGCAATCCTGTATCATTTGGCCAGGCGTACCAAAACTCCGAAAATGAAGATAAGCCCTGGATGGAATCTGATGATGTTCATCCGGCATACCGGTTCATGCTGGCAGCGGGTTTTCCTGCTGTGGCAGCGGAAGATAAAAGTGCGGGCGGAATGCTGTCACTGCTGTGGAACCTGGCCATAAAAAGAAACATCCAGAATCCCAAGACCTTTATTGCATATCCCATGCCGTACCTGGAATACGCCCCTGAACTTCCGGACAATGATATGAATGAAGTGGTGGAGGCAGCTTCCGGCACACCGGGGCGTGGAAATGCAGACCGGCCTGCCAGCCCGATTGAAATCAGCAGTGCCGACTCCAATGAAGAAAGCATGCAGGAAGTATCGGATGAAATAAAAATTCAAATTAAGCATATTCAGGTGGATGAAAGCCCCATTGAAATGAAGGGGGAGGGGCCCAAGATTCTTATTTATCACAGCCATACCAGGGAGGCCTACAGGCAGAATCCAGAAGACCCTTATGCCGAAGCATCTGCTGAAGCATTTCGCACCGATGATATGAATTATTCCGTAGTTAGAATAGGAACTGCACTGGCTAAAGCCCTTTCAGACAGGGGAATTGCAGTTCTGCATGACAAGACCAACCACGAAGCCGGGAATTATAATGCTTCTTATGCCAAATCCTTGGAAACACTTAAAAAGCGGATGGCTGAATATGATTCTTTGAATATGTTCATAGACATACACCGCAATGCTTACGATAAAAGGAGCAGAAAAAAGTCCGATGATGATGTGGTTATAATAAACGGAGAGCGGGTTGCCAGGGTAATGGTGGTAATCGGCACAGGCGAAGGCATAATGGGCGGATTCAGTGAAAAGCCCAATTGGAAAGAAAATGCCAAACTTGCTATAAAGCTTACGAACAAGCTGAATGAGTTGTATCCCGGTCTTGCCAGAGATGTATACTATAAAACCGGACGTTATAATCAGCATGTGTCGACCAATGCCATCCTTATTGAAGTTGGAAGCACCCTTACAACCCTGGAAGAAGCTGAACGTGCTTGCATATATCTGGCAGAGGCTATAAGCCAGATTGTAGAATGAGGTGGAAGATTTGACCCGTCTGGAACGCAGCCGTTTAAGGAAAAGAAGAGCAAGAATCAGATGCCTTATGCTACTGGCTTGCCTGCTATTGTTTTTTGCAGGTGTATACAAAACCTATTACACCATGCAGACTGTTTTAGGCCTGGAAACCAATGAAAGCATTTTGTCATTTAAAAATACCGGACAAGCTCTGAGGGAAGCTGCCGGAGATTTTCCAAGTCTTAAAAACCGCATCCAAGAAGCAATAAACAGCTTATTCAGTCAGATTCACTGCCTGCTGGAATTCTTACGGCGCAGGCTGCTAAGCCTGATCAACATGTCTAAATAGCCTGTGGTTGCATTTTCCTCCATTATTATTGTATGATATATATTGATTCTTTTTAGCAATCGGATGTATTATGGCATTAATCAAAATTAGGAGGCATTTGCAAATATGCCCGTCAGCAGGCAGGATAAAATAAGAAATTTTTGCATAATAGCACACATAGACCATGGCAAATCTACCCTGGCCGACCGCTTAATGGAGGAAACAGGGGTTATTGCCCAGCGGGAAATGGAAGACCAGATGCTGGATTCCATGGACCTGGAACGGGAACGAGGCATCACCATAAAGGCCAAAGCCGTGCGTTTGGTTTATAAGGATGAGGCCGGGGATGAATATATACTGAACCTCATTGACACGCCGGGGCATGTGGATTTTACCTATGAGGTATCCAGAAGCCTGGCGGCCTGTGAGGGAGCCATTTTGGTCATTGACGCTTCCCAGGGCATTGAAGCCCAGACCCTGGCAAATGTTTATCTGGCCATGGAACACGACCTGGAACTGATTCCGGTAATTAATAAGATTGACCTTCCCAGCGCTCAGCCGGATCTGGTAAAGAAGGAAATTGAAGATATTCTTGGACTGGATGCGGAAAATGCTCCCCTTATTTCTGCCAAAAGCGGAATAGGCATCAAGGATGTTCTGGACAGCATAGTAAAATATATTCCGCCGCCGAAAGGAGATGAAGACGCTCCTTTAAAAGCCCTGGTATTTGACTCCCATTATGACAGCTATAGGGGGGTAATTGCCTATATCCGGGTTATGGAAGGAACACTTAAGGCGGGAGACCGCATTCGCTTCATGGCCAGCGGTAAGGAATTTGAAGTTAACGATGTGGGCATCTTTCAGCCATATCTGACTTCCTGTGATGTTTTGAAGGCCGGCGATGTAGGTTACGTAACAGCCAGCATGAAAAATGTCAGGGATACCAGGGTAGGCGATACAATTACCCATGCCGACCGGCCTGCAGAGGAGCCCCTGCCGGGTTATAAGAGCATTACGCCCATGGTATACTGCGGCATTTATCCGGCGGATGGTGCCGAATATGAAGACTTAAGAGATGCATTGGAAAAACTCCAGCTCAATGATGCCTCTCTCATGTTTGAGCCTGAAACTTCAGCAGCTCTGGGTTTCGGGTTTCGCTGCGGTTTTCTGGGACTGCTGCATATGGAGATTATACAGGAGCGGCTGGAGCGGGAATACGATCTGGACATAGTCGCCACAGCTCCCAGTGTTATCTACAGGGTGCTGAAAACCAACGGAGAGGTGCTGGAAATAGATAATCCTACTAATTTTCCGCCTGTGGATGAGATAGAAACCATGGAGGAGCCGGTGGTAAAGGCCCAAATCATGGCTCCTTCTGAATTTGTAGGGCCTGTTATGGAGCTGTGCCAGGAGCGCAGGGGAGTATACAAGCAGATGGAATATTTGGAAGAAACCCGGGTTATTCTTACCTATGAACTTCCCTTAAACGAAATCATATATGATTTCTTTGATGCACTGAAATCCAGAACCAGGGGTTATGCTTCCCTGGATTATGAAATCATAGGATACCAGGAAGCCGATCTGGTAAAACTGGATATTCTCCTAAACGGCGAGCCGGTGGATGCCCTGTCGATAATTGTACATCGGGACAAGGCCTATCAAAGGGGCAGGAGCATAGCCGAAAAGCTGAAGGAAGCAATTCCGCGGCATATGTTTGAGATCCCCATACAGGCCGCCATAGGCAATAAAATAATTGCCCGGGAAACCGTAAAGGCGCTTCGGAAAGATGTTTTGGCCAAGTGTTACGGCGGCGATATCACCCGGAAGAAGAAACTTTTGGAGAAACAGAAGGAAGGCAAGAAGAGGATGCGCCAGATAGGTTCCGTGGAAGTGCCCCAGGAAGCCTTCATGTCTGTTCTGAAGCTGAATTAGGGAGAGTGTGAAATGAAGCAAATCGGGCTTTACCTTCACTTGCCCTTCTGCATGCAGAAATGCCGTTACTGTGATTTTTCATCCTGGGCAGGCAGGGAAGATTTGAAAACGCCCTATATCAACGCGCTTATGAGTGAACTGGAAACCTATCGTGGTGAAAACATTGCAGTAAATACTATTTTTCTGGGTGGGGGTACCCCCACTCTTTTTGATGGAGAAACTCTGGTGCAGCTTCTGGACAAATGCAGGGAAATATTTGATATCAGCAGGGATGCTGAAATCAGCATAGAATGCAATCCAGGCACGGCAGACAGAAAGAAGCTTGAGATTTTGTTCAAAGGCGGTTTTAACAGGCTGAGCATAGGGCTCCAGGCATGGCAGGAACATCACCTGAAACAGCTCGGCAGGATTCATAACAGCCGTCAATTCAGGGAAACGGTTGACTGGGCTAAGGAAGCCGGGTTTATAAATATAAGCGCAGATGTGATATTCGGCCTGCCCGGCCAGACCTGGGAAGAATGGAAGGAGACCCTGGAAAAGGCAGTTTCAACAGGCATAAACCACTTATCTGCCTACAGCCTTATTATAGAGGAAGGAACAGTATTCTATGAATGGATGAAACAGGGGAAGATCAGGCAAATGGACGATGAAAGGGAAAGAAGCCTGTATCATAGGGGAGTTGCCCTGCTGGAGAGTCTGGGTTTTATGCAGTATGAAATCTCCAATTTTGCCAAGCCCGGATGGGAATGCAGGCATAATCTGAATTACTGGCGCAACGGTGAATATTTAGGATGCGGATGCAGCGCCCACAGCTTTTTCAGGTCGGTCAGGCGGGCCAATGCAGCCGGAATTGAACAATATATTGAAAGAATACAGTCCGGAAAGCCTGCTGTGGATTATTCCGAGGAAATAGACATGGAAACTGAAGTGGTGGAAACCTTAATGCTGGGCTTCCGTTTGAATGAGGGAATAAACAAGAAAGCTTTTCAAAATAGGTTTGGATTTTCATTGCATGAGCGTTACGGAGATCCAATCATGGAGCTTAAGAACCAGGGCTTATTGACTGAAGATGAGGAGGCTGTCCGTCCCACCCCTCTGGGCTTTGATTTTCAAAACCGCATAGCTGTGGCATTCTTTTGAATTTTGAAAAACCTATTGACAAAAAGGTATCTAAGTGTTAATTTAATAATAGTTTTAGCACTCAATAAAGGAGAGTGCTAACAAGGAGGTGAGCGTTGATGAAGCTGGATGCAAGGAAGCTCAAGATATTGCAGGCCATCATCAACGATTATATAATCACCGCCGAACCGGTCGGTTCCAGAACCGTGGCCAAAAAGTACGATTTGGGGGTAAGTTCTGCCACCATTCGGAATGAAATGTCCGACCTGGAAGAAATGGGTTATCTGGAACAGCCTCATACTTCAGCCGGCAGAGTTCCCTCTGATAAAGGATATCGTCTCTATGTGGATAAATTAATGAAGGTCAGGAGTCTGAATGACCAGGAGGCGGAATACATTAAAGAGCTTTACAAAACGAAAATAATGCAGCTGGAGCAGGTAATATTCAATACTGCCAAGGTATTGTCCGAAATTACAAACTATACATCTGTTGCTTTAGCGCCTCAATTGAGCAAGGTTACCATCCGGCACATACAACTGGTTCCCATAGACAAGGAATTTGCCCTGCTGGTAGTGGTAACCAGTTCCGGTATTTTAAAAGATACCGTAATACGTGTCCCGGATGGCATAGATGGAGACTTCCTGAACAAGGTATCCAATATACTAAATGATAAATACCGAGGCAAAACTTTTTCAGAAATAGATCTGAAGGAAGTTTCGAAAATCAAGGAAGTATTTGCAAGGAATCAGAAATTTTTCAATTCACTGGTGGATGTGCTGACCCACAGTCTGAGAGCTGTTCAGGATAAAGAGGTGTACCTGGGTGGTACTGCCAACATATTCAAGCTTCCGGAATTTCAGGATATATTTAAAGCGCGCTCTTTCCTGAGCCTTTTGGAGGAGAAGGATTTACTCTACGACGTGCTGGCCAGCTCTCAGGATGATGGTGTAAAGGTATCAATAGGCGCTGAAAATCACTATGATGAATTTAAGGAATGCAGCATTGTAACAGCTACCTACAGCCTGGGGGACAGGGTGCTTGGCGCCATAGGCATTATAGGTCCTACCAGGATGGAGTATTCCAGAGCTGTAGCTGTAATGGACCATATGGGCAAGGCTTTGAGCAGCTATTTGACAAAGCTTTACGGATAATAAATGAAGCCGATAACGCTGCAAGTATTATATACGAGGTGAGATTGTGAAGGAAAACGAAAAAAATAAAGAACCAGTAGTTAATGAGGAGTATGAGGACCAGGAGCAAACCGACAAGTGTTGCAGCGAGACTGGAGATCCAGCTGGTGAGGATCGGTCTTGCTGCTCAAAAGAAGAGGAATCTTCTCACCAATGCAATTGCAATGACAATTCGGAAGTGGAAGAACTTAAGAAACAATTAGCAGAGGCAGAAGCCAAACAGGAAGAGTATTTGAAGGCAGCTCAGCGGCTGCAGGCTGATTTTGAAAACTATAAGCGCCGTAACCGCAATGCACTGGAAGAATCCTATGAATCAGCCACTGCAGATGTTGTAGAAGCCTTTCTTCCTGTATTGGATAATCTGGATCGGGCTATTGAATCTTTTAATGAATCAAATGTGGATGAATCCATTCTCAAGGGAATTGAGATGGTAAGAAAACAATTCCTGGACACCCTGGCCAAGCTGAATGTAGAAGAAATAGAAGCTTTGGGCAAACCCTTTGATCCGGAGCTGCATAATGCAGTCAGCCAGGTAGAAGCCAAAGAGGGCCAGGAGGAGAATACCATAACAGCGGTTCTCCAGAAAGGATACAGGATGGGCGAGCGTATTATCCGATACAGCATGGTTCAGGTGGCTCGCTGATCTCCGCTGTTCAGAATCGCAATACAAGTCATAGAAACAAGAATTCCACTGATCACTTGCTGACTTGATATATGAATATTTGTAAATAAGGAGGATTTTTTTATGGGAAAAGTAATTGGAATTGATCTGGGTACTACCAATTCCTGTGTAGCAGTTATAGAAGGTGGAGAACCGGTAGTTATACCTAACGCGGAGGGGAGCAGAACCACGCCTTCTGTTGTAGCTTTTACAAAAGACGGAGAGCGTCTGGTAGGCCAGATAGCAAAGAGACAGGCCATTACCAATCCGGACCGCACCGTTATATCAATAAAAAGAGAAATGGGAACTAGTTATAAGGTAAAAATAGATGATAAGGAATATACTCCGCAGGAAATATCTGCCATGATCCTGCAAAAGCTTAAACAGGATGCGGAAGCATACCTGGGCGAAACCGTTACACAGGCAGTTATAACCGTTCCCGCATATTTCAGCGACAGCCAGCGGCAGGCAACCAAGGATGCAGGAAGAATTGCAGGCCTTGAGGTTCTGCGTATAATAAACGAGCCTACTGCTGCATCTTTGGCCTATGGCTTGGATAAGGAAGAAAACCAAAAAATTCTTGTATACGACCTGGGCGGCGGTACTTTCGACGTATCCCTGCTGGAAATAGGCGACGGAGTGTTTGAAGTATTGGCCACCAGCGGCAATAACAGGCTGGGCGGCGATGATTTTGACAACCGCATAATCGATTACCTGGCCGAAGAATTTATGAAAGAAAACGGCATTGATCTGCGTAAGGACAAAATGGCCATGCAGCGTCTGAAGGAGGCTGCTGAAAAGGCTAAAATAGAGCTGTCCAGCGCCCTGACCACCAATATCAACCTGCCCTTTATTACAGCCGATGCTTCAGGGCCTAAGCATCTTGACATGAATCTTACCAGGGCAAAATTCAATGAACTGACAGCTGACTTGGTGGAAAAAACCATGGTTCCGCTGCGAAATGCCCTGAAGGATGCAGGTTTGCAGGCCGGCGACATTGATAAGGTCATTCTGGTCGGCGGTTCTACCAGAATTCCTGCCGTGCAGGAAGCTGTCAAAAAAGAAACGGGCAAGGATCCCCATAAGGGCATCAATCCCGATGAGTGCGTTGCCATTGGTGCAGCCATCCAGGCCGGGGTACTGGGCGGCGAGATTAAGGATGTACTGCTTCTGGATGTTACCCCCTTATCTCTGGGTATTGAAACACTGGGCGGGGTGTTTACAAAACTGATTGAAAGAAACACCACCATACCAACCCAGAAAAGCCAGATATTCTCCACTGCCGCTGATGGCCAGACCAGCGTTGAAATCCACGTGCTGCAGGGGGAAAGGGAAATGGCTGCTGACAACAAGACCCTGGGCCGTTTCCAACTGACCGGAATTCCGCCGGCACCCAGAGGAGTTCCTCAGATTGAAGTTACCTTTGACATAGACGCTAACGGCATCGTTAATGTATCGGCCAAGGATCTAGGCACCGGAAAAGAGCAGAAAATCACCATTACTGCATCAACCAACCTGAGCGAAGAAGAAATCCAACAGGCGGTCAAGGAAGCCGAACGCTATGCAGAAGAGGATAAGAAACGCAGAGAAGCGGTGGAAGCTAAAAACAATGCTGATGCACTGATATACAACACAGAAAAAACCCTCAAGGAGATGGGTGATAAGATAAGCTCTGCCGATAAGGAAAAAATTGAAGCTGAGCTTGAAGCAACCAGAAAGGCAGTCCAGTCCGATGATGTGGATAAAATAAAGGCAGCTTCAGAGAAGCTCACCCAGGTATCCTACGAAGTATTCGGAAGGGTATACCAACAGCAAGGTGCAGCGGCAGGAGGAACCCAGGGGGCAGACTCCCAGGGTGGTGGCAAAGCTTCAGGAAATGATGACGATAATGTAGTTGATGCAGATTATGAAGTGATGGACGATGACAAATAATTCATGTATAATTAGAAAGCCAAGGCAATATGCTTTGGCTTTTTCAAAGACTGCAGATATAGGCGGTGAACCCATTGGCAAAGCGGGATTATTATGAAATACTGGGCCTTGAAAGAGGCGCTTCAGAGGAAGACATAAAAAAGGCTTACAGAAGGCTCGCTAAAAAGTACCACCCTGACTTGAATCCTGGTGACAAAGAAGCGGAAGAAAGGTTTAAAGAAATAAATGAAGCATACCAGGTGCTCAGCAATCCCGAAACCCGTGCACAATATGACCAGTTCGGCCATGCCGGCCCTACGGGTGAAGGCTTCGGCGGATTTGATTTTGGCGGGTTCGGCGGGTTTGATGACATCTTTGACATGTTTTTTGGCGGCACAGGTTTTGGAAGCCGGTCCAGGCGTGCTAGAAGAGGCCCTGCTCGCGGTGCTGATTTAGAATATAACCTGGAGATAACTTTTGAAGAAGCGGCTTTTGGCACCAAAAAAGAAATTGAATTAACCCGCATGGAGACATGTCCCCAATGTAACGGTACGGGGGCAAAGAGTTCCAGCGGTGTAAAAACATGCCCTGTATGCAACGGCAGCGGCGAGATCTCCCATACGCAAAACACTGCCTTTGGAAGGTTTGTCAATGTAACCACATGCAACCGATGTCATGGGGAAGGCACAGTTATAGAAGAACCGTGCGCCAAGTGCCACGGCAGTAAGAAGATACGCCGTGCACGGAAAATCAGCGTAACCATCCCTGCAGGAATCGATAACAATCAAGTCATCACCTTAAGAGGACAGGGGCAGACAGGAGAAAACGGAGGCCCGCCGGGTGATCTGCACATAAGCATTACCGTCAAGCCTCATAAGCTGTTTAAGAGAAAAGGATATGACCTGTATTGTGATGTCCCTATCAGTTTTACCCAGGCTGCTTTAGGCACGGAATTGGAAATACCCACCTTAAACGGCAAGATAAAATATACCATTCCTGAAGGGACACAAACAGGCACAACATTCCGTCTGCGCAACCAGGGTATACAGCATCTGAGGGGCAGCGGAAGAGGAGATTTGTATGTTAAGGTCAACATAGAAGTGCCCAAACGCTTGAATGAAAAACAGAAGGAACTCCTGAGGCAGTTTGAGGAGATAACCGGGGAAACTGAGCAGAGAAGGTCCTTCTTTAAGAAAATGAAAGAGGTATTCGGTGTGTAATTTTGCTGTATGGGAGGCAGGGGAATGGATTGGATAGAAATTACAATTGAAACAACATCGGAAGGTGCGGATATAGCCGCTCAGGTTCTCTATGATGTGGGGGTCACCGGTGTTGTTATAGAAGATTCAGACTCAATACGCCTGATACAGGAAGATGAAGATAGCTGGGACTATATTGATGAATCCATCCTGGATGATATGGAAGAAAGCGTATTGATTAAAGCTTATCTCAACGATGATGAAAATTTTGAAGAAAAATTTGCTCAGATAAAGGTAAAACTGGATCAGCTTAAAAAACAGGTAACGGGGCTGGATCTGGGTTCTTTAGACGTTAAACTGAATAATGTCAAGGAAGAAGATTGGGCAAACAATTGGAAAAAGTACTATAAACCCTTTAAAATAGGCGAACGCATTGTAATAAAGCCTTCCTGGGAAAAATACGATAAAAAGGGCGATGAGATAGTGCTGGAGATGGATCCGGGCATGGCTTTCGGAACCGGCATCCATGAAACTACCGCCCTTTGTGTTTATGCTCTTGAAAAATATATAAAGCCAGGAGACAGGATTGTGGATATCGGCTGCGGCACAGGCATACTGGCAATTTCATCCGTGCTTCTTGGTGCAGAGTATGCAACCGCCATTGACCTGGACAGTAATGCTGTCAGAATTGCAGCTGAAAATGTCAGAAGAAATCATGTGGAAGGCCGGGTGGATGTAATCAGGGGCAATCTGCTGGACAAGGTTGAAGGCAGGTATGATATTGCTGTTGCCAATATCCTTGCTGATGTTATTATAAATCTCTCCAATGTAATAGGAAATTACCTGAATCCTGATGGTCTATTTATCGCTTCCGGCATTATACTGGAACGACTGCAGGACGTAACAGCTGCGGCAGAAACAGCCGGCTTGGAAATAGTTGAAAAGAAAACCAAAGGGGAATGGGCCTTGGTGGTGTGCAGATACAATGCATAGGTTTTTTATCAGCCCGGAAGCCATAGAATCCAATACATGCATTATTACCGGTACCGATGCGCATCATATACAAAATGTCCTGCGGTTGAAGACAGGTGAAGAAATAATGTTGTGCAACGGCCAGGGAACCGATTATCGGGCCGTCATCCGGGAAATTAGCAAAGGACATGTAAGGGTTGAACTGACGGAAAGCAGCCCCAGCAAGACAGAGCCCGATTTAAAGGTTACCTTGCTTCAAGGCCTGCCCAAAGCTTCAAAAATGGAGACCATTATACAAAAGTGTGTTGAGCTGGGCATATATGATATAATACCTATTACAACTGCCCGTACGGTGGTAAGGATAAGCAGCGGGCGTGATGCAGAAAAGAAAACCGCCAGATGGCAGCGTATATCTGAAGAGGCTGCCAAGCAGTGCGGGCGTGGAATAATTCCTAAGGTGCACAGCCCGTTAACTTTTGATCAGGCCGTTAAGAGCTGCCAGGCAGGCTTAAAGATCATTTTTTGGGAGGAAGAAAAAAGCCAAAGCCTGCGTTTAATATTGCAAAGCCAGGCCGAAAAACCTGATTCCATTGCAATACTTATAGGCCCTGAAGGCGGGCTGGAGGAAGACGAAGTCATAATGGCAGAAAAGCATGGATGGGTTTCTGCTTCCCTTGGCACAAGAATCTTAAGAACTGAAACAGCAGGTATGGCAGTATTGGCTGCCATCATGTATCAAATGGAGGAATTGGAATGAAATCAGCTCCCGGTAAAAGGGTAGCTTTTTATACTTTAGGCTGCAAAACAAATCAATATGATACCGAAGCCATGAAAGAGCTGTTTGTAAACAGCGGCTATCAGGTGGTAAACTTTCAGGATGAATCCGATATCTATATTATAAATACATGCACTGTCACCAATTTGGGCGACAGAAAATCCAGGCAGATGATCCGCAAGGCCCACCGGGCTAATCCCAATGCGATTATAGCTGTAGTTGGCTGCTACGCCCAACAGGCTGCTGATGAAGTCTTGTCCATCCCCGGGGTAAAGGTGGCAGTGGGTACTAAAAACCGAAGCAGAATAGTTGAATATGTGGAGATGGCTGAAGCGACTGAAAGCAGCATCAATGCAGTGGAAGACATTATGAAGGTGCGGGAATTTGAAGATACTCCAATTGAAACCTTTCATGGAAAGACCCGCGCTGTGCTGAAAATCCAGGAGGGCTGCAATCAGTTTTGCTCATATTGCATAATTCCCTATGCCAGGGGCCCTATCCGCAGCCGGCAGCCCCAGAGTGTTCTGGCGGAAGTGCAGCGCCTGGCAGATGCTGGATTCAAGGAAGTTGTGCTTACCGGCATTCATATAGCTTCCTATGGCAAGGATTTAAAGACCACTGATTTGCTGAACCTGCTTCAGGATATTCATAAGGTGGAAGGAATCCAACGGATCCGTTTAGGTTCTTTGGAACCAACCTTGCTTACGGATAGTTTTGTCCGCACAGCCAGTCAGCTGCCCAAGGTATGCAGGCATTATCACATATCGCTTCAGAGCGGATGCGATGCTACCCTGAAGCGCATGAACCGCAGATATACCACTCAGGAGTTCAGTGAAATTGTGGACCGGCTGCGCAGGGAAATGCCTGATACAGCGGTTACTACTGACATAATGGTGGGATTTCCCGGAGAAACCGAAGAAGAATTTGAAGAAACCTGTGCTTTTGTAGAAAAGATTGGTTTCAGCAAAATCCATGTATTTCAGTATTCTCCGAGAACCGGAACACCTGCCGCTTCATTCGAAAACCAGGTGCCGCCTGAGTGCAAGGAAAAGCGCAGCCGCAGGCTGATTGAACTGGGGCGCAGGCTGGAGCGGGATTTCATGAAGAAGTTTGAGGGCAAGCGGGTAATGGTACTCTTTGAAGAAGAGCATCCTGACCTGGAAGGGTATTATGAGGGATATACGGACCAATACTTACGGGTAACGGTACAGGGAGATTCAAGCCTGGAGGGCAGGCTGCTTCCGGTAATGGTCGAATCAATAGGAGAAGACAGCCTTACAGGCCATATAATCTGAGGCTGCATCAAATTGTATTTTATTTAATAATTATATATAGCGGATTAAATTGAAATTTTAGGAGGATTAGCTATGGATAATTGTTTGTTTTGCAGGATTGTCAAAAAGGAAATCCCATCCAGCATAGTATATGAGGACGATTTAATACTGGGATTCAAGGACATACAACCCCAGGCGCCGGTTCATGTGCTCCTGATTCCAAAGGTACATATTTCATCCATGAATGAAATAAAGGAAGAACATGGTAAGATAATTGCCCATCTTACCTCGGTTATCCCCCAAGTGGCTGAGAAAATGGGTATAAAGGACTCCGGATACCGGGTTGTACTGAACTGCGGCAAAGATGCAGGCCAGACTGTTTTCCACCTGCATTATCATATTCTTGGCGGAAAAACCTTGGAGACACAATTCGGATAAGAATGTTATAAAGGAATCATCTTGTTGACATGGTTAAATCCGTTGCGGTATAATGTATTGTACATTATTTTTTACATCCCTATACGACAGCTCGCATATGCGGGTAATTGTGCTAGCGGAGGGAGGGAAAGTAAAATGTCAGAGGTCAGAGTAAGGGAAAATGAATCCTTTGAGAGCGCTTTAAGACGTTTCAAAAGACAATGCTCCAAAGCTGGCGTGTTAGCCGAGGTACGGAAGAGAGAGCACTATGTAAAACCAAGCGTAAAGAGAAAGAAGAAGTCAGAAGCAGCTCGCAAGAGGAGACACTATTAATGCGATTATTGTCACAATCGCTCCTTCCCTAGCAGCTGGAAAAGATTATTAAAACCCGATGGTTGCCATCGGGTTTTTTTATTTCAGTTTTTTCGGATTTGATGCTGAAAAGCCCCGCTTTTTATTATATAATTTAGTTAACATAATACTTAAGGGGGCTGTAATGAGGAAAAAGGGGTTTTGGGTTATTCTTGCTGTATTGGCGGCATTGTTAGGTTTAATCAGGAATTCGACCATCCAACCCGGCATATATTACAAAGCTGACCTAATGACAGCCGGTATAGAAATAACAAACAAGCTGGAAACAAGGGAAATGGAATATCAGGCGATCCAAGCAGCAAGAGAGCTGCATGAAGCCGATAATCCAGCTCATGAAGAATCATTGCAGACACTTACATTAATGACATTTAATATACGAAGTGCTCATAGTGGGAGCGGCACGGTGGAATTGGATAGTATTATTGAAGAGATTCGGGAAACCAATGCCGACATTATCGGCCTTCAGGAAGTAGATCTCAACATGCCCAGATCCAATTATCAGGATCAGGCAAGAATAATAGCAGAACAGCTTGGCTACCATTATTTTTACGGAGAGAACATTAGCATTCTGGGCATACAATACGGCAATGTGCTGTTAAGCAAATATCCCATTCTAAGGGCAATTAACCACAGACTGCCCCGAATGGAACTGGAACCCCGGGGAATGATCGAGGCAGATATTGATATTAATGGCACGCTTTGGCACGTCTTTGTTACACATCTCGGGCTGAATTCATGGGAAAGGCGAAAACAAATACATTATATAAATAATATAATTTCAAGGCGGGAAGGAAACATTACCTTACTGGGGGATTTTAACAATCATTCTGACAATGTGGAAATGAGCATTATGGATTCCAATCTTATTGACAGTGCACTGGCGTTAAATTGCCTGGATCAGTTTACATTCGCCTGGGGAAATGATGTTCCAAATGTTAGAATCGACAGAATTTATGTTTCCGATAATATTGTTCCATTAAACCTTAAAGTCATGCCTTCTGAAATCTCTGATCATGGACGTGTAGTTTTGCAAATTCTGTTTAATAAAATATATAAGGAAGGAATTTAAATTTGCACAGCGAATAAGTTAAGGATGAGAGGGAAAGAATTCCATAAATATCAATAGAATGAAATGAGATATGCCAATGATGAGGAAAACAGCTTTATTCATTCTAATTTTTACTCTGTATCTGTCTGTTATGCCGTACAGTATCCTGGCCGCTGAAAGCGATCAGGTTTATATTATACCTTTGAAAGATGAGATTACCCCTGCTATGTCGGCATATCTGGCAGATCAGATTGAACTGGCTGAATCGGCCGGTGCAAAAGGTATTATAATCGAAATCTCAACTCTGGGAGGCCTGGTCTCTTCTGCCATAGAGATTCGGGATGCCATTCTCAATTCACAAATACCAATAGCGGCATTTGTGAAGGATCGTGCCGTGTCTGCAGGTGCCTTGATCACCATAGCTGCTGAAACCATTATCATGGCTCCCGGCAGCCACATGGGATCCGCGGAGCCGATACCCTACAGCGAAAAAACGGTTGCGGTAGTAAGCGGGGAATTTCGTTCCACTGCAGAAGCCAGAGGCCGCGACCCTTTGCTGGCAGCAGGCATGGCCGATAAAAACCTTGACGTGCCTGGATTTCCTAAGGGACAATTGGTTAATATAACTGCAGAAGAAGCCAAAAAGCTGGGCTACGCTGATGCTGTGCTTGATGATGTTGCGGAAGTCTTGGAATTCATGGGCTGGTCGGATGCCCAGGTGATAGAAGCAGAACCGGATTTCAAAGTACGGATAGCCCAGTTTCTTACCAGACATGACGTATCCTCAATACTGCTGACCATAGCTATAATTGCCATGATAATTGAAATCTTTATGCAAGGATTTGGGCTGCCCGGCATAGTCAGCATCATAGCTTTTGCTTTGTATTTTGGCGGCGGATTTTTGGCCGGCAATACTGAATGGTGGGCTGTGCTTTTATTTTTAATAGGCTTAATCCTCCTAATCATAGAACTTTTTGTACCAGGGTTTGGTGTATTTGGAATATCAGGCATCATTTCTCTTGTAATAGCAATTATTTTTGCTGCACCTACGCCTGTTCAGGGTATTATAACTCTGGGGATAGCTTTGGCAGCCACCGCTGTTTTGGTGCCTATTCTGTATAAGCTGCTGGGAGGCCCCCGGTTGTTCCGCAGGCTGGTTCTGACTGAATCGGAAACAGTGGATAAAGGTTATGTAAGCAAGGATCCTCACGCTCATGCTGATCTGACAGGAGCTGTTGGAGAAGTAGTTTCCCCCCTGAGGCCTGTGGGAACAGTGCTGATAGATGGTGAAAGGATGGAAGCCATATCCGATGGCAGCTATCTTCCAAAGGGAATAAAGGTAAAGGTTGTCGATTCCAAAGGCACGCAGATTATTGTTACACCAGTGGAGTAATTGGCCGGAAGGCTGTTATTCATATATGAATGCGAAGGAGATGGTATGGTATGTTATCAAATATCCCATTGTCAGCTGCTAATGCTATGCCTCAAGGAATTCTCATAGTGACAGGCATTATCATTGCCGCTATTGTAGTATTGGCAATAATATTAACTTTTGTGCCGCTAGGCTTGTGGATCTCCGCCCTGGCAGCAGGTGTCAGGATCGGCATATTCAACCTTATAGGGATGCGCCTGCGCCGTGTTGTTCCAAGCAGGATTGTCAATCCCCTGATCAAGGCGACCAAGGCAGGATTGAATGTAAGTGTGGATAAGCTGGAAGCCCATTATCTGGCCGGCGGGAATGTAGACCGGGTTGTAAACGCCTTGATTGCAGCCCAAAGGGCAAACATCCCCCTTGAATTCGAAAGGGCAGCTGCCATTGACCTGGCCGGCAGGGATGTATTGGAAGCTGTACAGATGAGTGTTAACCCCAAGGTAATTGAAACTCCGAAGGTGGCAGCAGTTGCCAAGGATGGAATTGAAGTTATTGTAAAAGCCAGGGTAACTGTACGTGCCAACATTGACCGTTTGGTTGGCGGCGCCGGCGAGGAAACCATTCTGGCACGCGTAGGCGAAGGTATCGTTACTACAGTAGGTTCTTCTGAAAGTCATAAGGAAGTTTTGGAAAATCCTGACAGCATTTCCCAGACAGTACTGAACAAAAGCCTGCATGCAGGCACGGCATTTGAAATTCTCTCCATAGACATAGCTGATGTGGACGTTGGCAGGAATATCGGTGCTCAGCTTCTGACTGACCAAGCGGAAGCAGATAAGCGTGTTTCCCAGGCTAAAGCTGAAGAAAGAAGAGCTATGGCTGTGGCCAGGGAACAGGAAATGAAGGCTGCCGTACAGGAAATGAGAGCCAAGGTTGTAGAAGCAGAAGCGGAAGTACCCAAGGCAATGGCTGCTGCATTGAGGGAAGGCAAGCTTGGAGTTTTGGACTATTATAATATGAGGAATATAATAGCCGATACTCAGATGAGGGAATCCATTTCCAAGATGGGAGGAAATGAAACACCCGAGACTGATAAAAAATAATCAGTGCCCCCGAAAGGAGGGTTTTATTTGGAACTTTTTATACCTATTATTATTTTCATTGTGATTAGCAGCATAATAAGGTCGATCAGCCAGCCCGCACCTCCGGTAAAACCTGTGAAAAGAAGCTATCCGGATCCTAGAGGCATTCCTGAAAGAGGGTTGCAAAGGCCCGGCGGAAGGCATGGCAGTTATGGGGCATATCCCGGGAAGAAAGTTGTCCACCAGCCTAAACAAGCCCCCATTGAACATGAGGCAGTATCATTCATCCATGATGAAATGGAGGCTGCACCCAGCATTAGCTTTCCTGAACCTGAAGCGGCAACAGACACGGGCATTACGACCATGCTGGAAACTGAAAATACAAGGGAAACACCGAAACACAAACTTGATTTTTCCCACGACAGCCTGATAAACGGCATTATCCTGTCGGAAGTGCTGGGGCCGCCCTTATCGCGCCGCAGGCAATAAACCATAATATGACTATTTGGCACTCTAAGGAGTGCTTTTTTTATTGCTTCTATACAGGAAGGAATATGCATATCTATTAGAAATGGGGGTGGAGTTATGAGCAGAAAAAGGCTGGAAAAAATGAAATCAGCCGTTTCCGACATATTTGAGCTTCCCAAGGAGATAATGCTTAACCTGCCGAAGATCAGCATGATAGGGAACAATCAGATGCTGGTGGAAAACCACAAAGGCGTAATTGAATACACCCCGCAGAGAATTCGCGTCAATTCTTCCATTGGAGTGATAAGAATACAGGGCAGCGAAATGAATCTGAAAAACATAGCAGCCGATGACATTATGATCATTGGTGAAATAAAGATAATTGAGTTCATATGAGCTGTAATTATCCTTAATAAAAGGAGACAGACCAATGTTCTTTTACATATTATGGAATTTCCTGAAAGGTTATGTAGTAATCCGCGTTGACGGTTTGTCTTTGGAAAAGTTTATTAATATAACGGTCAGCAGGGGCATATATCTGTGGGGAATTAAAAGACAGAGCTATACCTCATTGACCGCTAAGATAAGCATCAGCGGTTTCAGACAGCTCCGCGGTATTTCCAGGAAAGTGCGATGCAGGGTGCGGATAGTGGACAAAAGAGGGCTTCCCTTTATTATGCATAGATACAGGAAACGTAAAATGCTGACTGCTGGAATATTTATATTTCTGCTTATAATCTATGGCCTGTCATTTTTTGTCTGGTCGGTTGAGGTGGAAGGGACTGAGAAAGTTGATCCGCAGGAGATTTTATTCAAACTGGAATCATTGGGTGTAAAGCCGGGAGCATTCAAGCCCCATATTGACAGCATGCTGCTTGAAAATCAACTGATTGTGAGCTTCCCTGAATTATCCTGGGCAAGTCTGGAGATCAGGGGAAGCAGGGCTGTATTGAGAGTAAAGGAAGCGGTTCTGCCCCCTGAAGTGATTGATAAGGATACCCCGTGCAATATCGTGGCAGCAAAGGACGGCATCATAGAAAAAATGATAGTGTTGGACGGCCAGCCGGCAGTAAAGCCGGGGCAGACTGTCCGGAAAGGCCAGCTGCTGGTAAGCGGCGTTATAGAGCATCCTGATACAATAGGTGTCAGATATGTTCATTCCATGGGACAGGTTCTGGCCAGAACCTGGTACCAGGAAACAGTACATATGTCTCTTAAGGAGCCATATAGGCAAAGGACAGGCAGGAAATCAGAAATCAAATATCTGGGATGGAAAAGGTTTAAAATTCCGTACCGAAAAGAGGAAATTGATTTTTCAAATTTTGAAATGGAGATCCGTCAGGACGGTTTTATATATACGGAAATATATTACGAGGTAGAAGAAATACAGTGGAGTAAAAACATAGCAAAACTTAAGGCAAAACTGGAAGAAACGGCCCTTGCAAAGGTACGAAAGAGCATGCCGCCGGGAGCGAAAATCATTGACAAAAAGTTGAAATACGATATGATAGACAATGTAAAGGCGAGTGCCGTAATAAGCATTGAGGCATTGGAAGATATTGCGGTGCAGCAAATCATTGATACTTTATAGGAGGCTTGGTGTTTGAGTAACCTGTTGACAGAGCGCATCATAGACATTGACAATATTGAAATTCTAATGGCTTTATTTGGTAATTTCGATCAAAATATTAAATTTATAGAAGAAGAGGTTGGGGTGCAGATT
>LFTC01000047.1:775-2402 GCA_001512915.1 Clostridiales bacterium DTU083 | reverse complement strand
TACAGCACAACTTCGAAATAGCTGGTTATTTCTATCATTCTTCCGCTGCCGCTGTGATTGGTAAGTGAAATACTGCGTACTTCTCCATTAAATTCAGGAGATACCACTACTTCCATCTTTGTCTCAATATTACCGTCCTTTCTGCTATATGTAACTTGATCGGGCTGAAATACGACTTTATATTCATCCGGCTCGGTGCAAACCGGCTGGTATGCAGCAGACCAATAGTTATTGGAATTCAGGTTGGCTATATAGAACATCATTCCCCAATCATCCCTGGCAGGATCTTCCCGCCATCTGGTAATTGCATAATCATTATATTTGCTGTAACCTCCGCCGCTGTCACTGAGCATGACGCTGTAAGTCCCATTGGAAAGCAGATTGATATTAGGAATGATTGATTGAGGGGAAGTAAATGAGCGCACAGCCTGAATTTCCTGATCTTGCCTGGTCTTTTCCAAATCATGATGCAAGGCGGCTTCATAATCTTTAATAAGAATTTCCCGTCTGGGTATTCTTTCCTGTAAAAGCAGTTCTGTAGCTTTAATCATAGGAACGGAATGAAAACGGGCTTGCATAATGTTATTGTTAAGGTAGTTGTTGATTGCGGTCAAAATCATTCCCTGATGATGCGCCATAAAACTCTTTACTATCATGCTTTTTTTCTTTTTAGGCATCCGTTCAGATGTATAGTCAACAGCCTCATAAAAACCGTATAATCCGGTCAAGCCTTCAGCGCTTAATACTTCCAAGTTTTTATAGGCAGCTATAGGATCCACTGGCAATGCCAAAAACGTTGCATAAGGGGCTACTACCAGGTCATTAACCAATCCACGCTTCAATCCTAATTTTGGCACTCCAAAAGCCTTGTACTGATAATTTAAGTGCAAATCAAAAGCATAAAAACCTGATTCCGAATTTCCCCATGGGACACGGTGTTGTTCCCCATATTGTTTTTGTGCTTTAACCACTGCTGTATAGGTTTCATCCAAAAGCGTATTCTCATAATTTTTCATAATCAACAGTGGCATAAAATACTCAAACATTGTGCCACTCCAGGAAACCAGAACTCTTAAGTCTCCTACCAGAGACAGAGCCCTGCCTAACTTGAACCAATGTTTTTGAGTAATATCCCCTTTTGCAATAGCAATAAAGCTGGTTTGCCTAGCTTCTGATGCAAGCAGGTCATAATAAACTTTGCTCAATTGTCCTTCTTCAACATTCATGCCTATGGCGAATAATTCTTTCTTTTCATCATAAAGCAGCTTAAAATCCATTTCTTTGATCAGTTTCTCAATACTTCCCTTCAGCTTTTGACAACGAGCACAGAATTTTTTTACAGCCAAATAGGATTTACCAAGCGAAATCTCTAATTGTTTCAACCATTTTCTAGCTTCATCAAAACCAGGTGAACGGTTGGCATCCCTGGTCAGAGAAGAGATTATATCGGACAGTTTTTTCAATATATCAAGGTAATTATCATATAAATATTGAATAGATATAGAATTGTCCAATTCATCCAGCAATTCATCCATTTTTTCTGCTGCAGCACTAAAGGTCCCCCTTTCACTTAACAAGGGAGCAGGTATCATTTTTAGCTGATTTATCCAGGGAATAAGCAGCGATG
>LFTC01000047.1:0-614 GCA_001512915.1 Clostridiales bacterium DTU083 | reverse complement strand
CCATTGTCAACGGTGGAAACATAAAGAGGCCTTAATGGCTCTAAAGTTACCGTATTATACCAATTATAAAAATGCCCATTCCACTTTTCCAATTTGTTCATGGTATTAATAGTACATTCAATTTTTTCAACTGTGCTCAAGGTGCTTAAATATCCCAGATCCCTGGCAGATACCAATGACATTAAATGAAGCCCTATATTTGTGGGGGAAGTTCTGTGAGCAATGCCAACGTAAGGTTCCTCCTGATAATTGTCTGGAGGAAGCCAATTTTCACTTTCATTTACTAATTCATCAAAGTATCTCCATGTCTTAACTGCTGATTGACGAATATGAAGAATTTGTTCAGCTGAAAGCATAGGCAAGTGTTTCTTCTTTGGCTTACCAATCTTATAGGCAATATAGGGTGATGTAAGCCAAATCAAAGCAATAATAAGGCTGATATACCAGATATCCGGGCGCACCATAGAAGCGGTTACGCAAAGAGCCAATGAAACTAATGAGGCATTTTTCATCTTATGCCAGTAATCAGATAGTTCTCCACGAAATCTCCTATCGGAATCTGCGGCTGTAACCCACTCTAACATATTCTTCCGGCTTACAGCTACCCGCCAGAC
>LFTC01000026.1 GCA_001512915.1 Clostridiales bacterium DTU083 | reverse complement strand
TTAATCGGCGTTTTAAAGGCGATGGAGGTCAGGAAGCTGACTTTGTGCCGGTAGTGGTATGGAGGAAACAGGCTGAAAACTGCGCCCAATACATTGGAAAGGGTAGTCTGGTTGCCGTCGAAGGGCGATTACAGATTCGCCCTTATGAAGACAAAGAAGGCAAACGCCGTACCATTGCGGAAGTCGTTGCCAACAGCGTCCAATTCCTCGATAGCCGGAAATCAACAGACTCATCGGGTGATATGGGAGTACCGACTTTCGATGACCCCATGATGGACGATGATATTCCGTTTTAATAGAAGGGGGTAATACAATGAAAGCTACCGATAAGTTTATCCCCTTATTAGAAGGAGCTATCGAGCAGATTAAAAAAGACGGTTACTGCCTCATAGAACTGTCTGACCACAGCCATATCTTCTGCAATCAAAACTTTGCTGAAGTAAAGCTGGGCATAAGAGGAGGCTTTTCCATTCGCATGACCTTCTTATCCGCAGAATAAAACAAACATAGGGGGGCGCCAACATGAGAATTGGCATAGACATCTGCAATACCATCGCAGATATCATAACACCGCTGGCTGGTTGCCTCCTTAAAAGGGGGGAATCCGATGGCTTAAATGAGATGCTTAGGCATTATCATTCGCCGGCGGTGACTCCAGATATCTTTAAGGAAAACCCGGACATCTTTTCAAGAGCCAGACCCCTAAAAGGTGCAGCAGAATGCCTGCACATGCTGGCCAAAGAGCATGAACTGTTCTACGTTACTGCCCGTCCTGAGTGGGCCCGGCAAATCACAGAACAGTGGCTCAGGAGAAACGGTTTTCCCAAAGCCCCACTAATCATGAGCTGCAATAAGCCAAAAGTCATTGCCGAGTTGGGCATTGATTTAATGCTTGAGGATGCGCCGCACGAGATCAGGGGGCTAAGGAAAATATGTAGAGTAATCGTTCGGAAAGCTCCTTATAACACGGAGTTTCCCGAACGGTTCTCGTGGAAACAAGGCGTTGCTGTATAGCAACGCCTTTATAAATTTAACAGGTAAGGAGAGGTAGCTTAATGAGCAGTAAACCGGCAAAGAAAATTATCGACTTTAAGTTAGACGATGCTCTCAAGGATTACATGACAAAGCAGCTGAACAAAACAAGATTTAATCCTAGAGAACTACGACTATCAGAAAACGGCAGCTGCCCACGCAAACGGGTTCTGCGTGCGCTAGGGTATTCAGTAACTCACCCAATGACGCTGGATGATGCCAAGAATTTTGAAAAGGGTCGAGCAATTGAACTCTGGCTCACTAATGTTCTTGATGAGCTCTACCCTGGCGAAATCATAAGGGAATTTGTTGTAAACCACCCTTACGGCGACCCAATCGGGGAAGGTCACGTTGACATTGTGTGGCCTTCAAAGAAACTGTTGGTCGAGATCAAAGCCGTTAGTGAGGAAAGGGCGAACCAAGGGCTGCCCATTCAGGGTCACGTGGATCAGCTTATGGGCTACCTCCACTACAAAAAAGACGCTGACGGGAAACGCTATTACACACAGGGCAAGATAATCTATCTTATCATTGGCCGTTATGGCATTACTCCTGTGGAGTACCCGGTATTCTATGTGCCGGAAAAGGGAGAAGCTCTGGAAGCTGAAATGAAAGATCTTTGGCTAAACCATGTATTGAAAGAGGTTGTGCCTTTTGTTCCCAAAGACGCTCATGCTAAGGGATTCCCTTGCTACTGGGAGTCAACGGATCTGAAAGGGAATACTTGCCCGCATTACTGTGAGTTTCACGGTCACTGCTGGACTGAAGATTCCTTTTTAGATGATATCTGCACAGAGCTTGACGATCCTGAAAACAAAGAGCTTTTTGCAGAATATCACAGGGTCCGTGAAACCATGAAAGCCCTTGACAGCGAAAACAAAAAATTACGTGATAAAAAAGGTGTTTTAGAAGCACGGCTATCCCGACTTTACGAAAAGCTAGGAGAAAAGAAACTGATCGCCGGAGATGTTCAGATTTCTCGTGCTGTTATTAAAGGCCGTGTTTCTTACGACATAAAAAATGCCCTGGAATGTGGGGCGGTGGACATGGAAGCCATTAAACCGTTTTTGTCTCAATCACCCGGATACGAACGGTTTACGGTAAGAAAAGTGAAACAAGATTAAGGGGGGAGTAATCCCCCTTCAGATTCACTTCGGAGGTGTATTCGGTGATTGAACCAAAGCCGTTTGTTAACGCAAAAAAGAATAATCCATGCCCTATCTGCGGCAAAACATCTTGGTGCGGCTTTAATGATGAGATCGCCGTTTGTATGAGGGTTCCATCTGATAGGGAGGTTGCCAATGGTGGCTGGCTGCATAAGCTCAAAGAGCACAATATAGTGCCAAACTACAATCCACCAAAGCCCAATCCTATAGTGAAACGTAAACCTGACAAGTTTCTAGATCGGGTCTATCGCGATTTTATTTCGCATCTGATATTATCTGCCGAGCATAAAGAAAACCTGCTTAACCGTGGCATGACGGAAAAAGAAATTGCGGCCGGCCTGTACAGATCAACACCAGAGAGCAAATATGTAGATGCATTGGCTAAAAAGTACAATCTGTACGGTGTGCCCGGTTTCTTTAAAGAAGGCGGTAGGTGGATGTGTGTTGCTACACGGGGAATGTTAATTCCTGTATTAAACGAGCTTGCACAGATCGTAGGATTTCAAATCCGGCTGGATAACCCCGATAAGAACAAAAAGTATGTCTGGTTTTCCTCATCAAATATGGGCGGTTCATCACCGGGGCCCCGCATTCATGTGGCAAGACCTTCAAGAGTAAAGCACCCGGGACTTGTATGGATCACCGAAGGGCCACTCAAAGCTAACATTTCTGCAGAACGGCTAGGAATAATCATGCTTGGCGTTCCTGGCGTGAACTGCTGGAAACACGCTTTACCGGTCTTAGAACATCTGAATGCTAACCGTGTGGTTGTAGCATATGACAGCGACTACCATAAAGAACAGGTTAGGATTCATGCGCGGGCGCTTGTTAACGAAATAAGGAAAAAATATAAAACCGGTATTGCCTTATGGCATGAGCATAAAGGACTCGATGATGCCCTCGTAGCTCATGCCGAAGTAAGGGTTAAGCTGGTTAGCTAAATAAATATCTGCCTTTTCGCTCCCTCGGGGGGAGCTATGAAAAAACAGCCCCCCGTAAGGGGGGAAGAGGAGGAAATATATAAATGACTGTATCAATCCGCGCAGGATATGTTACAAAGAAAAATTATCTAAAAGCTCAAGAAAGCATCAAAAACGGTTTAGTAAAAGCGGCAGGAGTTACAGCCAGTGGGGATGTGGCAGTAGAAATAGTTAGTGAAAGCACTCGAAAAATATCGGTTCTAACTATTGACCGTAAGGGCAAGGTAGCAACACATTTTTGTTCAGCTATAAAAAAGCTGCCTGCAGAGGGGTCATCAAAACGCGGCACTTGTTGGCATCTTGCAGCAGCTCTCATTGCGCTAACAGAAGATAATGAAGAACACGAATTCCCCCTACCATATCCACTAGAGGTTGTAACTACGTTTCCGGAAACACCGGTAGTTATTCGCGACATCACCCCGTATGTTACAGGGAATCGTGGCGAATTCAACCGTTGCGAATTTTTACCGATTGAGGTTCCAGATAACAAACCAGAAGAGCAGGCAGAAACTAAAATAGAAGATTTTGTTCCCGTACTATCGGAAGAAGATCTATGGCTGGAACAGTATAACTTTCCCTTTGCTGTTCTAAATAAGGTACTGAAATTCCGTGAGAGTCAGCGTATAGACCTCACAGAAACACAGTACAGTCGTGTACCCCAAAACGTGAACTACACACCTCAGGGCAAAGAGCTTATTCAGACCGTATCTGCTTTAATGTACGGTGCTGATGGCCAAAATTGGGAGCCAGTATTATTGCGTGGACCGAAAGGCACAGGTAAGTCTACCTTAGTCAACAAGGTGGCTGAAATCCTGATGCTGCCGGTTAACCGCATTTCTGGCTCAACAGATCACGACTTAGACGGCCTGCTGGGCGGAAAAACGCTAAAAAACGGTGAGGTAGTTTATGAGGAAGGCCTTCTCCTTCGAGCTGTAACTGGTGGTGAGCTGTTAGTACTAGATGAGGTAAACGTACTGCGTCCAGACATCACGGCAGCAATCCACCCGTTACTGGAACACCGCGACCGTTCCTTAGCTGTTCCGGGGCTAGGGTACATTACTCCACCGCCAACATTCCGGACAATAGCCTGCATGAACATTGGCTACATGGGCACCAGCCCCTTGAATGAGGCTTTTAAAGACCGTTTTCGCCCAATTAACGTGCCCTATGCCAAGACTGATGTTGTTGCCGGCATCGTTGTTGCAGAGTCGGGCTGCAAAGAAGAAATAGCATTTAGATTGGCCAGGGTATTTGAAGAGCTCAAAAACCGCGTGAACTCAGACGATCCTATTGAGGAAGATGTTCTCTCCATGCGGAACCTGATCCGTGCCGCTAAAGAGTCAGTCGATAATCCCAAAGATGAAGTGGAAATTGCGACTTCTAACATCTCTGAAGGGATCGACGATGAATACACCCGCAACATTGTTGCAGATGTGGTGGCAACAATTTACGGAGAGAGGGTGTAATCATGATAATGAAAGAATCAATGAGGAAGCGCCTACAAACACTGGCCAGGGCCCTCACAAAGAAAAACAACATTAAAGTCATGCCGGGGCTGCCCAGCACAGACTTTAGCACAATTTATTTAAACGATGGTGCTGAAATCATCCCAGGTCTACCCTGCACAAGGGCAGAAGCATGGGTTGTTACAAAAGCGTCATGTGCACATGAATCAGCCCATATTCTGTTTACCTGCAAAAAAACCTGGGAGGACTACCTAAAATGGGCAAAGGAACATTACCCTTTGCCCAATCTAGCTAAAGCCGTTCTAAACTGCCTAGAGGACGGGCGAGCTGAAAGGGCTATGGCATTAAGATACCCGCAGACAGAACTACTGTTTGCGTTCTCCAATAACTACTTCTTTAAACACGGGGTGGGCAGAGAAGGGGATTTGCCTCAATTCCTTGACGGCCTAATCTCTCTTGCCACTGTAGGGGATATACCAAAACGTATAAACAACCCTACTGTCATAATGCTATTAAACCAATGCCTGCCCTTTATAGAAAAGGGGGTAAAGGGGCTTCACACAAAGGATGCTGCTTACACTTCGCACAAAATCCTTGAAATACTCGAACCACATATCAAAGACGCCGTAAGCGACATAGAGGATCAGTCCGTTTCTACCGGCACATACAGTCCCGAAAAAGC
>LFTC01000010.1:1177-1895 GCA_001512915.1 Clostridiales bacterium DTU083 | reverse complement strand
ATTACTCCGCCCAGAATTGGATAGGGTTTATTAATGGTAATTGTTTTAATTATTTTCATATTTGATTTATTCAAGACTGCTATGTAAAAGTTCTTACTGCCATCATAGGCAACGTAATAATTCCCCGAATTATCGAAAAACTCCGAAATCGGAGAAATGTCTGCGGAAAACCCGTAGGGATATAAATCTGTATTGACCTCTTCCACACTGCTGAACTTGTATGATTCCAAATCAACTACAGTTGAAGCTGAAACGGGTGAAAAGATGGGCGTAATTAGAAAAGCTATTATTAGTGCAAGAAAGAATACAAAAATTTTACCACGCTTAAACATCATAATCTCTCCTATATATTTTTTTCTGTAAAACTTTGCTCTTTATTAGAAGAGATACATAAAAGACTTGAATGGTTTTAAAATCATAGAAATTTTTTTATACATTGATAATAATATAGCACACAAAATATTTACAGTAAATAGCACTCATAGCTGATACCACACCTTTTGGCTTAACTTGTCATTTTATGTAATATTAAACCATAAAAATCTCCTCTTCTATAGATTGCATTTTAGAAGAGGAGATTCTGTTTGCCTGAAATCTTTATGCCTATGTCATTTAATATATGTTGCAAGGAAGTCTGCAAATTCCCTGCTTACCTCATACCTGGACAAAAAGCCTATATTTCTGTAATACATGGTTTCATAATACACGCCCTGCTTAT
>LFTC01000010.1:0-1062 GCA_001512915.1 Clostridiales bacterium DTU083 | reverse complement strand
TATCCTGCGCCTGGGCAGGCAAATCCTCGGCAGCGGTACCTTCGCCTGTTGCAGGCTTATTGTATACAGGTTCATCCGGCGCAGGACCGATATCCGGTTCAGCACCCTCATCAGAGGCAGATATCTCCTCATTTGCATCAGGTGCAGGATCGGTTGTGACCTTGCTCTGATCACTGCCGGGCTTATATCCAAACAGGGCTTCAAAATATTTGTCGCTGGCATTTTTCAGCACAGAATAGTAATTGTAAAACTTTTCGATCTCAGCAGGTTCAGTGATTTCTCCTACAATATTGAGTCCGCCTTTAATTTTGCTCTCTTCCGTATATTCTATCAGCTGAATAACCTTAATATCCTCAGGGCCGTTTATTCCATGCAATTCTAGGTAGGCAATTGCATCTTCATCCTGATTGTTGTTATAGCTTTCAAAGGTAAAGAACTTATACAACTTGTATCCATCTTCCCTTTTTACGGCTACAACCGCTTCCCCTCCTGCAGGAATATATTCAAACACCTCCAGCCCCTTCATGCTTTCATCCGGGGTAGACTCTATTACAGTAATCTTTCTGCCGATGTCTTCTTCAGACACCTGCGCTGGGAAACCGAATTCTTCCCGGAGTTCATCCTGAAGCAGAATATAGTGTCTATCGTCAATACGGAACTGATCGGTTATAGGCGCAACCATATCTTCCCTTGCGTCTAAACCATCCGGCTGGATTTCTCCCTCAGGTGTCATACTGTCACTCCGCCCCAGCCATAGATTATTTATCAAAAGGCTTCCGGCAATAATAATTACCAGGCCAAGCACAGGTACCAGTTTTTTCATGCTCAATGTTCTCATGGCCTTCTCCTTTCTGCTTTCCTTACGGCTTAAAATATTGTTCAGCATTATCTTTTCTTCATCCGGGCCGGGTTTAATTTTATCAAATGCAGCCATAAGGTCTTCCTTTTTCACGCCAACTCACCTTCCCTTTCTATCTCCAGTTTCAACCGCTTTCTGCCGGTATGCAGCCAGCTTCGGACGGTCGATTCCGGCTTTCTTACCATTTCAGCAATCTCCGGCGT
>LFTC01000041.1:8381-27574 GCA_001512915.1 Clostridiales bacterium DTU083 | reverse complement strand
TGGCCAGTATACAGTAATGGGAGGACGATAAAAAATGTTTATAGATGCATTAAAAACCATATGGCTTGACTCAGGTTTTGCCGCACTTACCTGGCAGCACCTTGTTATGATAGGCATAGCCTGTGTGCTTATTTACCTGGCCATTGTTAAAAAGTTTGAACCCTTGCTGTTATTAACAATAGCCTTTGGTGTTTTGCTGGCCAATCTGCCATTGGCAAATCTGATGAAGGAAGAGATTGATTCTGAAACAGGCGGACTTTTGTACTATCTCTACTTAGGCGTGAAAAAGGGCATTTATCCCTCATTGATATTTATGGGCGTTGGAGCCATGACGGACTTTGGTCCCCTGATTTCCAGGCCTTCCAGCTTGCTCATGGGAGCAGCAGCCCAGCTGGGAATATTTATGGCGTTTATCATAGCCAATCTGCTTGGCTTCACTCCTCAGGAGGCGTCGTCCATTGGTATAATCGGCGGTGCCGACGGACCTACGGCGATTTTTACCACAGCCAGGCTGGCCCCGCATCTTTTACCGGCTATAGCAATTGCAGCATATTCATATATGGCACTTATCCCCATTATTCAGCCCCCCATAATGAGGGCATTGACCACGGAAAAGGAACGAAAAGTTAAGATGGAACAGCTCAGAGAGGTTTCCAAGGTAGAGAAAATATGCTTCCCCATTGTGGTCACAATCTTTTGCGTTCTCTTGCTGCCTTCAGTAGCTCCGCTGATCGGAATGCTCATGCTGGGTAACCTGTTCAGAGAGTCAGGGGTGGTAGAAAGACTGTCGGATACGGCACAGAATGCCCTTATGAACATTGTTACCATCTTTCTCGGAGTAACAGTTGGTGCAACTGCCAAAGCTGAAACATTTCTAAGGCTCGAAACCCTTGCCATTATAGCTTTGGGTCTGGTAGCCTTTGCCTTCAGCACAGTAGGCGGCATACTGATAGGTAAGCTGATGTACAAGCTGTCTGGCGGAAAGATCAATCCTCTCATAGGTTCTGCAGGCGTTTCAGCAGTTCCTATGGCTGCCAGGGTATCCCAGGTGGAAGGGCAGAAGGCTAATCCTTCCAACTTCCTGCTCATGCATGCAATGGGGCCCAATGTGGCAGGCGTAATTGGATCGGCAGTTGCAGCCGGAATATTGATGGCCTTGTTTGGATGATAAAATGTAAAGAAAACTGGCAGTATAAAAGCTGCCAGTTTTTTTATGCAAAAAAAACGTATGCAGACATATTGCGAAAATAAAATTCCCAGCCATGGGTAAATTTAAGTGGAAAGGCATGGATAAAAAATTTGAGTGTGGAAAATTTTAGTGTTAAAATAAAATCTATATAGAAGCTAATATGTTAAAAAATTAACAGAGAAAGCAGGTGTATAATTGGAAAAACGTCCATGGTATGAACAGAGTGTTGAAGAAGTCAGCAGAAATTTAAGCACAGATCCTGAAAAGGGCCTTTCTCCAGATGAGGCCAGAGCCCGCCTGGAGAAGTATGGACCTAATGAACTGGAACAAAAGAAAAGCACAACCGTCTTTCAGATGTTTTTGTCTCAGCTAAAGGACTACATGGTTATCATACTGATAGCAGCCAGCCTGGTATCTTTGTTGGTAGGGGAAGTTGTGGATTCCCTGGTTATAATCGGCATTGTAATAATAAATGCAGTTTTAGGCGTAGTGCAGGAGTACCGGGCAGGCAAGGCATTGGAAGCATTGAAGAAGATGTCTGCTCCCAATGCCAAGGTAATCCGAGGCGGCCATGAACTATCCATTCCGGTGTCTGAGCTGGTGCCCGGTGATTTGGTAATATTGGAAACCGGAGATTATATACCTGCAGATGTCAGGCTTGTAACTTCTGTCAATCTTAAAGTGGACGAAGCGGCCTTAACCGGTGAATCCGTGCCGGTTGAAAAGCATGCAGATGCAAAGCTGGAAGGCAGCATAAGCCTGGGGGATCAGGCCAATTGCGGCTTCATGAGCACCCTGGTAACCTACGGCCGGGGTACCGGAATTGTAACTGCCACCGGCATGGATACTGTAATAGGCAGCATTGCCAGGATGATCCAGGAAGAAGTGCAGGAGGATACACCCCTGCAGCGCAGGCTGGCACAACTGGGCAAAATTCTGGGTACAGCATGCCTGGTAATATGTGCTATTGTGCTGGCTTTGGGGCTGTTGCGCGGTGAAGATCCCTTGGCCATGTTCATGACCGCTGTCAGCCTGGCAGTAGCCGCCATCCCTGAAGGTTTGCCGGCGGTGGTTACCATAGTGTTGGCGCTCGGCATGCAGCGGATGGTAAGGCACAATGCCATTATGAAAAAACTTCATGCGGTGGAAACCCTGGGCAGCACTACGGTTATATGTTCGGATAAAACCGGCACCCTTACCCAGAATCAGATGACTATCGTCAAAATGTATACCCTGGGGCAGGAGATTGATGTTTCAGGGGAAGGATACAGGCCTGAAGGAGAATTGACCATAAACGGCAGAAAGCTTGATCTGTCTGAACAGCCTGCAGCGGCCAGGCTCCTGGAAATACAGGCATTGTGCAATGATGCCAGGCTGGAACATATTACAGAAGAAGGCCTGGATGAATGGCGCATTATCGGCGATCCTACCGAAGGAGCAATGATTGTGGCTGCAGCCAAGGCCGGCATAGACAGAGAAGAAATCAACAAGTCCCAGCCCAGGCTGCAGGAGATACCCTTTGATTCCCAACGCAAGCTTATGACTACCTTTCACAAAACGGCCGATGGCCGCCTGGCAGTCTTTACAAAGGGAGCGCCGGATATTCTGGTTAACCGCTGTACCCATGTTATGCACAGCGATGGCACCGTAACTGCCATCACCCAGGAAGATTTGGATGCCATTATGAATGCTAACAGGAATATGGCAAGCCAGGCCTTAAGGGTGCTGGCCATGGCATATAAAATTGTTGATGAGATTCCTGAACATCCCGACCCCGAAAAAGATGAGCGGGATTTGGTATTCTGCGGCCTGGCAGGCATGATTGACCCGCCCAGGCCGGAAGCCATAGAAGCTGTAAAGCTGTGTAAATCTGCCGGCATTCGCACAGTTATGATAACCGGTGATTACAAGGAAACAGCTGCGGCCATTGCCCGCCAGCTGGGCATAATATCATCCGATGACGAAGTGCTGACCGGCTCTGAACTCAATGAAATGAGCGACCATGAACTGGATGAGCTGGTGGAGAGGGTAAGTGTATATGCCCGCGTCTCTCCTGAACATAAGGTTCGGATCGTGCAATCTTTGAAGAACAAGGGGCATATTGCAGCCATGACCGGTGACGGCGTAAATGACGCGCCGGCTCTGAAGCGGGCTGATATCGGCGTGGCCATGGGCATTACCGGCACTGATGTTACCAAGGAAAGTGCCGAAATGATTATAACTGACGACAACTTTTCCAGCATAGTGGCAGCAGTGGAGGAAGGCAGGGTTATTTACAGCAATATTCGAAAGTTTGTCTTCTTCCTCATGTCCTGTAATGTGGGTGAAATACTAATTATTTTCATTGCCATGCTGCTGGGCTGGAAGATACCCCTGCTGCCCATCCACCTGCTCTGGGTAAACCTTCTGACTGATGCCTTACCGGCTTTGGCCCTGGGCACGGAAAGAAAGGAGCCCGGCCTGATGGAGATGCCTCCCCGGGATCCTGATGAACCCATATTGAACCGGGATATGCTCATAAACATTACAGTGCAAAGCCTGGTTATGACAGCGGCAGTGCTTAGCTCATTCTATTACGGCTGGCAGAACTATGGCATTGAAATGGGGCGCACCTATGCTTTGGTAACTTTGATTGTAAGCGAGCTGTTAAGAGCTTATTCCGCCAGGTCGGAGAAGCTTCCCATTTGGAAGCTTGGGGTATTCAGCAACCGGAACATGAACCTGGCAACCATCGTTTCCTTTGGACTGCTGCTGCTTGTTATGGCTGTTCCCGCTTTGAGGAATATATTTAATGTGGAATTGATGCACCTGCATGACTGGGACATAACCTTACTAATAGCAGCCATGCCCCTGATATTTGGTGAACTGACCAAAGTGGTAAAAAATGCAGTATTGAAATCAAAATAAAACTGGTTTTATTCTTGTTCAAGATTCAGCAGGAATTCCTTGACATGCATGCCTCCGCCATAGCCTACCAGTTTTCCGTTGGATCCGATTACCCTATGGCATGGAATAATGATGGCAATGGGATTGCGGTTGTTGGCCATGCCTACTGCCCTGGTAGCCTTGGGGCTGCCCACGGCAATGGCAATATCCTTATAGGAACGGGTTTCCCCATAAGGAATACTCTGAAGGGCCTTCCATACCTTTAATTGAAACGAAGTGCCCTCAGGTGCAAGGGGCAGGTCAAATTTTTTTCGATTTCCGGCAAAGTATTCCTGCAGCTGGCGGCAGGCTTCCTTCAGAAGCTCTGTTTCTGCTATATTAATTCCCGTAGAATTATTTTCTGCTGCAAAAAATACCCGGGTAACGGCATGGCCGTTTTCTATAATGCCCACTTTTCCCACAGGAGAGTCTGTGAAGCATATATTTTGTTTCATTATTCAGCGCCCCTTTTTCTATCATTATAGCTTAAAACAAGGTTTGCGGTAAATGTCAGTCTGGCTGAAAAGGAGATTTCAGATGAAAGGTTTACTTAAAACTTTCTCAATCCTTTTAATACTGTTAATGCTTACTTTGATAGTGCAGCCTGTGCTGGCATTTGACGCTGAGCTGGCCCCGGAAGATGTGGCTGAGCATGCTCCCAGGAACCAAACCTTGGCAGTAATATTCATGATAGCTGCCTTTGCAGTCAAATCCCTGATCGTTATAATACCCATACCGGTTTTATACCTGGCATCCGGTTTAATATTTAAACCCTTCGCTGCCTTTGTAATAAATTTTGCCGGCATGCTGGTCTGTACTACAGTGCCCTATTTGATAGGCCGCTATGCCGGGGCAGGCTTTTATCAGAGAATAATAAAAAGGTATCCAAAAATGCAGGTTTTGGATACCTTTCAGCATGAAAATCAATGGTTCGTATCATTCATAGTCCGGGCCATAGGCTTTCTGCCCTGTGATGCCGTTTCATTGGTTTTGGGCATCTGGAAAGTAAGCTTTCCAAAATATCTGTCGGGCACGGCTTTGGGCATGCTGCCCGGTCTGGCAGCTACCACCTTGTTAGGGATTAACATAAGTGAGCCGGGTTCTCCCGGCTTTATTATCTCCATAATCCTGACCCTGCTGGTATCAGCTGGTTCTTTTATTCTGTGGAGGATTTACCAGAAAGCCAGAAGGCCGCATGTGCCGGAATCACTTCTTTCTGCGGGGCTGGACTTTCAGCATAAACAAGATGAGAATAGTCATGTAGATTATGAGAGCAATGAATACAATTAGCAGCATCAGATCGGATTTGGGGGCCATGCCGATCAGAACCAGCAAGGGCGCTCCCAGCAATATGCCGTAGCTGCTGCCTGCAAGCAGGTTATTGGCAGCAGGAGTCTTATAGTTGGGATCCAGTTCCCGAAGCAGCATGACACCTGAACTGATGGTGCCGGTAAGCATGCCGTACATGGACAGCAGCCCCTCATGATAATAGGAGGGGTATAATTTTTTGCACAGCCACTGCAGGTAAACCAGGGTGACCCATCCGCCCAGAACAGCCATAATCAGGAAAGGAATCCAAAGGCCGGACAAATCCTTTATTTCAATGGCCGCAATTCCAGCTATGATCATATAATCAAAAGCAAAGCCGGAAATTCGATTTAACAGATAATTGTTGGGATACTGCCGGTTCATCCATTTAATTCTGGTAAACCAGTTGAAGGACTGGCGGAAGAGCATGGCCATGAGGGCGCCGATAATGAAGTTGAATCCCCAAATGACCGGGGAAACTGTGGCTGAAAAGCCGGGCGCTGCAAGATCCAGCAATCTGGTAATACCCAGGGAAACCAGATAGGTAACCAGGTAAATCATTACAACCATGGCAATCTGGATGGACAGGCGGTCAACCGACTGGGAAACCGGAATTTCATTCTTCGACTGGAAATCCTCGATGGTCATTGCCTCTACATTTTCGTGTATGGCCTGAACATCAATTATCTTTTTTCTTTGCAGGATATTTATATATATTACACCTACAATACAGGCACAGAGAAAGCCTGCTGCCGCCAATGACAGTCCGAAGGACTGACCGCCCATAAAACCCAGCTGTTCATAGGTTGCACCCACATTATTTGCCTGGCCTGGCCCCTGACCGTAGCCCATTGGCAGCAGTATGCCGGCAGCTTTAAACAGACCAGGCATTACGGTAAGGGCCAAGCCTGCAGAAATGATAATGCCGAGTATACCCTGCATCAGGTAGGTGCTGACAATCAGAGCTCCGCTTTTTGCCCCTGTCAGGGAAGTCTCGTATGATTCGCTTTTTTTCTTCGGAATACGGAGAGACAGGGCTATAAATCCTATTGCTATGGTATGATATGTGACGGAATCCAAGAAAAGAGCATCCAGTTTAATTATTCCCAAGGCCCTTAGGATTAAGGCCATAAATCCGGCTAAAACGGATGTGGGCATCAAGCTTTTTCTTATAAAACCAACCTTTCTGCGCAGCACATTGGCTGCCAGCAGGATGGCGGACAAAATGCCCAACTGAATCATGCCGTTCCAAAGTGCAGTGTTGGTTGCTGAAAAATCCATGAATTCAACCCTTCCCTTCATATATATTATGCTGGCCTGTCAGAGCCTTGCAGATTTCATAATATTTAAGTGCACTGCGGGGCACTGAAGATTTCAGCTCATAATATTCCTGGTCGGTGGTTGTGAATATCAGGGTGCGCTGCCCGTGAATGGAAATATCAGATATTCGAGACAAGGGAAAGGAAAAGTCTCTGCCATTGAGTGACTGAAAGGCTAAACGGTCCCGGAACAATTGCAGCCTTCCCTTGCCCAGCAACCTGGATCTTTTGGCTCTTTGAATTTTCCAAAGGGATTGTTTTTCATCGGATGTAATTACTTGGTTATCCGGCTGGCTGCGCCATTCGGCTGCCAGTTCCCGCACCCTGCGCGACTGCCACCGCAGCCAGTCCAGTACGGTGGTAAAGGGCGGCTTTTGTTCATTTTCAGATTCCAGAAAACCATATTCCGTATATCTGAGCTTTAAACCGCAGCTGCAATAAAAGTGATGGCCCTGGCTCTTAAGCTCTCCCATTTTTCCACAGCAGGGGCACAGGTAGAGAGCGGTTTCCAGGTGTTCGGCAAGGTTTTTGCCTTTAAACGCTATGGGCCCTCGTCTTCTTTGTTCTTCATAAGCATTGGTATATAAATCATCTTCAATGCGCTTCATCAATTCATCTTCAGACATGGCCTTTATTTCATCCGGCGTATAGATCCGTACAGGATACCCGATCATGGAGCCCCGCCTGGGCGACCTGGACCAGCGGGGTTGGGTCAGATAGCCCCCTTCCATGCGGTATGTGACCAGGGCGGCTCCGGTCCGCTTGACCAGCCTGGCTGTGGTTCTGTGAAGCCCGCCGGTCTCTCCGCCGAAGGTCATGTTGCCTTCAGGGAAGATGCATATATTATGTCCTTCCCGGATGCGCTTGAAAATGCTCACTACAGTTTTCCTGTCAGCTGCTGATTTGACCCTTGGAATTGGGGCTACCAGGAATTCAATTATCTTGCTCAGCCAGCCTAAACGGAAGAGATGATCGCTGGCCACATAATACATCATCCGGGGAAAACTGAGGCCGACCAGCAATGGATCCCAGTTTGTTACATGATTAGGAAGAATGATGGCTGGAAAATTGAGTTCTTTAACCTTTTCAAAGCGATAATTGAATTTCCACATCAGGAAAGGTTTCATGATAATCTGCAAAGTGCGGAATACTATTCTGTGTCTTAATTGGCCTTTCAAAATATTCTTACCCCCTGCATTGCATATTCAGCCGACATTATTAACCTATTCTATTTCGTTGGGCTAATTCCTTCAATGTTGGCTGCAATTTATTTTATTCGCTCCTCAATGCCTTTACCGGATCCTTGTTGGCAGCCATGCCTGCAGGCAGGTATCCCCCTGCCATAGTCAGAAGGATGCTTACAAGCGCCAGCAGGATTGCATGGCGTATATCCAGCTGTGCCACATCTTCCAGGGTTGTCAGCCGTTCCAAAATGTTGTTTACAGGTATGGTCAGAAATGAAGCTGTTAAAATGCCTATCAGGCCGGATACTGCTCCTATCAGAAAGGTTTCTGCATTAAAGACCCTGGCAATATCCTTTTTTCTGGCCCCCAAAGCCCTAAGTACGCCGATTTCCCTTGTCCGTTCCAGAACAGATATATAGGTGATAATGCCTATCATTATTAGGGAAACAATCAGTGAAGTTGCGGAAAAGCCCATAAGCACCAGGGTAATAGCCCGCATAATTCCGCCGGACAGGTCGGTTATGGTGCCTGCCAGATCGGTATAAACAATCTTGTCTTCATCTTTTTTATTCTCATTCCAGGCATCCAGGTATTCCAGCACCAAATCCTTGTATTCAAAACTGACCGGATAAATGGTAATCATATAGGGTATGCTGTCGGCACCCAGGGTGGCCAGCAGGGTTTCTTTTTTTACTGTTGCAGGCTGGGCAGCTGATCCTCCTGGGCTGCCTATGGACCTGCCGGCAGCAGGGGAACCTATGCCCAGGGGTATGCCGGCTGCTCCGGGAGCATCCGATGTTCGGAAAGGCTCTCCGGTCAATACATTATAGTCAGCTTTTCTCTGTGCCTTAACAATAGCAGATTTTTCGGCATCCTTCATAAAACGCCTGCACAGCTCATCGGAAAAGGCAATGCCGGGCTGAATAGCCGGAATGTCCGTGTCTTTGGAAGGCCTTACAATGCCCGTTATTTTAAGCGGAACAGATTTTTCGTTGTCATAAAGATCCTGCAGGTTTTTTGGATCACCGTTTAACACAAAAAGAGTGTCTTTCTTCTTATAATATACATCATTGGGAACAGCTTTAAGTTTTAAACCCAGTATATCATCAAAGCTGATGCTTTTTAAATCAGCATTAAATCCCAGTTCTTCCAATATGGCCTTGTTTACTTTATTGTATTTGTCTACAACCAAAACCAGGTCCTGCCCTCCAGAGGGGTATTCACCTGCCAATAAGTCATAGGCAGTTTCCAAATAGTTTGGAAGGTTCTTGTCAGGGTTTTCCGGATAGGCCGTCAGGTTTATGGCAGAGCTGTCTATCGCAGCAGCGGTTCTGCCGTCGGATCTTAAAAGGTTCAAGCTGACAAGGCGGGTGTAGCTTATTCCATAAATCCATTCAGGGTTTATGTTTTCTATATATTTAATATAGGAGTCGGTAAAGATATTTGTGTGTATCCTCTTATCCTTGTTAGGGTCATGGGGATAAATCTCCTTAACATCCGGGTATTTATCCTGGTCTTCCTCTTTTTTGCCCATAATAAAGTCCATATCCACTTCTTCGGTCTTTTGAGCAATCATGATGGGAAAGCCAGACAGGGTATCCGATTCGAAAGCTGCAATCTGCATGTCAAATCCATTGGACAGAGCCAGAATCAGGGCAATGCCGATAATGCCGATGCTGGAGGCAAAGGAGGTCAGCAGAGTGCGGAAGAGTTTGGTGCGGATGTTTTTGAAAGACAGCATCAAGGCTGTTCCAAAACCCATACTGGTTTTCTTCAGCCGATAATCGGTTTTCTCCTCGGCTGCATCATAGGGATTGGAATCGGAAATTACACGTCCGTCCTGAAACTCTATAATCCTGTCCGCATATTTCTCAGCCAGGCTTGCATTGTGGGTAACCATAATGACCAGCTTGTCTTTGGCTATTTCCCTTATAAGATCCAGGATCTGAATGCTGGTATTGGTATCCAGGGCGCCGGTGGGCTCATCGGCAAGGATGATGTCCGGATCATTGGCCAGCGCCCGGGCTATGGCCACCCTCTGCATCTGGCCGCCAGAGAGCTGGTTGGGCTTTTTGTGGATATGATCTTTCAGCCCTGCCCGGGTAAGCACCTCAATGGCTTTTTTCCGCCTTTCGCCTGCACTTTTTCCGCTCAGCGCCATGCCCAGCATTACATTGTCCATTATGCTCAAGTGGTTTATAAGATTGTAATTCTGAAAAATAAACCCTATGCTGTTGTTTCGGTATGCGTCCCAGTCCTTGTCTGAAAAATTTTTGGTTGAATTTCCGTTTATTAATAGGTCACCCTGGTCATAACGGTCCAGCCCTCCAATGATGTTTAAAAAAGTAGTTTTTCCTGAACCGCTGGGGCCCAGTATGGCTGCAAATTCATTTTTTCTAAAGCTGAGGGTTACGCCGTCCAAAGCGGTCTGCATCATATCTCCAGTGGTATAGTGTTTTGAAATGTTTTCCACATGAAGCATGCGTTTTTTCTCCTTTTTCCTCAATAGAAATAGCTTGCACATTATGGCAGCTTTTTATTGTTAAAGAAAGCAAAAATAATTAAATAATTTTTATTGACATGGGTATTGAAATGTGGTATGTATATGTAAGTGTTTTTGTTTAGCTATTATAAACTTAAAGTTTAGTTTTAAGATACGGGAATGATATTTATGAAAATAGGGGAAAAAATAAAGGAACTAAGAATTCTAAACGGCTTGACTCAGCAGGAGCTGGCAGACAGGTGTGAACTGTCCAAAGGCTTTATTTCACAGGTTGAGCGGGAGCTGACCTCTCCGTCCATAGCAACACTGATGGACATATTGGAGAGCCTCGGTACCAATATAAAGGATTTCTTTAACGAACAGATAGACGACAAGATCGTCTTCAAGAAAGATGATATTTCCATAATGGAAAATGAAGAACTGGGCCATACCATTCATTGGATTATTCCCAATGCACAGAAAAACCAGATGGAGCCGATTATTATAGAACTGGCTCCAGGCACAGGCCGCTCCAAGGTGGAGGACCCTCACGAAGGGGAGGAGTTTGGCTACGTTTTGTCAGGTTCCGTAATTCTGCACTTGGGAAAACACCAATACAGAATAAGGAAGGGTGAAAGTTTTTCCTTCAAGCCCAACGTATCGCATTATATAAGCAATGGCTCCAAGGGCAAATCCACTTTGTTGTGGGTTTCCTCACCGCCTAGCTTTTAAGCAATAACTATAGGAAATGGGGGTTCAGCGATGACAGACAGCATCATTCTAGAACTCAAAAACATCTCAAAAAGCTATGATGACACTCCGGCACTGGTGGACATCAACCTGTATATTCGCAGAAACGAATTCATAACTCTGCTGGGACCCAGCGGCTGCGGGAAAACAACAACATTGAGGATTATCGGAGGTTTTGAAGACCCCGACAGCGGTGACCTGCTGTTTGAAGGCAGAAATATAAATGATCTGCCGGCGTATAAGAGAAAGGTCAACACGGTTTTCCAAAAGTACGCGTTGTTCCCTCATATGAATGTGTTTGATAACATAGCCTTTGGATTGAAAATAAAAAAAATGCCCAAGGATGTCATCCGGGAAAAGGTGGAGAGAATGCTGAAACTGGTTAACCTTGAAGGGTTCGGCAGCCGCTCTGTCGATTCCTTAAGCGGCGGGCAGCAGCAAAGAGTGGCTATTGCCCGGGCTCTGGTCAACGAACCGGAGGTTCTGCTTCTGGATGAGCCTCTTGGCGCACTTGATCTGAAACTGCGGAAAGAAATGCAGGTAGAGCTGAAAAAAATGCAGCAAACCCTGGGCATTACATTTATATATGTAACTCATGATCAGGAAGAAGCCCTCAGCATGTCGGATACCATTGTGGTTATGAATAACGGCGAAATACAGCAGATAGGCACTCCTGAAGATATTTACAATGAGCCCAAAAATGCCTTTGTGGCTGATTTTATAGGCGAAAGCAATATCCTGGACGGCATAATGGAAAGGGACTACCTGGTTACCTTTGCCGGTAAACAGGTGCCGTGCGTCGATAAGGGCTTTGACGCTCAGGAAGAGGTGGACGTGGTTATCCGTCCTGAAGATGTCAAAGTTGTTCCCCGGGAGGAGGGAATACTGGAGGGAGTTGTCCGATCCGTCACTTTCAAGGGTGTTCATTATGAAATGATGATCGAAGGCGAAGGCCATACCTGGATGGTGCATTCCACCCTTATGGCACCGGAGAATACCAGGGTGGGTCTGAATATCCGGCCTGACGACATCCATATTATGAAAAAGAAGGTGACGGCATGAAGAGGCAATGGCTGGCTGCACCTTATATAGTATGGATGATCATCTTCATAGTGGTGCCTATGCTGCTTATTTTATTTTACAGCTTCACAGAGCAGACGGAATACGGCATACGGCTGACCCTTGATCATTTCAGAAGGTTTATAGACCCTATATATATCAATGTATTGCTGAGATCTCTGCTTCTGGCACTGGCATGTACCGTTATCTGCCTGCTGCTGGGCTACCCCATGGCAGCCATACTGGCCAGCAGGGAGTACAGCAGAAAGAAAATTATGTACATGCTTATAGTGCTGCCCATGTGGATGAACTTTCTGCTCCGCACCTATGCCTGGCTGACTCTGCTGGAGAGAAACGGTGTTATTAACTCGGCTTTGTCCATGCTGGGCCTGCCATCGCTGGATATACTATACACCAATGAGGCGGTTGTGCTGGGCATGGTTTACAACTTCCTGCCCTTTATGATTCTGCCTATATATTCGGTCCTGTCCAAAATCGATCAAAGTGTTATCGAAGCAGCCCAGGATCTGGGCGGAGACAATTTTACCGTGTTCAGGCGGGTTGTATTTCCCCTGAGCCTGCCCGGCGTTATATCCGGCATAACCATGGTTTTCATGCCGGCGGTTACCACCTTTGTTATTTCGAGGCTGCTGGGCGGCGGGCAGTTTACCCTCATAGGCAACCTGATAGAGCAGCAGTTTCTGTCCTCCGGCGACTGGGGCTTTGGCTCTGCGCTGTCGGTTATCATGATGCTCTTTATCCTGGCAAGCATGGGCATCATGAACAAATATGAACAGGAGAACGGAGGTGCATTATGGTGATGCGCTTTTTGAAAAGGGCATATGTATTTTTGATATTTGCATTCTTATATGCCCCTATACTGGTACTGATTGTGTTCTCCTTCAACGAGTCAAAGTCACGTGCCAAATGGGAGGGCTTTACCCTTAAATGGTATTACGAACTGTTTCAGGACAGGCACATTATGTCGGCCCTGTATTATACCCTGCTGATAGCGGTTCTGTCCTCCATTATTGCCACCATTATCGGCATCATAGCATCTTTGGGGATTTACCAAATGAGAAAAGTGCCCCAGGGCCTGGTTCTTAACCTGAATTATATTCCAATACTGAATCCGGATATAGTAACGGGAATTTCCCTCATGGTGCTCTTTATCTTTATGAAGATGAACTTGGGCTTTGCTACCATGCTGCTGGCTCATATAACCTTCAATATTCCATATGTGATATTGTCCATCTTACCCAAATTGAAACAGATGAACAAGCACTTATATGAGGCGGCGCTGGATTTGGGGGCGACCCCTGCGGAAGCTTTCTGGAAGGTTATCCTGCCGGAAATTATGCCCGGCGTCATAACAGGATTTCTGCTGGCTTTTACCCTGTCTCTGGATGACTTTGTGATCAGCTTTTTCACTACCGGATCGGGCGTATCAAATCTGTCCATAGTGATATTCGGCATGGCCAGAAGGGGTATAAGTCCGAAAATAAATGCATTGTCAACTTTGATGTTTGTAAGTGTCCTTACACTGTTAATTATAGTTAATATCAGGATGTCCAAGGACAACCCGGAAAGGAGAGTTAAAAGTGAAAGAAGCAAGGAAAATGGCCGCTATCTTCCTGATCTTGGTCATGATATTTAGCCTGGCAGCCTGCGGAGGCGGCGGGGGAGGACAGAAGGTAAGCACTACCATAAACGTATTCAACTGGGGAGATTATATAGACGAGTCGGTGCTTACAGATTTTGAAAAGGAATACGGGATTAAGGTTAACTACGATTATTTCGCCACCAATGAGGAAATGTATGTTAAACTCAAATCCGGCGGCACAGACTATGATGTGCTCTTCCCCTCGGATTACATGATTGCACGGCTGATTAAGGAAGATATGCTTCATAAATTGGATTTTAACAATATACCGAATATTGAGCATATAGATGACAGGTTTAAGAATCTGGATTATGATCCAAATAACGAGTATTCAGTGCCCTATATGTGGGGTACGGTAGGAATTGCCTACAACACCACCATGGTGGATGAACCGGTGGACAGCTGGAACATCCTCTGGGATCCCAAGTATGAAGGCAATATTCTGATGATGGACAGCCAAAGGGATTCCATTGCCGTTGCCCTCAAAAAGCTTGGATATTCATTAAATTCCAGAAATGAAGCTGAACTGGAACAGGCAAAGGAGGAGCTCATTAAACAGAAACCGCTGGTTTTGTCTTATGTAGGAGATGAGGTAAAGGATAAGATGATAGGCGGCGAAGCTGCCTTGGCGGTAGTTTATTCCGGTGAAGTTATAGCCATCAGATGGGAGAATCCGGACATTGCCTATTCTATTCCAAAAGAAGGAAGCAATCTGTGGTTTGATGCCATGGTTATTCCCAAAACCAGCCAAAACAAGGAAGCCGCCGAGAAGTTTATAGATTTTATGACCAGGCCTGAAATTGCCGTCCGCAATGCCGAATATGTAGGATACTCCATACCCAATACAACTGCCATTGAGATGCTGGACGAGGAGCTTCGCAATGACGAGGTGGCATACCCTGATCTGGATTCTTTGGATAACTGCGAAGTGTTTGAAGACGTAAGCGATGTAATTGAGGTTTATAACCGGATCTGGGATCAGGTTAAGGCGGCTCATTAAGCAGTATTCTGTTTGTTAAAACTAAAAAGGCAATAAGAAAGTCCAATAAGGCAGATTCTGCCTCATTGGACTTTTTTTGCTTGATGTTTTCTTACTTTCGGCTTTCCTTGCATTTGGAGATATAGTCATTAATTCTTTCAGCATCATCCAGTACCTCGATGCTAACCTGCAAGGTTTTTGTTTCCCCCGGCTGCAGGTATTCTACAATATCCTTTTCCAATGCATATTTCAATCCCCAGAAACCGCAGGTGGAGGGTTCAAGGCCCAGTGCATAATCTCCGGCCTTCATGCATTTCCATTCATTGAAGTAAGGCAGGTCCTCTATATTGAAATGAACTGCTGCAGCAAGGCCCAGCTTTTCATTGTGCAGAAGACCGAAATGGTTACCTTCTCCTCCGGTGTGGATAAAGCATTCTTCCGGACGGTTGATCTCAGGCTCTTCAATATAATCGTACTTATCAAACCCCTTTTGAGCAATTTCATCCCTGGCTTCAACCTTTTCCGTGCTGAAATAAATTCTGCAGCCTGCATCCAGCAGCGGATAGCCGAAATTGATATGGTAAAGATTCATCAGGGGAACCGGATCGTAATCACGGTTTTCAATTGTATCTATTATATGTATTACATTGGATTCGGTCTGCATTTTAATTTTCCTGTGCATTACCACATATTCGCCAAAGACGCAGGCTTCCTGTACCAGGCCGCTTACCTGCAGAACAACTTCATCTTCTTCATACATCTCTTCCTTGTTAACGTTGGTGCAGGGCGTATTGCCGATAACGCCGTGAAGGCCGTGTTTTCTACCGTCAACTTCGGATGCGGCCCCTGAATAAGTAATGCCGCAGGTAGTGAGCAGGCCTGCATTAAACTGCTGGAGAAAGCTTCTTGTGCCTCCGTCATCGTAGTAGTAGGCAGGTGCGCTTAAGCCAACCTTGGTAACCAGGCCCAGGTTTATGCCCTTATAGGAAAAATAGGGAATGTCAAGGCAGCGGTCGGGCAGAAGCGTTGCTTCCAGGCCCTGTCCGTTCTTGAGATGTATGGCCCTCATGCCTTTGGCTTTGCCTTCGTTGTAGGTCAGATCCTGCATTCCGTAAAGGCCGGACAGGTCTCCCGCATACTTTCTCAGTTGGTGCAGCTGGCTTCTTTTCATATTTGTAACCTCCCATTATTTAATATGAAATTAATACTGAAATGAATACATACTATCACATTTTTTAAAAAATTTAACAATTTATATATGGCAGGATAATGCATATGCATATATAATCAATATAACAGGAAGAATCGTATAATTTCAAGTCATACCCATTTAATTCTTAAAAAGGAAAATCTGCATGGAAAAGATAATTGAAGTTTTGGGTTTGAAAAAATCATACGGATCCGTGGAAGCGGTTAAGGGCATTGATTTTTATGTGGAAAAGGGTTCTTTGTTTGCCTTTTTGGGGCCCAACGGGGCAGGCAAAACCACCACAATTAATATCCTGGGCACGCTGCTAAAGCCGGATGAAGGCCGGGTTATCATAGACGGGCATGAGCTGGGCAGGGAAGATGACAGGATCAGGTCTGTTATAGGCATGGTTTTTCAGGAACATATACTGGATGATCTGCTGACGGTTAAGGAAAACCTGATCCTCCGGGGCAGCTTCTATCATTCCGATAAAAAAGCCTTAAAGGCTGCGGTTGATTATGCTGCCAGAATTACGGATGTTGCTTCATACCTGAATCGCCCCTATGGCAAATTGTCAGGCGGCCAGAAAAGAAGAGCCGATATTGCCCGTGCCCTGGTCAATACACCAAAGGTTCTTTTTCTGGATGAGCCTACGACAGGGCTGGATCCTCAGACCAGGCAGAATGTATGGGAAGCAATAGAACAGCTGCGGAAAGAAAAGAATATGACCATTTTCCTGACCACCCATTATATGGAGGAAGCTGCCAGGGCTGACTATGTGGTTATAATAGACAATGGACTGATCGCAGCCAGGGGCACACCCGCTCAATTAAAGGAGCAGTACAGTTCTGACTATCTTATACTGCACACGGACCAGGTCGAAAGGGTCACACAAACCCTGGCCGCCATGGGCAGGCCCTTCGAAGCCAGGAATGATACCGTGACCGTGAGCCTGGAATCCACCATGCAGGCCTTGCCCGTGTTGGAACAATGCAGAGATTTAATTCGCGGCTTTCAGGTAGCAGAGGGCAGCATGGATGACGCATTCATTCAGATAACCGGAAGGGAGATAAGGGAATGAACAGCCTTTTAAAGCGCAATCTGCTGATATTTTTCAGAGACAGGAGCAGCGTGTTTTTCTCTCTTCTGGCAGTGTTTATTATATTGGGACTTTATATATTATTTCTGGGTGATCTGATTGTCGACAGCATGGAAAATGTGCCGGGAGCCAGGTTTCTAATTGACAGCTGGATAATGGCAGGTCTTTTGGCGGTTACTCCTGTTACAACTTCCCTGGGTGCCATGGGAACCATTATATTGGACAAAAAGTACGGCCAGTATAAAGATTTTGCTGTCGCACCGATGAACAGGGCTGCCATCACGGCAGGCTATGCAGTAAGCGGCTTTATCATCAGTGTGATAATGACACTTATAACATTTATCCTGGCTGAAATCTACATAGTTATCTATGGCGGAGAACTGCTGCCACTCAAAGCTGTACTTAAGGTTTTAGGCCTTATCCTCTTCAATACGGCTTTCTCCAGCATCATGATGTTTTACCTGGTATCCTGGTTCAGAAGCGTAGGTGCTTATTCAGCCGCCTGCAATGTAGTCGGAACCTTGATTGGATTTCTGACTGGGATTTATATTCCCATAGGCAATCTTCCGGAAGCTGTTCAGACCGTAATCAAGGTTTTTCCTCCTTCCCACATGGCGGTTCTTTTCAGGAGAATAATGATGGAAAGGGCTGAAAGCATAACTTTTGCAGGTGCTCCGGCTGAAATGCTGGAAAAGTTCCGTCTGGAAATGGGAATTGTTTTTAAGTTCGGAGACACCATTTTAAGTCCCGGTGTCAGTTTATTATATGTTTTATTCTTCCTGGCATTGTTCCTCATTTTATCCCTTTTCAGATTCGCAAAAAAGGCAGCATAAATCCCATGCTTTGACAAGTTTTTCATCATTGCCGGATGGGTTGACAAGAAAGTATACATAGTGTAAAATAAGCTTTGTCGCAGAAATAACCAATACGGAGAGATGGCCGAGTTGGTCGAAGGCGCACGATTGGAAATCGTGTAAGCGCGAAGAGCGCTTCGTGGGTTCGAATCCCACTTTCTCCGCCAGAATTTAATTCAAAGCCCGCTGTTAAAGCGGGTTTTTTTCATATCAGCGCATTAATCCTTAACTAAAGATCATATCAGCCGATCTATTTTTTAGACAGTCTGCCTGTCTGTATTTTTTCGCTGTTGGATTTTTGTAAATAAAATACAGGAGGTTTTTATTTATGAAAATTAACAGGAAGAAACAGAAGGGCTTTACATTGATCGAATTAGTGGTGGTTATAGGCATTTTGGGCATTCTGGCAGCCATAGTGGTTCCCAAGGTAGGAACATTCAGAGAAAAGGCTGAAGCGGCAGCCTTTGAAGCAGATGAGAGAATAATGAAGAGCGCAGCCCAAATGCTGATAGCAGAAAAAGGTTTGGATGAAGCAGCAGGCACATACTCCGGACCGGAAGGCGGGGATTTGCTTGAATATATAAACGAATGGCCGGATACCGTGCAATCGGTGGAGATAAAAACCAATGGGGAAATAATAGTCAATCCAAAGGGATTGAGTGAAAATTGATGTTGATAAAATATACATAAGTTTATACAATGAAGGTGATACTCCTGCGGGGGAGGCAGAGATATGCCTTTATCACCCACTTACACTCTTCTTGAAGAAATATCTCAGGATAATAGAATAAGATCATTCAGAGGGTTCATTGCAGCAAATCATGTTCCGGTAATTATAAAAATGATTCAGGCTGAAGCTTATGATCTGGCAGATGTATCCAGAATAATAAATGAATTTAAAATAGCCCAGGCTCTGAACATGGATGGAATTATCAAGCCTATTGAGCTTCTGCAGAGGGAGTCTTGTTTTGCTTTAATCATGGAAGATGCCGGTGCAGTGCCGTTAAGGGAGTACACCGGCAATCAGGCCGTTGATTTAGGCACCTTTGTTAACATTGCTGTGCAGCTGGCGGATATCCTGGGCAGAATTCATGACCGGGGTATAATTCACGGAGGCTTGAGTCCGGACAATATATTCATCCATGCAGGTACAGGAAAGGCATATTTAACGGGTTTTGGCAACGCTTCAATTA
>LFTC01000041.1:0-8280 GCA_001512915.1 Clostridiales bacterium DTU083 | reverse complement strand
AGTGAGGCGGAATGGCTGCATGCTCATATAACCAGTAAACCATTGCCGCCGGAAAAGATAAATCCCCGTATTCCTCTTGCTGTATCCGGCATTATCATGAAACTGCTGGAGAAAAACCCTGATGAAAGGTACCAGAGTGCCTTCGGCCTTATGCTGGATCTGGAGGAATGCAGGAGGCAGTTAAATCAAAAGGGCAGGATAGAATATTTCACCATAGGCAGTAAAGACATAAACTACTCTTTTCAATTGCCGCAGAAGCTTTACGGAAGAGAATGGGAGAAAGACCTGCTGGAATCTGTTTTTGACCGTGTCTGCAAGGGTTCCAGGGAGATAGTCTTGGTCAGCGGTTATGCGGGAACCGGCAAGACTGTGCTGATAAACCAGTTCTTAAAGCCTTTGGTATTGGGAAGAGGCTATTTTATCAGCGGCAAAATGGATCAACTCAGGAAAAACATACCATATGCAGCATTTTTGGATGCCTTTCGAAACCTTATAATGCAGCTGATGACAGAAAGCGAGAAACAGCTCAGCTATTGGAAAAAAACTATACTGAGAGTGCTGAAAAAAAACAGCTCGGTAATGACTGAGCTCATACCCGAGCTGGAATACATTATAGGAAAGCAGCCCCCTGCAGAAATTTTGTCTCCCAAGGAAGCAGAATACCGGTTTTCAATGATATTCAGGGATTTTATGGGAATATTTGCTGATAGGAAGCATCCCCTGGTGATTTTTCTGGATGACCTTCAGTGGGCGGACAATGCCTGCATAAAACTGATCAATTCTTTGATAGGTGACACAAATCTCAGCTCCCTCCTGTTAGTGCTGGCATACCGGCAAAATGAAGTAAGTGAAGCCCATCCCCTGGCCCGGCTGGTTAAGCGGCCGGCCGCAGACCGGGCAAATATAACCCATATACAGCTTGCGCCTCTGGACTGGATGCAAACAAGCCGGATGGTGGCTGATACATTGCGTGTTGAACCGGAAAATGTTGCTTCGCTGTCAGAGATACTGTACAGGGAATCAGGAGGCAACCCCTTTTTCCTGAAGCAGCTTCTTATGCTGATACATGACAACAGGCTTCTATATTTTGATACCAGCGGCGGCAGCTGGCAGTGGAAGATAAAAGAAATACAAAATCTGAATCTGGGCAATGACGTTCAGCATCTTTTCCTGAAAAAGCTGCAGAATATTCCAAAGGAAACTCTCGAGATTCTGAAGCTGGCGTCCTGTATCGGAAACAGCTTCAATCTGCAAACCCTGGCGGAAGCCTTGGGAATGACAGCTGAAGCTGCGGTTTTAAACCTGATACCGGCGGTTCATGAAGGCCTTGTGCTGCCGGCAGCAAATCAGAAAGAGAGCAGTGAATATAGGTTTTTGCATGATAAGGTGCAGCAGGCAGTCTATTCTATGATAGAGGAGAAGGAAAAGAAGGAAATGCATCTTGTTTTGGGCCGCCTGCTTCTCCGGAAGGCAAAAGACGGAAAAAGCCTGAATGAGGATATACTGTCCATAATGGACCACTTCAATCGCAGTTTGGACCTGGTTCATGATCCTGATGAAAGATTGCATCTGGCCGGGTATAATCTGCTGGCAGGCAGAAAGGCCAAAAGTACAGCAGCTTATGATTCGGCACTGCAGTATTTCAGGTACGGCAGCGCGCTGCTTCCTGACAGGTGCTGGGAGGCTGATTATAAGCTAAGCTATGACTTATACCTGGAGCTTGCGCAGGCTGAATATCTGTCCGGCAACGAGAAGCTGGCTGAAAAGCTGTTTGATACCGTCATTCAAAAAGCGGCAACCGAGCTGGAACGGGCAGGAATCTACAGCATTAAAATATTGTTGTATGCCAGCTCAGGAAAATATGATGAGGCTGTCAACACCGGCATCCTGGCACTGGGCAGGCTGGGAATGAAGATACCGGCACACCCTGCAAAGGCAGACTATATAAAGGAAATGATCACTTACATATGGAATATGCGCAATAAAAAGATAGAAGACCTGGTTAACCTGCCGGAGCTTACTGATCCTGTTCAGAAAAAGATAGCTGAACTGTTAAGCCGCCTGTCCTCTGTAACCATGAGCACCCATCCCGATCTGTACAGCTATATTATTATGAAGACAGGCAATCATGCCACCAGCCATGGGAATTCCTACATGACATCGGTGGGATACTTCGGCTACAGCTTTACCATGGGAATTATTCTGGGCAATTATAAAACAGGCGGCAGGCTGGCCAATGTATGCATAGAACTGGCAGAAAAATACGGACACAGCGCTTCACAATGCATTATTTACTTTGTAATCGGTTCCTTTATTGTTCACTGGAACCAGCATCTTTCAAAAGCCCTGGAATATATGGAAAAAGCCATTCAGCACGGAAAAGAGGCAGGGGATGTTCTGATAATGGGCTACGCTAACTGCATGATCCTGGAGACCCGCTATCTGCTGGGCACATCCTTGACTGAGATGGAAAAAGAAGCAGAGGCAAAAAATGAAACAGCATCATTGCTGAAACACGGCAATCTGGCCATTAATGCAGCAATATACGAGAGAATCGTATCCATGCTGCAGGGAAAGGGCAGAAAACCTCTCACTGAGAGCATGGCGGAGTTTGAGAACCAGGAGTTTGTGGATTATGTTAAAGGAGACAATACTTCTTTAGCAACTTATTATATACACAAAATTCACCTGTCTTACCTTGCAGGGGATTACTGCAAAGCCCTGGAAGCTGCCCGGCGCGTTGAGCCCTTATACCATGCAATCTTAGGTTTTATGATAAACGCTGAATACACTTTCTACTATTCCCTGGTTATAATCGCCATCTTCAATGAATTTTCCTGGCCGGAAAAGAGACGTTATTGGAGGGTGCTGCAGAAAAACCTGAAGCAGCTGAAAAAGTGGGCTCATTCCTGCAAGGAAAACTTTATGCATAAATATCTGCTGGTCAGGGCTGAAATTTCGCGCTTGAAAAATAAAAATTCCGATGCTATGACCCTGTACAATATGGCAATAGACTCAGCCCAGGAAAACGGATTTTTACAGACTGAAGCCCTTGCAAATGAACTGGCGGCAAAGTTTTATCTGTCCCTGGATATGGAGGAAATAGCAAAGATATATATGAGAGATGCCCTTGGTGCATACAGGAAATGGGGCGCCATGGCTAAGGTTCAGCAGCTGAATGAACTGTATCCCCAGCTGGCAGCCGATACCCAATTGCACGCCGAAAAGGATAACAAGGTTCAATTGGTGGATGGTATGCTGCGCATAAGTCCCTCTGATCACAGCAAATCAGCTGAAATGCTGGACACCTACTATCTGGAAAAGGCTGTCAGAAGCATATCCAATGAGACCGACATAAGCAAATACATCACCAGCTTTCTTGAGCTTGCAGTGGAATATGTGGGGGCTGATAAGGGCTTTCTGCTAATGTACAAGGATACGGACTTGATCATTGAGGCAAAAAAGGAAAGCAGCTCTGAAGCTGCTGCTATCTGCAGCATTCCCCTGGAAGAGGCTGCCGGCCTTTCCAAGGCGGTAGTGCGTTACGTAGTTCGAACCCAGGAAACCGTGATTGTCAATTGCGGTAACGGGGATGAGAAAGGAATATTTGATTATGACCTGTATATAGCCCGGTCTAAGTCCAAATCCATTGGCTGCATACCCCTTGTCTTCCAGAAGTCTGCTTTAGGCGTCCTGTATTTTGAAAACAGCTTAGTGCCCGGGGTGTTTTCTGCCGAGCTTCTGGAATCGTTAAAACTGCTGGTTGTCCAGATAGCCTATGTAGAAAAAATGCAGTCTCATCTGGATGAAAGTGCCGTTGTCAAAACGGCGGAAGCATTGCCTTACCATATAGATCCGCTTACCGAACGGGAAATGGAAGTGCTTAAACTAATTGCGGAAGGAATGTCAAACAAGGAAATTGCTGATCATCTGCATATAACCATAAATACAGTAAAGGGCTATATCAAGAATATCTATCAGAAGCTGGGCGTCAGCAGGAGAGTACAAGTGGTAACCAGGGCAAGGGAGCTTAATTTGCTTGAATAAATACAAAAAATATGGTCAGTTTTACAAAAACCACCCGAAAGGGTGGTTTTTTTATCGAATTAACCTAATAAAATGTTACTCAACATACAATTTCCTGACTCCAAGCTTTAAGGGGGAGAAAAATGTGGCCGGAAGTTTAAAGCGTGTTTTAAAGGAGTTGCTTGAACCGGTAAGAATATATAAAAGGAAAATCAGATCAAATATAAGCCAAACAGAGGATTTAGCTGAAACTGTAATAGGCCGTGGCACAAACATAAGGGGAAACATCTTTTCTGAGTCAATACTTTTAATAGAGGGGGAAGTTAGAGGTAACATAGACTGCAATAATGCGGTGATAGTGAGAGGCAAGGTTGTTGGCGACATCAAGTGTGAGTCGGCAGAAATTGATAAGGGATATATAGAAGGCAATTTGAATGTTGCAGATAAGTTGACAATAAAGCAGGGAAGCAGAATTGTCGGACAGGTGACAGGCGGCTGCATAGAGGTATCCGGCAGGGTAAAAGGTGATATTAAAGCCAGGCGGTCCATAATATTACATAACAATGCATACGTTTTCGGTGATGCGGTTGCATCAATAGTTTCCATAGGCACCGGTGCTTATCTTGAGGGAACCGTCATTATATAAGAAAAAGACAGCAAAACTGGCAGGCTGCAGATAATAGCCCTCCAAATATATACAACAGCCTGGCTTTTTTTATTTTAAATGACTCTGGAAATGTTCGGATAATTCTAAAAAATCATGAGTTAACATTGCCTTGCATGTGTATATATAAGGTACATTCAGAAAATTGGGATACCCTGTCCACGCAAGACCGGAAAAGTCTGCAGGGAAAAAGCGATATAAAGAAGTGGAGGTTATTACAATGGTATTAGCTGAAAGCAAGCGGAGAGCAAAGCTGATTCTTCAAATAACAGCCATGATTCTGGCTTTGCTGCTGCTTGCAAGTTGTGCCGGCAGAATGCCTGCCGGTCAGGACAAGCGGGATGATGAGGCAAGGTCCGAAGATGCTTTGCAGCCTGAAGAGCCGACAGAAGAACCAGACAGCCAGCCGGGTACATCCGGTTCAGGTGAAAGCGTGGCTGATTCCTTCAGCGCATATACGGAAGCTAAAGGCGAGCTGGTAACCAGGCTTTCCAATGCCCTGGCCAACAATCCGGGCACCGAGTTTGATTCCATGTCGCTGCTTAATCTGGTCATGGTAGATATGCTGCTGCCGGCATCTGTCTTTGGAGCAGGAGAGGAAGCTGCCAGCTTTACGCTTGGAATATTAGGAGCACAAAACATAGTATATACCGAAGACGGCAACCGATACAGTGTTAAATATGACAACGAGGAAGGCCATTATGAGGTGCAAGGATTTTACAACGAGGCAGCAGATGCTCTCAAATGCGCGGTGCTGGCTGATGGAAAAGAGATACTGAGCTCAGAGTATTATAAAACTTCCTATGGATATGCAGGCCAAATATTTGCTGCCGGCGATGAAGGTTCTTCCATGGTGTACCAGCTGACAATAAGCGGGCAGGACGGCGTAGTAGGAATATCTGAAGCTGCTGCAGCACCTTCTGAATTAACAGGCGGTGAAACGCCTGATTTTCCCAAATCCAATAAGGAATGGTATGCAATAGAGGGGACCCAGGTTACCGGAGTTACCGCCGATGGCAGGGAAATTTCATTTGAATACACACCTCCGGATGACAACAATTAAATAAAACTTCTGATTTTATTATTGACATATGCTCATAATTTTAATATGATAGTTATGGGCATATGTCAATAACTGTTTTTGGAGTATCGTTAAGGAGCTGATTTCCATGGTGCCTGGAGAAAAAATGACTCCCGCCAAGGAAGACTACCTTAAAACAATTCTGGAGCTTTCAGGTTGCAGCGAGGGTGGAATACGTTCGGTGGACATAGCGGAGGCACTGGGTGTTTCCAAAGCCAGCGTGTCCAACATGACAGGTATTCTAAGAAAAGAAGGGTATGTTGAAAAGAAGAAGTATGGCACCGTTACCCTAACGGAAAGCGGCAGAAAAGCAGCTGAAGAGATTAAAAGAAGATGCGATCTGATAGAAGAGTATCTTAACAAGGTTCTGGGGGTTGAAGCTGCAACAGCCACTGCAGATGCCTGTCGCATAGAACATATTATCAGTTCGGAGACGGTGCATCAGATTGATAAGAAACTTAAAAAACTGTTTGGATGAAGAATTTCGAGGAGGTGTTTGTATGCCAAAAGGAGACGGAACCGGCTCCATGGGCTTTGGAAGGATGACAGGCAGAGGAGCAGGTTATGGCTTTGGCCGCGGTTTCAGGCACGGCTTGGGAAGGGGGCGTTGGTTGAGAGGAATGTATCCCTGTGCTGCTTATCCGGCATGGACATGCGGATGGCATCCTGCATATGGCGGACCCTTATATGATCTCTACGATGAAAAAGAAATTCTGAGCAGGCAGGCAGAAGCATTGGAACAGGAACTGGAGCTTGTAAAAAAGCGCCTTTCAGAACTGGAAGAACATGCAGCTGAAGACAAAGAAAACAAAGACGGAAAATAATGAGGACAGCATGCGTCAGCCGCAGAAACAGGCTGCCATATTGACATATGCCCTATTCCTGGACTAATATGATTTATAACATAAATAAGACTACTGATGAAACGGAGCTGGTATTTTGGCAAGGCCGGTAAAATGGAGGAGAATAGAGCACATACCTTCCATACCTTATTTTATTCCTTCGGCAAGCGATGAAGACGGAGTTCCGGCTAATACATTAAAGCTGGAAGAACTGGAAGCGGTGCGGCTGAAAGACCTTGAGGGTTTGGAGCAAAGCGAATGTGCTGAAAAGATGGGTGTTTCCAGGCCTACCTTTCAACGGATTCTTTTATCTGCCAGGGAAAAGATTGCCGACAGCCTGGTCAATGGAAAGATGATCCGCGTAGAAGGAGGCTGTTTTACCCTTAATATATGTCAGGTCAAATGCCTGGATTGCAATCATGAATGGTCCGAAAGATACGAAAATATAGAAGCCATTATGAAGGGCGAACATGCATGCCCTGAATGCGGATCCGGCAATATCCGCTGCATGACAACCGGCGGAGGCAGGTTCTGCAAAAGGCATTGCCACAAGCATGGCCGCCGCGGACATGGCTGGTATGGGGGAGGAAGATAACTTCTTTCCCCCTTTTCCTTTTCATTTTATCCTGTCCAGTAACTTTGTTCTGTTTTCATTTCCTGAATATTTACACCCCAAATGGTTATATATTAATATCAGCAATATTTTCCGAACATTCTTTCTTGTTGGAATATTTTAAATGTGATAATATGGTAATACAAGTTACAGTTGTAATGCAGCACATCTCCGGTTCTTGATGCAATTTTGGATCCACTGCTATGTATTGCCATATTACAGGATGCATTGTTGACAGGGTTAAGCTGAAACAAAAAATTAATGATAAGGAGAATTGATTATGAGGTACAAAGAGTTTGATGTTCCGCTGGCCAAAAATCCTTCTATCAGAATGAAAGTGGTTCCCGGTCATTTTACAACCAACAGTTTTCATATAACTCACTATATGGATCTGAACAATTTAAAAACCAATGCATCAGTAGCCAGGCAGGTGGCAAAGGAACTGGCAGCACCATATTTGTCAGACACTCCGGTTGATACCATTGTTTGTATTGAAGGCACAGAAGTAATTGGAGCTTACCTGGCAGAGGAACTTTTGCAGCGGGGTTCCCGGTTCAGAAGCAGCGACAGGCAGATCCACGTAGTTGTGCCTGTAAACAATGTTTATAGAAAGCTCATGTTTCAGCACGACATGCAGGAACTGATTGACAACAAAAACATTATTCTCTTAGTTTCCTCCATTTCCAGCGGCACCACCTTGGGCAGCGCCTTAGAATGCCTGAGATATTACGGCGGTAAAGTTGTTGGCATATCCACCCTGTTTAATGCTCATCCGGAGCAGTTTGGACAGGAAATCCACAGCATGTTCACCAGTCATGATATTCCGGGATATAAGCTGTACAGCCCCAATAATTGCCCCATATGTGATGAAGGCCGCAAGCTGGATGCGATAATTATACATGACGGTTATATCAAAATCTAAGCAGCATATAAATAAGGTTAATTGAAGTAAAGGAAAAATCGAGTAAACATTAAAAGGAAATTGTTTACTCGAAGTCAAGTCCAAATTAGTGTGTAAATTACCTCGGTTATCAAACGGTAGCTAATGAGACAA
>LFTC01000058.1:98828-99214 GCA_001512915.1 Clostridiales bacterium DTU083 | reverse complement strand
GCTATATCCATGGCTTTATAATAGTCCCGTCTATCCTGGTCTTCTGCCTCATCCATTTTCTTTTTAATCTTCTCCCTGATACTGTCTATCCCCTCTGCCAGTACTGGTTTAAAATCAGGGATTACGTGTCCTGTAACTTGTTCAATAAAGAATACTGCTTCTGACGTTCTGTCTTCGACTTTCTCATAAACTTCACTTAGTTTACGTATGAAAGAAGTATTTCTTGTGTATTCGCGCAAATCGGAAATTCTTTCTTCGGTAAACTCGTCATTCGGGGTTATATCGTCAAATACAGCTGTAGGATCACAATAACCCGTAAATAAGTCTACTTTAAAAGCAGGATTTATCAAGGCATAAGACCGGGCAAAGGAATCATTCTGCGTTCC
>LFTC01000058.1:50824-98702 GCA_001512915.1 Clostridiales bacterium DTU083 | reverse complement strand
AATTATAGAATGATCTACATAAGCCCCGCTCATTTCATAAGCCATCCCGCACTGCTGCCATTTTTCTTTCCCATATTCATGATATGGCAAGAATTCAAAATTTGCATTTTCAGTATTGTGTTGCATAAAGAACCCAACAAAACCTCTTATGTCTTTTTCTGAATCATTTACTCCTTTTACAACTGGTATTCTAACTAGAACATTTTTATGAAAAGCAAAAGCTTTTGCAAGATTCTCCTTAATTATAGAATTGCCGATGCCGGTTACTTTTTTATGCATTTCATTATCATAATGCTTAAAATCCATTATAAGCGTATCGATGAGCGGAAAGAGGTTTTCAAGCTTCGGGTGCGAGGCGTTAGTCTCTATTGCAGTATTGATTCCACTTTGTTTTAATTTATTTAATAATAAAGTAATTGCGTCAAACTGGAGTGTTGCCTCTCCGCCTGTCAATGTGACTCCTCCGCCATCAAAAAAAAGCGGCACACTCCTGACAGCTTCTTCAACCAGTTCATCCACCTCGTAATCCTCACAAGAGAGCTTTATTCCCTTATTCTTATATTTGATACATTCTCTCGTTGTGCATCCTTCGCAAATATCTCTGTTCAGGCTCTTATTCTGTATGGCACCATAAGGACAAACAGAATCCAAAAGCCACTCGTTATTGACTATTAGAGTTCCATTAATTGATAAGCCTTCGGGATTGGAACACCAGCCACAACGCATGTTGCAACCCTGCAAATGATACACCAGGCGATTGCCGGGTCCGTCCTGAGAATAGTTAAAACCCTTTTGAAAAATTTTTATCTTCATGAAATGATTCTCCTAGAATATATAGCTTTCTAATTGGTATTATATTATAATACCAATTGTCATTCAATAAAAATATATGTAATATATAAATTTTTTTAACTTTTCAAATAGGGTTTATGATGTTCTAGGTTGAATATTATGAAACATTATTTAATGAGGTGATTCTATGGTATCAATTGGAGTTGATATTGGCACAACTACTATATGTGCTTGTGTATTAGACACAAATACCGGGGAAGTTTTAAAAACCTGGACGAAAAAACACGGTTTCATTGCAGCACCCAGCCCCAAAACAAAGATTCAAAGCGTCAACGAAATCGAAAGCATGATTTCAGCTATATTAAACGAGATTACAACAAATTATGACGACATTGCCTGCTTAGGATTAACCGGACAGATGCACGGCATACTTTATTTAGATTCCCATGGATCTCCTGTTTCTCCATTAATTACCTGGCAGGACGAAAGAGGAAATGAGATCGTGCCCGGAGAAACCGTTTCATATGCTCAAAAACTATCCCAGTTGACCGGATATCCGTGTGCAACCGGCTTCGGCGCCGTAACACATTTCTATAACGTAAACAACGACCTTGTACCCTCTGATGCAGTAAGCTTTTGTACAATTCATGACTATATTATGATGAAATTAGGCCGTCTGAATAAGCCTGTTACCCACCCCTCGGATGCTGCCAGTATAGGCTTGTTTGACCTAACAGCAAATAAGTTCGATGAAAAGGCCATTATTGCTGCAGGTATGGACCCCTCATTTTTCCCTGCAGTTTCTCATAATCTGTCATCAGAAACTGCTTATGGATTTCCGGCAGCTGTTGCTATCGGTGATAACCAAGCATGTTTCCATGGCTCAGTACGCGATCCGCAAAACAGCATTTTGGTAAATGTTGGCACAGGCAGCCAGATATCCTGCTGGACCAAATGCTTTCATTCCGGCAGTGAAACAATTGAGACGCGCCCATATCTAAAAAATGATTACATCTTGTCAGGTTCATCATTATGCGGCGGACGCGCCTACGCATTATTAGAGAGCTTTTTCCGGGAATTTCTGTCAGAAGCTGGTTACTCTGCCGATTCCTTATACGATGTCATGAATCGGATGGCAGCTTCTTATGACACACTGTCAGATCCGTTGATTGTTGAAACCACTTTCTGTGGTTCACGTCAGAATCCAGATTTGCGAGGATCGATCAGTAATATAGGAACTGACAATTTCACTCCTGCGCACTTGACAGCAGGTTTTTTGCAGGGTTGTGTAAATGAACTGTACGCTTACTTCGAACAAATTTTACCAATTATTAAGAGGAAACCCAGGTATCTCGTTGGTTCAGGAAATGGTTTAAGAAGAAACCCTGCTCTGCAATCTATGTTTTCACGTACTTTTCAAATGGAACTCCTGATTCCTGCCCACTTGGAAGAAGCCGCCTATGGTGCAGCCCTGTTTGCAATGATATGCACCATGCCAGACCGGGATCCGCAGGAGATACGTAATCTAATCCGGTATCAAGACTAATCCCTGCAGCAGTTAAACCGTTAATATGCCAGAAATCAGTCAGACGCCTGTGGACCGGGTTTCCACATCCACCAATATGACATCGTCTCCAATCTTTTTTATTCTCTCCCAGGGGATAACTATATCGTCCTCCTCCCTTAAGAGACCGAGAAAGCGGCTGGTTCCTGGTACCACAATAGCTGTTATTCTGCCTTCATGCAGGTTGAATTCCATATCAATTATGTTGCCCAGACGCCTGCCATCCCGTATATTGATGACCTCTTTGGTTCGAAAATCAGACGATTTAGACATGGAAAAACCACCTCGCCACTATACAAACTTCTCCTTCTATCCTATTAGACAATCCTAAAAATGATGACAAAAAACCGCCTCTAATGAGACGGTTTATTTTTTAAGGGCAAAGATTATATGATGCATGTATAAGGTGCGGCCGTTTAAATGTACTTTCTCATATGGCTCAAAGCAGTCTTCTCCAGCCTGGACACCTGCGCCTGGGAGATGCCAATTTCTTCTGCCACTTCCATCTGGGTGCGGCCGTCAAAGAAGCGCATGGTCAGTATAAGCTTTTCCCTGTCATTGAGCTTTTTCATAGCTTCCCTTAGGGCAATGCCCTCCAGCCAGGTTTCATCCTGATTCTTCTCATCGCTGACCTGATCCATAACATAGATGGCATCCCCGCCGTCATGATAAATCGGCTCAAACAGGGAGATGGGATCCTGTATGGCATCCAGGGCAAACACCACTTCTTCCCTGGGCATATCCAGTTCCTCGGCAATTTCGCTTACAGTTGGCTCCCTGGAATGTTTGTTAATCAGCTGATCTCTCACCTGCAGAGCCTTATAAGCCGTGTCCCGCAGGGACCGGCTGACCCGGATGGAGTTGTTGTCCCTGAGATATCTGCGGATTTCGCCTATAATCATGGGTACTGCGTAGGTTGAAAACCGTACATTCTGGGTTACATCAAAATTATCTATAGCCTTGATCAGCCCTATGCATCCTACCTGAAACAGATCGTCTATATGCTCGCCCCTGTTATTGAATCGTTGAATAACGCTTAATACCAGCCTCAAATTGCCCTGTATGAATTCTTCTCTGGCACTTTTGTCTCCGGCATGCATTCTGGCAAAAAGTTCTTTCATTTCTTCGTTGGTAAGAACCGGAAGCTGAGATGTATTTACTCCGCATATTTCAACCTTGTTTTTGTGCATGATTTTCCCTCCATCCAAGGCTAAAAGAAGCATCTTGTTCGTCTAACAAAAAGTATTGCCTTGGACGGAGTAATTTATTCGCTCAGATCATTCTGCTGATTTCCTTTTTCAAACGTTTTATAATGCGTTTTTCCAGTCTAGAAATATAAGACTGGGATATTCCCAATAAATCGGCTACTTCCTTTTGGGTTTTTTCTGTTCCGTCATGCAGGCCGAACCTCAGTTCAATTATGCGTCTTTCCCTGCGTGACAAATGGCTCATGGCCAGTTTTAACAGTTCCCGGTCCACCTCATCCTCTATGTATTTATATACCAGGTCATTATCGGTTCCCAATATGTCTGACAGCAGAAGCTCATTACCGTCCCAATCAATATTCAGAGGCTCATCGAAGGAGATCTCCAGCTTAGTTTTTCCATTTCGCCGCAGATACATAAGTATTTCATTTTCAATGCAGCGGGAAGCATAGGTAGCCAGCTTTATTTTTTTTGACGGATTAAAAGTATTTACAGCCTTTATGAGCCCGATTGTACCGATTGAGATCAGATCTTCTACTCCAATGCCTGTGTTTTCGAATTTTCTGGCTATGTACACCACCAGCCTGAGATTGCGTTCAATCAGTGTGCTCTTTACCGATAAATCGCCCATTTCCAGCTTATTAATCAGCTGAATTTCCTCTTCATTGGTCAAGGGAGGAGGCAATGCTTCGCTTCCGCTGATATAATGAATAAATTTAGTTTTAACGGTTTTGAACCTGATGATGAAAGCTGCCCAGACAGCCATGCAGTACATTCTCAGCCTGTGATACAGGGACATGACTAATACCTCCTGTCTGTTTACGGGATAATATGAGGCTGGATCAGGGCATGGTATTCACCGCTGGCCGACAGATCCTGCTTGCGTATGCCTATCAGGGTATCGGCAGCTTCCTTCCAGCCTCCGTTGGTCAGAATATGAACGCTGTCCGGCCGGAATGCCAGCAGTAAACCGTTGGAATGCCCAAGAGTTCTGTAAGGTACAATACAGAACCGCCTGATCCAATCGGATTGCTCCATGGTTTGGATAATATCTTTTAATTCCCCTTCCCTGCCATGCAGGTAGATCTTTTGTATATCAGGCGGAAGAACAGACCGGATCTTATCGAACTCTGCCACCATAACCGGAACACCGGAAATAGGATCCGTCAATTCATTCCCCGTATCCAGAAAAGCATCCAGAACAATGCAGTTATTGTCAAATTGAATTTTTACCCGGTACACCAGCTGATTTCTATTTATTCTAAACTGAAGCCAAGGCCACAGCCAGCGGTATAACATAATAGTAGAAACTATTGCTGAAATCAGTATCTTAGCTGGAAAATCCTTTATAAGAAAAACACCCCCGGATACCTGTATTCCTCTGCCAAACAGGTAAAATAAACCAAAAGCCGCTCCTCCCAAGAGAAATGTAATGCCATAAAAATATCCAAATAATTTAAAAAACTCCCGTAAAGTGCGGATACGGAATCCTGCCGCCAGCATAATAAGTGACAGCAGAAACTTAAACGGCAGCATATTAAGACAGCCAAAACCAGGCAGGATAAGGGCGATTGCATAGGAAGCTCCCAAGCCGGCAGAACACCACAGTCTCCACATGGGGCATGAGTTTCCGGCCAGCTTCCTGGTAAGCCAAAGAACTATGAAATTTACCAACAGATTATCCAGCCAAATAATATCAAGAAATCGCTGCTCCAAACCAACCCCGCCCTTAACCTGTTCCAGTTCTTTGTCCTCATTATAAACTATTCAAATAAAGAATCCTGTAGAACGATGAATGTGAAGATAAAAAAATAACGACAATAAGCATGCTTTATTGTCGTTATCTCAAATATTTTTTGAAATGGTCTTATTATCCTCTATTTTAAACGATTCCTTCTCAGGAAGGTGGGTATTTCCAGATCATCCTCCAGATCCCGGCTTGCAGCAGCCTGCATGTTTTCCATTGCCTTTTCCACCTGTTTCCGTTCTTTTTTCTCTACCTTATGTTCAAAACCGGTAGCCATAACTATGATCTGAACTTCATCACCCATATTTTCATCGATTACCGCACCGAAAATAATATGGGCATCCGGATCTGCTGCCTGCGCAACCAGCTCTGCTGCCTCGTTAACTTCAAACAAGCCCATGTCGGGACCTCCGGTTATGTTGAGAAGCACCCCTCTTGCTCCGTCAATGGTTGTTTCCAACAGCGGACTCTGGATAGCCTGTTTTGCTGCATCCGTTGCACGATTTTCGCCGCTGCCTTTGCCAATGCCCATATGAGCCAGGCCTTTTTCTTTCATGATGGTGCGAACATCAGCAAAATCCAGATTCACCAAGCCGGGTACGGCAATCAAGTCGGATATGCCTTGTACGCCCTGACGCAACACATCGTCTGCAATCTTAAATGCTTCCACCATGGAGGTGCGTTTTTCCACTACCTGGAGCAATCTGTCATTGGGAATGGTTATCAGGGTATCCACCTTATCCTTCAATTCGGCAATTCCTTTTTCTGCATTAATAGCACGCCGCCGGCCTTCGAACATAAACGGTTTGGTAACAACACCTACCGTTAAAATGCCCAATTCCTTGGCCAGGTCTGCCACAACCGGAGCAGCACCAGTTCCGGTGCCTCCACCCATTCCGGCAGTTATAAATATCATGTCGGCACCTTTTATTACCTGCAGGATCTCATCTTTACTTTCCTCTGCAGCCTTCTGACCAATTTCCGGATCAGCTCCCGCACCCAGACCCTTGGTTAATTTTTCTCCAATTTGGATCTTCTGAGTAGCTTGTGAAAGGTATAATGCCTGTTTATCCGTATTGACGGCAATAAAATCCACACCTTTCAAACCATGCTGAATCATGCGGTTGACTGCGTTGTTGCCTGCACCTCCCACTCCTATTACCTTTATCTGTGCAAACTGATCCATATCAATGTCAAATTCCAGCACGCCGTACCCTCCCTCAAATCTTATAGTATAAAGTTAGAACTTATTCCTAGCTTTTTAATCATATAATTGAGAAATTGTCCTATTCCTTTTCTGCCTGCCGATTTATTCAAGCCAACATAACCAACGGAATACACTGCTGAAAATATTGGGCTGGACAAGCCAATTACATCAGGAACCCCCAATTGTACCGGCTGATTCAATATCCCGGCGGCAAAACTTTTGATCCCGCGGAACAGTGCCAGCCCTCCGCCTGTCAGTATTACCTTGGAATACTCTGCCTGCAGCCCTTCTTCCTGTATGCGTTTTAAAACCAGCTCCAGTATCTCCTCTATGCGGGCTTCCGCTATTTGCTGCAACAACTCCATGGACACATTATGTACATGCTGTCCGTTCCTGACAGGCATTTGCATTTCCGATTCCGCAGATTCATCATTGTTCAAATCAATGCCCAACACACAGCTTCGCTTCAATTTCTCTGCATCATCCAATGATATGCCTATGCCTGCGGCTATATCCCGGGTAATGACATTGCCGCCCAAGGGAAGCCATTCATAAAATACGGGAACCCCATCCTTATATATTACTATATCGGTGCATTCACCGCCGGTATCAATCAATAAAACTCCATTTTCTTTATCTTCCTCGGTAAGAAGAGCCTGGCCGCATGCAAGAGGAACAGGAATCCATTTTTCTACCTGTAAATTGAGTGAATGAAGAACCTTTGTCAGCTGCTTTGCAAAATCCGTATGTATGCATATAATGGAAGCCTGCAGCTCAAGCGTTCTGCAGGAAAGACCAATGGGATTGTCCACCGGTCTGCCGTCTGCCAAGTAGTCACCATAAATTACATTTGATATCTCCCAAGATGCGGGAAGTGGGTACTCAGCCGCCAACTTGCGTAATTCCTGTAAATCCTGCCTGGATATAGGATGGTTTGGCGTAATCTTCCCGGTGTTGCGGACAAGGCCGCAAAACTCATTGGGAACACCCAGCATGCACCGGTTGATTTTATAACCGGCCATTTTTTGCGCTTGTCCTATAGCAGCATTAAGAGTATGGTAGAGCATCTTCTCAGATTTCCACCCATCCCTCTGTACACCGCTGTATCTAACCTGACCAAGGCCGATCAGCTTCAGGCTGCCATTTTGTGCTTTTCTGCATGTCAGCACCGACAACTTTGTAGTACCCGGTTCAATCACTGTGACAGCATTGTTCAAAGCTGAAAAACCTCACTTCTGCATAGTCATATTTATAACCTTGTGCTTATGTTATCACAATTTTTTGTAAGGATAAATAACTATTTGTCGGAGTATTTATTTGTATATGATTTTTTTCTCAAGATTCCCAAAAAGTGCCTGCGGATTTGGGCGAAGTTATTGAACAGCCTGTAACCGAATACAAATATGGCACAAAGATAAATGGGAACATCCAGCCGGTCGCCTATATAAGCCAAACCGGCTGCCAGGATTGCATTGCCGAAAAAACCGGAAATAAATACATCTGCCTGAAAATTCTTTTCCAATGAAGCCCGGATGCCGCCAAACACGGAATCCAATGCTGCCAGTACGGCTATGGACATATATGAGGAATAGGCTGTTGGAATACTTATAGGCAATACCATCCCCAGTATAATTCCTATCAGAATGCCAAGAAGGGGCAGCCACATATCAATCACCTGCCTGTATGCTTTTTGCATAAGTAAATTCGATATCTCCTATATACCTGGGGATCTCTACGGAATCCATCCTGCGAATATGAAATTCCAGCCCCCACGCTGCCAAACTATGGTATATGCTGTCCTCCCTTTGAAATGCAGCCATCAGCTCATCCGGATTGCCTATCGCGTGAATAACAAAGGGTGGAGTAAATCTTTCAGATTTTCCTACGTTAATAGTGGGTCCGCCGCAACTAATGCGGGAAGTTGCCATGATTCTGGTTCCGTTTATGGCAATAGCTTCCGCCCCGGCCCCTCTCAGTTCATTTATAACATGAAGCATGTCACTGTCATGTACGATAAAATAGTTCATTATATATGGATCCGAATCAAGAAAACTGTCTCTCTTTCTGTCATTTAACACTATCTCTATTCCGGGCCCTTTAACAGGCAGAAGCCCGGCAGTCAGTCTGGTTGCCTGAATTTCTTCCTGCAATTGCTGAACCCGCCTGCTCTTGTCAGCTGCCCCGGCCTCATATTGGGCCAGCTTATTTTCATAATCTTTTATGATTTCATCCAGCTCTGCTTTTCTATTCTCCAGAGCCTTTTTTTCACTCATCAGCTTTTCTATAGTCTCCAGGGAGGTTACTCCGCCAATCTCCATTTCAATATTTGGCCCTTCCAAAGCTTTAACTACAAAAAAACCAAGTATGACGCAAACAAAAGTAATCAGCCAGACGGTCTTATTGGATCTTCTCATCATTTCAAGTTTCCCTCCAGGGGCCATACTACTGAACGGGAACGGCATATTCAAACTGGAGCACGCCGTTATACTTGGGTATTTTAATGGAGTTTTCCTTACGGATTTTGATTTCCAGATCTTCTCCCAGGGTATCCGCCACTCCGCCCAGCAGCATCAGGGAAGCCTCCAAAGTGTCGGGATTCCCCAAAGCCTTTATTTCAAAGGGAGCTGAGTGCCGGTTGGTGTTGATGACGATATAATCTCCTGCATCCCGTATTTCAGTGGTGGATATAATGCGTTCATCATTTATGGCAATGGCTTCGGCGCCGGCAGCATTGAGTTCGTTGACCAGCATTAATAAATCTTCATGATATACATTTCTTATAATTCCGGACTCCCCTGATTCCTGGTATGAAATGTGGTTAACAGTCACCACAATTCCTGCTCCTTCCAGGTCTGTCAGACCGGCAAGGTTTCTGGCACGTTCCAGATCCTTGTACATGGCTTCATTGAGCTTCCCTGCATCCTGAGCTGCGCTTTCATATTCCTTAACCCTGTCTTCCAGCTCCTGAATCAGCTTCTGCTGGCTTTCTATTTCCTGGTTCAGCTTCTGTATTTGTGCAGTAAGCTCCTGCGCCCGCTGCAATGATACGCTGCCGCCAACATTCTGGACATTCTTAAATTGCGCCGCCAGCATAAGCCCCAAAATAATGCAAACCAGCATCAAAAGAATTCTATCGCCAAGCTTTTTCAACCTGTCACCTCATTCCCGCCTTGCTCTTATTGCTGATCCGTTTCTTCACTCAGCTGTTCATCATCTTCCGTTTCGCCGTTCCCCGATTCCTGATCTTCAGTTTCCTCGTCCCCTGTCTGGTTATGGGGATTAAATACTGCCTTTCCTGGAACGCTGACATCCAGAATGCCAGGTTCACCCTTTGCAATCACTTCAGCATAGGCGTCAGACTTAAGCCAGCCCAGCTTTCTGTCCAAATCCACGGCTTGTCCCAGTTTAACCCGGATTTCATCTCTCGTAACCAGCAATATATCATCCGGATTATCCATATATATGACAGCTATCATATCAATAACTTCCCATTGTTCCAGGGATTCCAACAACCGAATCAGAACCTTTTGCCTGTAATTGCCGTTCTGATCCAGCTCCAAAGGGCTGCCTTTGGTTAACTTGGATATAGCAACTCCTTCCACTACAGGATAGGATGGATCGTGTGTTTGCTTAAAAATATCCAGTACAAATCCGCTTGAATCTATCATTATATAGGAGCTCAGATAGGGAACCAGCGCAGCAGGCACCCTTTCTTCAACAATAATATGTATCTCATCAGGAAGCTTTAACGATATGCCCTCCACAACCGGAAATGGGGGACTGCTTTCTATCCTCTTTCTTACCTGTTCCCTGCTTATTTTAAATATATTGTCTCCTGGATTTATACCTGATGCATTTATTATAGCATTCTCATCCAGCGAACCGCTACATGTAACTATAATATTTTTTATCTGAAATACTTCGGTGCCTATAAAAACAACGGCAGCAAAACAAATCAGCAAAATCAGAAACATCAGAATGCCTTTTTTTGTCCCATTTCGAGCCATAGATCTTCCTCCGCAGGATCAATGGGATCCCTGAATAATCAATCGGTCAAGTTAAATTCTTTCAATGTCTGCTCCTATGCTTCTAAGATACATGTCCAGTTTATCATAACCCCGTTCTATATGCCGTATATTGTCTATGATAGTTTCCCCTTCCGCTCTTAATCCGGCCATAACCAAAGCAGCTCCGCCCCTGAGATCTCCGGCACTGACCTCAGCACCTCGAAGCACAGGAACTCCCTGAATGACAGCCACCTTGCCCTCGGTCCGGATGCAGGCTCCCATCCGAATAAGCTCAGGAACATGCTTGAACCGGTTTTCAAAGATGTTTTCGGTTATTATGCTGGTTCCTTCTGCCACGGTTAATGCACTCATGAGCAAAGCCTGCATGTCCGTGGGAAAACCCGGATAAGGATGGGTTTTAGTGTGCTCAATTGCCCGCAAGCGTTCAGGCGCCTTTATTCCGATAGCATCCAGTCCTTTTCCCCTGTATGGAGTAAAGGTGCAGCCGGCTTCTCTTAACTTGTTGACAACAGCCTGTATATGGTCCAAAATGACGTTTTCCACTACAATCTCGCTTCCCGTGATCGCTGCTGCTATCAAATAGGTTCCGGCTACTATCCTGTCGGGTATTACGGTGTATTCCGTTTCATGAAAAGATTCTACGCCTTCAATAACTATGGTATTGCTGCCTGCACCGGAAACCTTGCCGCCCATGCTGTTGATGAAATTCTGCAGGTCTGTTATTTCCGGCTCCTTAGCCGCATTTCGTATGGTAGTCCGCCCCTTGGCGCAGGTTGCTGCCAGCATAATGTTTTCCGTTGCACCTACACTGGGATAGTCCAGATGAATGTCAGCCCCGGCCATATTGGCCGCTTCGCAATGAAGATAGCCATGGGATTCAGTTATAACCACACCCAATTGCCTAAGCCCCTGCAGATGCAGGTTTATAGGCCTCTGCCCGATTTCACAGCCGCCAGGATAGGTTATTACTGCTTTTTTCATTCTGGCCAGAACAGCGCCAAGCATTACAATGGAAGAGCGGATTTCCTTAACATGCCGGTCCGGGATCATCCAGCTTTTTATATCTGAAGGGTCGATAATCAGGGTGGAGTTTTCTCTCTTTATTCGGCAGCCTATGGATTTTAATATAAGCAGCATGTTTTCCACATCAGCAAGATGAGGAAAATCGTACAGAACAACCTGCTTCCGGGTGAGAATTACGGCTGCCAGAATAGGAAGAATTGCGTTTTTTGCGCCTATTACCTTAACGTTCCCTTCCAGCTTTCTGCCTCCCCGGATTCGAAATTTTCCCATATAAGTAACACCTCTTTCTCAACGTACAGCGGCATATCAGTTTTTACACAATTAACTCCAATTCAATATCATAGTATGCAGGGATTATTCAGGTGTTACAGATGGAGAAAATTGCGAACCCTTGTCACGCTGCCTTGCAATGCCTTGAAATATTAAGCAGGACGCCGATACTGGTCATAAAAATAGCCAGTGAAGAGCCTCCATAGCTGATAAAGGGCAAGGGCAGCCCGGTTGGAGGCATGGAAGCTGTTACTACCGCTATATTAATCACTACCTGGATGGCTATCATGGAAATAATGCCTGCAGCCAATAAGCTGCCAAATAAATCGGGAGCAGTCAACGCCACCCGGATGCCTCGCCAGATAAGTACCAGATAAAGCAGAATTAAAAATGTCGCCCCTATAAACCCCAGCTCTTCTCCGATAATTGCAAAGATAAAGTCGGTCTCCGGATAGGGCAGATACAGATATTTCTGCCTGCTCTGGGCCAGCCCCAATCCAAAAAGACCGCCTGAGCCCAAGGAGTATAATGATTGAATCAACTGCCAGCCGCTGTCCTTGGGATCGGACCAGGGATCCAGAAAGGCGGTGAGCCTGTCAAGCCGGTAATCGGCAGACAGGGTTAATGCCACTGCTCCTGCAGCTCCTGCTGCCATCAATAAGAATAGGTGCCACAGCTTGGCTCCGCCGACAAAGAGCATAATAAAGGCCAGCATAACAATGCTGCCTGCTGTACTGAAGTTCGGCTGTTCCATTATAAGCACAAATACCAGGCCTGTTACCAGCAGAATAGGAAGAACGCCCTTAAAAAATTTTCTGATTCCGCCTTTGCTTCTGGCTATGGTATCTGAAATGAACAATATCATGGCAAATTTTGCTATTTCGGCAGGCTGGATGCTGAAGCTTCCGATTCCCAGCCATCTTTTGGCATTGTTTCTCTCTTCTCCGATAAACAATACCAGCACCAGCAAGGCTATGCTGATGAGAAGAAATATTCTTGAAAACTTCTGCAGCCGGGTATAATCAAAGCGGGAAGCAATAAACATACCGGCAAAACCAACAACTGCCCAAAGGCACTGGCGTTTAAAAAAGTACAAACCATCGCCCCACCGGTCAGCGGAATAATAAAAGCTGGCGCTGAATACCATTACAATCCCAAATGCAACCAGTATTACAGTGGTCAGCAAAATCGGAAAATCAACGGGCTTTCTTTTCACTCGGTCTGCCTCCTCAACGCCCTCACTGCAGATTTGAATACCTCTCCCCTCTCTTCATAGTCCCGAAACATGTCCCAGCTGGCACAAGCCGGGGAGAGAAGTACCTGAAAACCCGGAGAGGACAGCGCATAGGCTTTTTTTACAGCTTCTTCCATGCTGCTTGTCATATGAATATTTGCAAAACCCTTTTCTTTGGCTGTATCGGCAATTATGCCGGCCGTTTCTCCCATCAGAACCAGTTCCTTAACCTTGTTGCCAAAGGCATCAACAAACCTGGAAAAATCGGCCTTTTTATCCATGCCGCCGGCTATCAGCACAATGGGCCCCTGCAGGGCTTCAATGGCTTTTATGGAAGAGTCGGGGTTGGTTCCCTTGGAGTCATTATAAAAAGTTACCCCGTTTATAACTTCAACTTTTTCAATCCGATGTGCAATTCCATGAAATCCCGCCAATGCTTTTGCGATTATCTCTGGTTTTATGCCGCACAAACCTGCAGCCAACGCAGATGCCAAAGCATTTTCCAGATTGTGAGCCCCGGGAAGGCTGATTTGGTCGACCCTGCATACGGGTATCTTACCTGCACCTATGTTCATCATTATTTGCCTGCCTTCCAGCCAGATGCCTTCCGACAGGGTTTTTGTCCGGCTGAAATAAAACACCCGAACTCCTGAATCCGGTTCAATACTGGATAGTATTTCATCATCTCCGTTTAAAACCAAATAATCCTCGCTGCCCTGATTTTCAAATATCCGGCACTTAGCAGCTATATAGTTCTCCATGGTTTTGTGACGGTCCAGGTGATCTTCCGTGATATTGAGAATCAATGCTATATGAGGACGGAAATCTGCTATGGTTTCCAGCTGGAAACTGCTGATTTCAGCCACTACCTTATCCATTTCTTCGGTTTCAGGGGCTTTGGCTGAAAAAGGAACCCCAATATTGCCTACAACATGGGTCTTCTTGCCGGCAGCCTTCAATATCTCGCCGATCCAGGCGGTGGTGGTTGTTTTCCCATTGGTTCCGGTGACGGCAATTATGGGTGCTTTACAGTATCTATACGCCAGTTCCACTTCGCTTATCACTTCTATGCCCAATTTAGCTGCTTTTTTTAGAAAGGGAACATCTGCAGGCACTCCGGGACTAATGACTATCTGACCCACCCGTTCCAGAAGCTTATCCGGGTTTTGTCCCAGATAAACTTCGCAGTCTATGGATTCTTGAAGCTGCTTTGCAGCTTTTCTAATTTCTGCTGCATTGCTGCTGTCATTAACTATTACTTTCCTTCCCGTCCTGTGAAGAAGTCTGGCGGCTGCAATGCCGCTGCGTGCCAGTCCGATTACCAAAGCGGTTTTTTGTTTTGCTTCCATATTTCCTGACCTCCTAAATACTTAGCAGTGCAAACAGGCACAAAAGTGCAGCTGCAATCATAAACATGGCTACCACTTTGGTTTCCGGCATGCCGGCAAGCTCAAAATGATGATGCAGCGGAGCCATCCTGAAAATTCTTTTGCCCCGCAGCTTAAAAGACACCACCTGCAGCATAACTGAAATGGATTCTGCCATGTATATGCCACCGATTACAGGCAGCCAAAGGGGAATACGCAGCAATACAGACAGAGCTGCTACCGCGCCGCCCAGACCCAAAGAGCCTGTATCCCCCATGAAGACCTGGGCAGGATGGGAATTGTACCTTAAAAAACCCAGGCAGCAGCCGGTAAGGGCAGCTGAAAAAACTATGAGGTTCTGATAGTTCTCCGCCAGCCAGCTTATACCCTGCTGGTCTGCCAGCTTCCATGCGGCAGTTATGATAATGCTCAAGGTTGCGGATACAATAAGCGTTATGCCTGCACAAAGGCCGTCCAAACCATCAGTCAGGTTAACGCTGTTTACAGTGCCTATGATTATAAATACCGCTGCAGGTATATATAAAATACCCAGATCCCACTCCGTCCCAATGAAGGGGATTACCACGCTGCTTCCAATATACTCATTGTTATAAGCATAAACTGCCAAAGCAACGGCCACAATCAGCTGAAGTATTATTTTCTGGTACGCCTTAAGCCCTAGAGACCGTTTTTTTACCACCTTAATAAAATCATCTATAAAGCCTATTAATCCAAAACCGATGGTGGTTAGCACAGCGGTCAGGGCATATTCACGGCTGCCCTTGGACAAGATCAGGCTAAGCACAGCCAGGGGAACCAAAAACAAAATTCCACCCATGGTAGGAGTGCCGCTTTTGGACAGGTGGGTTTTGGGTCCGTCATCTCTGACCTGCTGGCCTAGTTTCAGCCTGTGCAGCCAGGGAAGAAGGAGAATTCCCATCAAAAGCGTTGCCAAAAATGAAAGTATGACAGTTGTTGCATAATATCTCAAATCTGATCATCTCCATCTTTTAAGTAAGATACAACCTCTTCCATGTGCATGCCCCTCGAGCCTTTTATAAGTATCCGGTCACCCTGCTGCAGGTTTGTGCTGAGCCATTGGATGACACCCTGATTATTTTCAAAATGAATTATACTTTGTTCATTCATGCCGGCCTGTATAGCGCCTTCTCCAATCCAGCAGCTGTCCCGGCCTTTGGTAACCAAGATATTAACTCCGCTTTCAGCAACCGTTTTTCCCACTTGCCTGTGGGCTGAAGCTGAATATTCGCCTAATTCCAGCATATCTCCCAAAATTGCAATTTTGCGGGTGCCGTCCATTCCTTTCAGCACATTCAAAGCAGCATTGACCGAGTCAGGGCTGGCATTGTAGGCATCGTCGATAACCTTGATATTTTGCTGTATTGAAAAAATATTCAGCCGCATGCTGCCGCTTACAAAGTCCAGCAGCCCGGCTTGTATATCCTGCATATCTATGCCAAATGCCCTGCCTGCTGCTATAGCTGCAAGGCTGTTGTATACATTGTGTATGCCGGGTGCATTAAGCCTTATAGGAAAGATTTGCCCCTCCGCATATAGATTATAGGCAATTCCTTCCTCACCCAGCTGTTGAATGTCACCTGCCCTGTATTCCGCATCCGGACTGGTGCCAAATAGGATTATCCTATAAGGAACCTTATCCTTCTTCATTAGTTTTACGGCATTGTGGAGCAGATCATTGTCATCATTCATTATGGCAATACAGTCATTATTAAAATTTTCCAGAATTTCCGATTTGGCTTTCCAGATATTTTCCCTGCTGCCCAGTTTTTCTATATGAGATATGCCGATATTGGTTATTATTGCTATCTTAGGAGGAGCTATGGCTGCCAGGCGCCTGATTTCCCCGAATCCGCTCATGCCCATTTCCAAAACGGCTACCTCGTGGCCGGGTTCAAGATTAAATAAAGTGAGGGGCAAGCCTATTTCATTATTATAATTCCCCTGTGTTTTAAGCACATTGAATTTTCTGGAAAGCACACTGGCAATCATATCCTTGGTGGTTGTTTTTCCGGTACTGCCGGTAATTGCCACCACATCAGCCGAAAACTTTTTAAGATACCAGGCAGCCAGATCCTGAAGTGCTGTCAAAGTATCATCGACCACAATTATACCTACATTTTCCGGCAAAGGTTTATCCGTATTGCTGATCAATAATGCTGCAGCACCTTTTTGAGCTGCATCGGCCAAAAAATCATGGCCGTCATACTTTTCGCCTTCCAAGGCTGCAAAAAGATCTCCCGGCTTTATGGTACGGCTGTCAGTTGATACGCCGCTGATTTCCAGCTTTTGACCTTGACGAAGGATCCGCCCTCCCGCTGCATCTGCCGCTTCTCTTATGCTTATTGGTTTCATCTGACTTTCTCCCTTCCCAGGATCTGGGCTACAATTTCGCCTTCATCAAATGGAATGGTTTTCCCTTTGATCGATTGATAAGTTTCATGTCCCTTGCCAGCCAGTATGATAACATCATCTGCTTTGGCATTTTTCAGGGCATATTCGATGGCCTTCCTGCGGTTCTCAATTACAACATAGGGGCAGTTGGTCTTTTTTATGCCAGGCAGAATATCATTTATTATTGCCATGGGCTCCTCATTACGGGGATTATCGGAAGTAATAATGCAAAAGTCTGAATATCTGCCTGCAACTTCCCCCATCAAGGGACGTTTGGCAGCATCCCTGTCGCCCCCGCAGCCAAACAGGGTTACCAGTCTGCCTCTGGTAATGCCCCGGGCGGTTTTCAGGATGTTTTCCAGGCCGTCCGGAGTATGGGCATAGTCTATTATAACCGAATAATTGGTTCCGGTGTTTAGCAGTTCAAATCTTCCCGGCACCCCTCGGATGTTTTCCAGGCCCGCCTGTATATCTTCCAGGGAAATTCCGGCTGCATAACAGGCGGCAGCCGCAGCCAGGGCATTATATACGCTGAAGAGACCCGGTATCGAAAGTTTGACTGAAATCTTTCCGCCAAGAATATGAAGGCTGAAGGAAACTCCCTCTGCATGTATTTCAATATCCCGGGCAAAGATGTCGGCCGGTTTGTATATTCCATAAGTAAAAGCACGGTTTTCCAACCCTTTTAATATAATACGTCCGTTATCATCATCAACGTTTATGACAGCCAAGCGGCTGTGCTCAAACAATTTTGCCTTGGCTTCCCGATATTTTTCCAAGGTGCCATGGAAGTCCAGATGATCCTGTGAAAGATTGGTGAAAATGCCCACCTCAAACTTACAGCCATTGACCCTGTCCAATTCCAGGGAATGGGACGAAACCTCCATGACTGCCGCTTCTACACCCTCCTTCAGCATCGCATGCAGAATTCTTTGCAAATCTGCTGATTCCGGGGTAGTCCTCTCTGCCGGGATCACCCGATTACCGATCATATTGGCAATGGTGCCCACCAGTCCGGTTTTCTTTCCTGCCTGTTCCAAAATAGATTTTATCATATAGGTGGTGGTGGTTTTTCCGTTGGTGCCTGTAACACCCAATAACAGCAGCTTCTGAGCAGGATTCTGATAAAATGCGGCTGATACAGGCCCCATTGCTTTCCGGGATGAATTTACAAATACTTTGGTAATTCCTTCAGGCAGCCGGACATCCTTTTGCAGCACCACCGCCGATGCGCCTTTTGCTGCTGCTGATGCAGCAAAATCGTGGCCATCCGCCTGAAAACCTTCTATACAAAAAAACAAGGACCCTGGGGTCACCTGTCTTGAGTCATAATGTATATCACTTATATCAATATCCAAAGAGCCTTCTGTACGAAGAATCTCTATTCCTTTCAGCAATTCTTTCAGCTTCATTCCCATTCCTCCCAGACTATGGCCTTAACAGGCAACAACATCATTTGTAAGTATATACATTTAATTTCCAATTCATACTTTTTCCGCCTCTATTGGGGAGGCTCAAAACTCACGGTAACAGTTGTCCCAGGTTCTACTCTGGTTCCCGGTGCAGGCTGCTGGCTGACTGCAAGGCCGGTGCCCTCTATTCTCAGTTTTAAGCCTTTTGATACCAATATATTATTGGCTTCCCGGATGGATTTGTTTGTTACATCAGGCACTTCAATCAGATCGTCTTCTCCAAGCTGCTGGCCGTTTTCTTCGCTGTCCGTATACAGAAGCACCGTAGTATTGATAAGTACCTCCGCATCTGGCAGCGGCATCTGCTTGGTCACAACAGTACCTGTCTGTTCTGCCAAATAATCCAATCCGGCTTCCCGTAAAATACTGGCAGCCTCACTCAGGCTCTTGCCTGTAACATCCGGTACAACCACTGTCTGGCTTTCCTGTTCCGTATTCTCATCATAAACCGGTTCTACCCCCAGGTAATTCAAGGTGTCCTCCAATATCATTTTAACATATGGAGCAGCCACTACGCTTCCAAAATCTACTGCCACCTGAGGTTCATCCACCATAAACAATACTGCAACCTGTGGATCATCTGCCGGCGCAAAACCAATAAAAGAGGCAATTACCGCTCCCTGCTTAATTCCTCCGCCTTCACTGTATTTCTGGGCTGTACCCGTCTTTCCTGCAACCCGGTAACCTGGAATATAAGCATTTTTTCCGCTGCCCTTGGTAACGACGCTTTCCAACATTTCCCTCATAATGGCAGAGGTTTCCTCCGAAATCACTTTGCGTACCGTTACAGGCTGCATTTCCTCATAAATATACTCGCTTCCGTCATCAAATTCAAGTGCTTTTACCAGTCTGGGCTGCATTAAATTTCCGCCGTTTATCACAGCACAAACTCCATTGATAAGCTGCAGGGGTGTTACTGCCAGCGCCTGGCCAAATCCCATGCGGGCAAGATCCACATTTCTGACGGAATCCCTTTTCATGATTACGCCCTTTTCTTCCCCGTGCAGATCAACACCGGTGGGGCTGCCAAACCCGAAATCCTCCAAATAGTCGTAAAACCTGTCCACTCCCAGGCTTAAAGCCATATCCATAAATGCAGGGTTACAGGAATTCTGCATGGCTTCAAACAATGTCTGATGTCCATGGCCTCCTGCTTTCCAGCATTTAATGCGCTGGCCGTCTACCATCCGATAACCTGGATCATTAAAGGCGGAGTTTACGGATATTACTCCTGCTTCCAAAGCAGCAGCGGTGGTAATTATCTTAAAGGTTGAACCGGGATCCATATTATCCTTGGCGGCTATATTTTTCACATATGCCTGCATTTCTTCATATCCCATTTCCCTGGGAGGATTATTGGGATCAAAGTCCGGCCGGTTAGCCATAGCCAGAATATCGCCGGTTTTGGGATCCATAACTATACAATATACCTTATTTGCCTGATATTGATCCATGGCATCGGAAACCGCTTTTTCCGCAAAATGCTGGATCACCTGATCTATGGTTAAAATCACATTCCAGCCGTCTATGGGAGGAATCATTCTCTCTACATTGGTAGGAGTTTCCCTTCCTTTAGTATCGGTTTCCATCACAATCTGACCCGGCACGCCTTTCAGATACTTATCATAATAAAGCTCTATTCCCTCCTGTCCTTTGATTCCTTCACCGGGCTCAGCATATTTCATGGTAAAGCCTAAAACATGAGAAGCCAGGTTGCCGTTGGGATAATACCGCTTTGGCTCCTCAGTAAAATAAAGGCCCTTTATATTCAATTGTCTGATCTGAACAGACTCTTCCCGGGTCAGCTGGCGTTTAATCCATACTTCTGACTTGGATTTATCGGTAATTTTATTATATAGTTCGTCTGCATCCATATTTAAAATTTCTGCCAGCTTATCGGCTGTGGTCCTTGGATCGCTGATTTGATTGGGACGAACTGCTATGCTGTCGGCGCTGGCGCTTTGAGCCAGCACAACCTTGTTGCGGTCATATATGATCCCTCTTTGAGGGTATACATCCAAAGAACGGGTCCATTGGTCCAATGCCTTTTCGTGAAGCTCTTTTCCCCATACCAGCTGTATGTATCCGTTTCGCACTATCAATGCAAATAAAATAAGGGAAACTGCCAGTAAAAAAACCAGAAGTCTCCTCCTATTAGTCACTGCTGGTGCGGACACCAGCAATCACCCCCTTAAAAAGCAGGAAACAGCCTTCAGTTGGAAAGCCCCAAAAAACGGCTCAACAGGCTGGGCTCAGGCTGCCGGCTGGAAGCATCGGCATGTTCCACTGTAGTCTGCTTTTCAGGAAGATCCACATATTTTACCTGGCCTTCTTCAGGATATTTCATTCCCATTTCCGTTGCCAGAAATTCCACTGACTCCAGATTCTTCCTGTAGGATAATTCCACTTCCAAATTCTCGCGCCGCATAATTTCCTGTTCCAACTGTTTTTCCAGCTCCAAAATGGTTTTGTGGTTTTCCGAAATCAAAGTATATCTATACACAACAAAACTTGCTGCTGCAAAACATATCAGCACCAATCCAATAGTTACAATCCTGTTCAGGGTCTGATGTTTTCTGACCGGAGCTGATTTGGGCTGATCCTTACGAATCTGTTTCTTTTGCCGGGTCGGCTCCCTCCGCTTAGGTTCCGTTTCCGGAACCATTTCTTCCAAATATGCATATTTCTCTGCTAACATTTGTATTCAGCCTCCCCGCTGATTATGTATTGGAATCCCGCGGTTACAGTTTCTCACATGCACGTAGTTTTGCACTTCTGGCTCTGGCGTTGGAATCCAGTTCCTCTTGCGAAGGAACTACAGGCTTCCGGGTTATAATCTTTACCACCGGGGTCCTGCCGCAAGTGCAGACAGGTGCTTCAGGCGGACAGATGCAAGGATCTTTCAGGCTGCGGAAGGTATTTTTTACTATCCGGTCCTCCAGGGAATGAAAGGTGATAACGCAAAGCCTTCCTCCGGGCTTTAATACGTCAACAGCATTCCGGAGCGCCTGTTCCAACAGGGAGAGTTCCTGGTTTACCGCTATTCTCAGTGCCTGAAATGTCCGCCTTGCCGGATGAGGCCCGCCTCGCCTGGCAGCTGCGGGTATGGCCTTTTTAATAACTTCCACCAATTGCCCGGTGGTTTCCAAAGGCCGGTGTTTTACAATAAAGGCTGCAATCCGTTTTGCCCAGCGTTCTTCCCCGTAATCCCATATAATTCTGGTCAATTCCTCCTGTGAAGCCTGATTTACCAATTCATATGCGCTGAATTCCTGGGTAGTGTCCATGCGCATATCCAGCCTTACATCCTCATGATAGGAGAAGCCTCGTTCCGGTGAATCCAGCTGATGAGAAGATACGCCCAGGTCCAGCAGAACTCCGTTTACAGCAGTTATATTAAATCTCGCCAGAATATCTTTAATGTCCACATAGTTTCCATGTACAGGCGTAAAGCTTTCTGACCATGCCTCAAGCCTTTCCGATGCGGCTTTGCAGGCAGCCGGATCCCGGTCTATTCCTATCAAGCGTCCGGCGGGATGAATTATTTTCAGAATCTCCTCGGAATGGCCTCCGCCTCCCAGGGTACCGTCCACATACGTTCCGCCGGGCTCCGGTTCGAGCAGTTCCAGCGTTTCATGCAGAAGAACTGGTATGTGATGATATTCCATTGGCCCTGCCTCCCTTCTGCACTCCTCCGCTTTGAATCTATAAGCCGTCAGGCTGGGCTAGATGCCCAGTTCTGCCATCTTTTCTATGATGGATTCCTGATCAAGGCTGGACTGTCCATTGTATTTCTCCCAGGTTTCCCTGTCCCAGATTTCCACACGGGTGGAAACACCTATAATGGACAACTCCTTTTCCAAAGATGCGTATTCTCTCAGATTGGCGGGTATAAGAATTCTTCCCTGTTTATCTGCTTCGCATTCTGCAGCTCCGGCAAAGAAGAATCGGATAAAAGCCCTGGCTTCCCTGCTGGTAAGCGGCAAAGTGCGCAGCTTGCTTTCCAGGCTCTGCCACTCTTCATTGGGGTATACAAATAAACAATTGTCCAGGCCTTTGGTGACAACAAACTTTTCACCCAACTTTTCCCGGAACTTAGCTGGCATAAATACCCTACCTTTTGAATCAATAGTATGCTGGTATTCCCCAATGAACATGCAGCCTGGCCTCCTTTCCCCACCGGAAAAGTAAAAGACATGTAATTGACCTACTTATACCCACTTTACACCACTTTACACCACTTTAATTAAATATTCTATACTTATTTTGAAATTCCTTCAAAAGATCGAGAAAAAATAAAAAACATAGTCTCAATAAAAGACTATGTTTACAGATGTGTCCAACACCGTATGTATGTTCTGCATCAAATGATCTGCTTAAGCCTGAAGTTTAAGTAGTCGCAAGATACCAAGTGATAATGGGTATCCTTATATATCCCTTCGAAAGCATACCTGGTGCTTTCATCATGAAGGTGGCCGTATACTACATGAACGGGCTTATACCGGCTTATGATATCCACAATTTCCGTAGGCCTGCCCTTATCATCAAAAGGGGGATAATGAAGCAGAACAATCAGTTCAGTGCCCGCTGTTTCACTTTCCTCCCTGCCCTTTTCCAATGAAAGTCTAAGCCTGTGTAATTCCCTATTAAATATTTTGTCATCATGCTGAGTAAATTCCTTCATACCGGGATTAACCCAGCCTCTGGTGCCGCAAAAAGTGTAATTTGACATAGTAAGGCTGTCGTTCTGAATAACATGAATTGAAGGATGCACAATGCTGCGCAGCCTGGAAATTGAAGACCACCAGTAGTCATGATTTCCCTTTATCATTATTTTCCTTCCCGGAAGGCTGCCGATACTGTCCAGGTCAACCTGGGCATCCTGGAGCTTCATGGCCCAGCTGACATCCCCCGGTATTAATACTATATCCTCATCTGACCTGACCTGCTTTTTCCAGTTCTCCCTAATTTTATCCCAATGGTTCTCCCAATGCTGTCCAAATATATCCATGGGTTTGTCTACAGAGCCAGACAAATGCAGATCGCCGATTGCAAAAATTGAAACACTCATTTTGCCAGCAGTATGCCCTTTTCCTTTATTTTTTCAAAAATCTGATTATTCAATTCTGCGGGAGACAAAGAAGCATCGTCCACAGATATGGTTATATACACAGCCGGGCTGCTGAGGTAGTATGCATGCAAGGGTGCTGTCTTGTCCTGGTATTCCTGAAGCCTTTTTTCAATAATCTCTTCATTATCGTCTGATCGGTTAACCAGTTCCGTTCCGCAATTTGAGCATCTCGTCAATCCTTGTCTCTTATGATACACCTGTTTGCAGACAGGACATATCAGCCTGCCCAGGATACGAAAGAATAATACCTCCCGGGTGACTTCAAAATTTATAACCAGATCCACCTGTCTGCCCATTTCCAATAGAATTTCGTCCAGGGCCTTTGCCTGGGCTATAGTCCGCGGATATCCGTCAAAGATTATCCCATTTTTGTATTCCGGTTTCTGAATGCCGTCTTTTACTACCAGGTTAACCACTTCATCGGATACCAGTCTGCCATCCTTTACCACCTGCACCTGAGGATATAATGGATGTGCCTCGTCTTCCAATATCCCTCTGAATAAATCTCCTGTTGACAAAAGCTTGATGCCCAGCTGTTCAGCCATCAAACTTCCCTGGGTGCCCTTACCTGAGCCGGGCGGGCCGAGCAATACTATATCCATTCAAGTATCCTCCTTAAATGATCTGCTTTGAACAATTTTACTAGATAAGAAGAAAAATGGCAATCAATTTTCAAATACCTGCTTATATGCTCTGATGGTATCTGCCATCTCTTCAGCGGCAGGATCCATTACAGCACAGTCCAGCCCCGCTCCCAAAGCTGCTGCAAGGAATACTGAATTCAATCTCTGCCTGTTTTCCATTCCCTTGGAAATATCGCCAATATGCAAAAGTGTTTTAAGGCCAAGTCTTTGTTTGATCAGCGAAACGGTGCGCAGAGTCGTCTCAGCCAGGCCCAGCCTCAAGGCAGCGCTTTCTGCCATGCAGTCTATAATCAAATCTTGTTTCCTGATTCCATGAGACAAGGCCGCCTCCAGTATTCTTTCGGCTATAGCCAGCCTTTCTTCGGGACTCTCGGGAACTCCATTATCATCGGAAGTTTTTCCGATGAGGCATGCCCCATATTTGGCTGCTATAGGAAGGATCTGATCCATGGATTGTTTTGTTCCATCCACGGAATTCAGAAGGGGCTTGCCGTTTATCACCCTGGCACCTGCTTCCAATGCTTCGCAGTTTTGACTGCTTAACTGCATGGGAACCGGCACCATAGACTGGATAAGCCCGACGGCGTCCCTCATGGCTTCAGCTTCGTTTACCCCTACCGTGCATACATTAATATCCACTAAATCGGCGCCTGCCTCTTTCTGAACCAATGCTTCTACATAGAGAAAATTCAGATCTCCATTTTGCAGTGACTCAGTCATATGCTGCAGACAGGCAGGATTGATTCTGTTTCCGACAATCCGGATCCGGCTGTCAAACAATACCGTCTGCCGGGAAGAAGCAACAGCCGTAATTATCGGATTATCAGGTTTTTTCCATTTTCTTTTATGCAGCCGGCTGCGCAGTTCACCGATAAAACCAGGGTTGGTGCCGCAGCATCCGCCCAGCAGCTTAACGCCCATTTCAGCCATCTTTACCGCTGCATCTGCAAAGGTTTCAGGGTCCAGTGGGTAAATGGGTTTGCCACCCTTTAATTCAGGAACGCCTGCATTTGGCTGAACCAGTATAGGCACATGAGCAGCCTCGGTAAACTGCTGCACTACAGGCAGCATTTCTTTCGGCCCAAGAGAACAGTTTATGCCCAGGGCATCAGCTCCCAGGGCTTCCAATACCGTGACTGCCGTAAGCGGATCATTTCCAATCAGGGTTCTTCCATTTTTATCAAAAGTAAGGGTGCATATAACCGGAAGCCGGGAATTCTCTTTTGCAGCCAGTACCGCTGCCTTTGCTTCATACAGGTCCGACATGGTTTCAATTAATATAAGATCAGCACCGGCGTCCTGCCCTGCTTTTACCTGAATGGCAAACTCTTCATAAGCCTCCTGAAATGACAAGTCTCCCATAGGAGCCATAAGACGGCCCAGAGGCCCCACATCCAAAGCAACAAGCCTATTGCCTGCGGCTTTTTTGGCTATTGCCACCGCTTGTTTTATGACTTCTTCCGGCAAATATCCTAATGGCTTTAATTTAAAAGAATTGGCACCAAAGGTATTGGCAGTTATTATATCAGCGCCGGCCTCCGCATATTCTGCATGTACTTCCTCCACCAGATCAGGCCTGACCATGTTGCAAACTTCCGGCGGTTTGGAATTGTTCCAGCCTTTTTCCTGAAGCATGGTGCCCATGGCACCGTCAAAAAACACCAGTTCATGGTTTTCAAATATGCCCCTGCTCATCTTTACCCCATCCTCTTAGTTTAATCTAAATCTCTTCTATCAGGAGACAGAATCTTTTCCAGCTGAGCCTCTGCATCATCCAGATTTGCCGGCAGTTCCAATGAATAGCCCTTTTTCCGCAGCCGGTCAAACAATTCCATCAATACGGGCAGCTGCAGGTTTGCCTCCCTGAGCAGGTCCGCCTGTCCAAAAACCTCATTCAGGCTGCCCTTGGTTACGATGGAGCCCTTGTTTATTACATAGATGATGTCAGCAATGTCAGGCACAATATTTATATCATGGGTAGTAATTACCAGCGTAATTCCTTTTTCCTGATTCAAGCGGTTCAGCAAGTCAATCATTTCATCTTTTGATTTTGGATCCAGACCGTTAAAGGGTTCGTCCAATATGAGAATTTCGGGCATCATGGATATAGCGCCTGCCAGAGCCACCTTTTTCTTCTGGCCGCCGCTTAGATAATGAGGTATTTTATTTAAAATATCCTCTATCCCCAGCATGGCAGCTATTTCCCCCACCTTTTCTTCCACCTGCTGTCTGCTGAAGCCTTCATTGCGAAGTGAAAATGCAATATCATCAAGAACCCTGGGCCCGATAATCTGTTCATCCACATTCTGAAACACAACCCCGATATGTTTCCGCACCTGGTTGAAATGCTTGTGGGGCTGCATACCCAATACTTCCACCTGGCCCTCCACCGGTTTCAGCAAACCCAGTATGTGGGATAAAAGAGTTGTTTTCCCTGCTCCGTTGGGTCCTAGAACAACAACCCGTTCTCCAGGCTTTACCACAAAATCCAACCCGCATATATTCACCTCGGTTTTATCCGGGTATATGTGCCGAAGACAGTGGACCTTTATCAAATGTTCCATGGTATCAACACTCCTGTCAGAACAATCAGTGCAAATAAAAATAACAAGCCGTCTGCAAGACTCGGCGGCTGCCATTCATTGTCAATGGGAATCTTACCCTCATATCCCCTGAGGGAATATATGCGGTACAGCCTCTCGCTCATATCAAAGGCATGTATGGTCATAACGCCCACAGCACCAGCCAGGTTTTTTAGGTTAAAAAACAGCCTGCTGGGATGAAAGCCGCCCCTTAAGCGAATGTTTTTTACCATATTTTCCAATTTCTCCAGCAAAATGAATAAAGACCGATATGTAAACAGAAAAACATCTACTATTACGCTCGGCAAAAAAAAGGAAAGAAGGCCGAACAAATCTGTGTAAGGAGTAGTAGCCAGCAGCAGCAGCATATTCAAAGCTGCCCCCAGTGCCTTCATAAGTACCAATACTCCCAAAACCCATGACTGCTGCATGCGGATAAAGGCAAATATGAGGCTGAAGACAAGGGGATAGGCAGCCAGATGCAATATCTGCCTTATATTCACCTTGGATAAGAAAATCAGGATTATTGTAACGACCAGCAAAACCGCTGCCTTGTATAAATGATTTGAGATTACCAGGCTGATTAAAAACAAAAAAGAAATTACAACCTTGGTAAGAGGCCGGGCCCGGTGAAGAAAACTATCACCGTTATTTGCCATATAATCAATAGCTGCCAGATGCATAGTATCCGCCTCTCAATTTTTTATTGCCGAATTCAACAGGTCAGGCCTGACCTTAGAGAAAAAGCGTACAATCAGGCCGGTTATAAAGGATTCTGTAATAATTCCCAGGACTATTATCAAGTAAACAGCGCCCCAGCCAGCCAGGGATAAAAACCTGATATTTTCAACTGCTCCTTCTGAATCATGGATGGGCAGGGCATGTGTCAGGCCGACAGCAGAACTGACGACTAGAACCATCAAAGCCGTTGACAAAGCCAAAGCTATGATATTGGCAATCACAGAAGAAGCCAAAGCGTCCAGACGGCGGGATAAATTTTTGAATATCAGGCTGCCCAAAACCGCTTCTCCGCCCATGATCAAGGCATTAAGCCCGATGGTTGTAAAACCCCCATGCCCCATGAGGGAAAGTATGGTGTTTACAGCAAATACAGCTGTGAATCCCAGCTCAGGTCCGGCCAGAATTCCGCAGAGAACTGCCAGGCTTAAATGTACTGGAATAAAGCCCAAAGGAATCGACATGAATATCAGCATCAGGGCGCCCACAACTCCGATAAATGGAATTTTGCGCCTTATATCTCCGCCTTTTTTCAATCTTCTCGCAAAAAACAGGATCAACAACAGGCAGATAATCCAGGCTGTAACCCACCAAACCGGTGAGATCACGCCATCCGGCAGATGAATATGACTCATTACGGCGCCCTCCTTCTTTTCACAAATGGCATATCTAACCCTATTCTATAAAAGCCGGGAAAACCCTGTCAAGCAAGCAGCATTCTTCCATAATTTTTGCTGTTTTCTTGTAAAATTATTGCTTTATATCTATACTGTAAGGGAACTGTATATTAAGGAGACAGGCAAATGAACAAAGAAACATTGAAAAAATCCCTGAAACTGTTCACAGTATTTTTCAGAATCGGCGCCTTTACCTTTGGCGGTGGATACGCTATGATCCCCTACATCCAGAGGGAAATTGTTGAAAAAAACAAGTGGATTGAGAGCGATGAGATTTTAGACATATTTGCCATCGTCCAATCCGCTCCCGGTGTCATAGCTGTCAATTCCTCCACCTTCGTAGGATACCGGATAGCCGGCCTGGCAGGAGCTGTGGCGGCCACCATAGGGGTTGTGCTGCCATCATATATTGTTTTGACTGTAATAGCCTTGTTTTTTTATGGTTTTAAGAATTATCCCTTTGTTAATGAGGCATTTTACGGTATCCAGGCCGGAGTAGCTGCCCTTATGAGCAGTGTGGTATACAGGCTGGGAAAAACAGCATTAAAGAGCGTCTTTGCGTTTATTCTTGCCGCGGGCGCATTTCTGGCTCTGACAGTATTCGGAGCATCAGCAATCCTGGTGCTTGTCACAGCAGCCGTCTTAGGACTTGCTGCCATGGCTGTGCGCAACATCAAAGCACATGAAAAAGGAAGGTAAATCATGCGGATATTAATTGAGTTATACCTGATTTTTGCTAAAATCGGTCTCTTTACCATAGGGGGAGGTTATGCCATGATACCCCTTATAACCCAGGAGATTACCCGTCGAAACTGGCTTAGCCTGGAAGGGGTCATTGATATTATAGCCATATCAGAAATGACACCAGGCCCATTTGCCATAAATTCCGCCACATTTATAGGCGTTCAGCAGACAGGACTGCTTGGAGGCGCAGCTGCCACTTTAGGAGTTATAACGCCATCCTTTATTATTGTAGTGCTTATAGCCAGATATTTTGCCAAAGTGAAGGATCATCATATCGTACAAGCTGTCTTGTCCGGTCTGCGCCCTGCAGTCATCGGCCTGATTGCTTCATCTGCTTTTATGATTATCAGAAATGCCTTTTTCCCGCATGCAGTGGGCAGCTGGTTACATGGCATCAATTGGAGAAGCATAGCAATTTTTATAATTGCATTAGTCTCAATTTTTAAGTTTAAAATTCATCCTGCACTAATGATTATTTTAAGCGCCGCACTGGGAATTGTATTCTATGTCTGGATTTGATCAATAATATACTCCCCGTTCTTCAATTAAGTCCCTTAATTCAACCAGCTGAACCAGGTGCCTTTTCTCTTCCTGTATTATGGACTGGAGAATATTTTTCGTGCTTTCTTCCCAGTTGAGCCTGGAAAGCTCCACATAAAAAAGGATTGAATCCTTTTCAGTCTGCATACCGAATTCTATTACATCCTGAAGGGTCTCGAACTTTTGATCATAAGGCCTGCCGTCATCGGCAAAAATCTCGCTTTCAGCCAGAGCGGCAAGATAACCGACAACCTGGTCATCCATTTCTACCACGCGGCCGTTTTTAGAACTTACTTCCTTCTGAAGCTGCATAAAGTATTTTTCATGCTGCCTTTCCTGTTCTGCAAGATGAAGCAGGATATTTCGGCCAGGTTCATTTTTTACCGCCTCAGCGGCCTCGGCATAAAGCGCGATGCCCCTCCGCTCAATCAGGATTGCATAACCTATTATATCCTCATATGTAAAATGCACGGTTTTCATCCATGGATGCCTCCTTTGCTTATCACAAGAATAACTTGCATTAAAATTATTATAAACAAATTCCATACTATAAAACATTTTCCATCAGCTTATTCTTGCCTAAAGTTGCAAATTTCATTATGATAGTTATAATTATTCATTATCAACTTATATTTATAGACAGGAGATTAATGCTATGAAAAAAGACATCTTAAGGGGTTTGAAAACCGCATTTCCTATTGCTCTAGGCTATCTGCCTCTGGGCATGGCCTTCGGCATACTGGCGGCACAGCAGGGGCTGACTGCTCTGGATGTTTTCTTCTTATCTTTTCTTGTATATGCAGGTTCCGCGCAGTTTATCGCTTCGGCCATGATATCGTCGGGAGCCGCATCAGCGGCTATAATACTGACTACCTTTCTGGTTAACCTGCGCCATCTGCTTATGAGTGCATCCCTTGCACCTTATCTGAAACATATATCTTCACCTGTCCTGGCCTGGATCAGCACGGGCATAACCGATGAAACCTTTGCAGCAGGCTATCCTGAAGCCTCATCAGGAAAGGTAACTCCCGCATTTTACATAGGATTGCACTGCCTTTCCCATGCCAGCTGGATCTTTGCTACCGTTACCGGCTGCCTGCTGGGAACCCGTATTACCAACCCAGAAAAATGGGGTCTGGATTTTGCCCTGCCTGCCATGTTTATTGCCCTGCTCTTTATGCAGCTTAAAAACAAGAAGGATATATTGGTAGCCCTGGCAGCAGGTATTTTATCCACAGCCCTGGCATTTGTACTGAAAGATAATTTCAACATCATTGCTGCAACTATGACAGCTGCAAGCGTAGGAGTGTTAATAGAAAAATGAAAAAAGAAATTTTATTTATTATAATCGGCATGAGTATAGTCACCCAATTGCCCCGGATTATTCCCCTGGTTGTATTAACCCGAATAAACCTTCCTCCCCTGTTGGTCCGCTGGCTGAAGCATATACCCGTTGCCGTTCTCTCGGCCCTCCTTTTTCCTTCCCTGCTATTAACCAATGGTTCTTTCTCCCTGTCGCTGGATAATACTGCCCTGCTGGCTGCCATTCCCTGCATGGTTCTGGCAGCCAAAACAAAAAATCTTTTCCTTACCGTTTTTACTGGCATAATCATTTCCGCCCTGCTCCAGCTGCTATAAAATTTACTTATATGCTGTAAATCATTTCGGTTGATACATGGGATAAAATAGTATATAATATTTTTTTGTACTATAAGAAGAAAGCTGGAGAAGACAAATGAAGCTAGGAATTGTAGGACTTCCCAATGTAGGCAAAAGCACATTGTTTAATGCCATAACCAAGGCAGGAGCAGAATCGGCAAACTACCCCTTTTGCACTATAGAACCCAATATAGGAGTAGCAGCAGTTCCGGATGAACGCCTGGAGAAGCTTGCTGAAATGTATAAGTCCGAAAGAATAGTTCCCACGATAATAGAGTTTGTGGATATAGCAGGCCTGGTCCGGGGCGCCAGCCGGGGAGAAGGCCTGGGCAATAAATTTTTGTCCCATATAAGAGAAGTGGATGCCATTGTTCATACAGTAAGATGTTTTGAAGATACCAACATTACCCATGTTGATGAAACCATTGACCCGGTCCGTGATATTGAAACCATAAATCTGGAACTGATTTTTGCTGATTTGGAAAGCCTGGAAAAACGCATGGAAAAGACACGAAAAGCGCTGAAGGGCGAAAAAAAATACCAGGCTGATCTTGATCTGATGGAGAAAATCAAGGAAAACCTGGAGAAAGGCATCCCTGCCCGCAATATTTCCTATACTGAAGAAGAAGCCCATAGAGTGGAGCAGATGTTTCTTCTGACATCCAAGCCGGTTATTTATGCGGCCAACATATCGGAGGATGATCTGCTTGCCGACCCGGAAAGCATTCCCATGGTAAAACGTGTATTGGAATATGCTCAAAAGGAACAATCTGAAGTGCTGGTAATCAGCGCCAAGGTGGAAGAAGAGATTGCCCAGCTGGATGAAAAAGAAAAAATGGCTTTTCTTAAGGAACTTGGCATAAATGAATCCGGCCTTGACAGATTGGTTAAGCGCTGTTACAGCCTGCTTGGGCTGATCAGTTTCCTGACTGCCGGCCCTAAAGAATCACGTGCCTGGACCATCAAAAAAGGCACAAAAGCTGCCCAGGCTGCCGGAAAAATTCATTCCGATTTTGAACGAGGTTTCATACGTGCAGAAGTAATACATTATGATGCCTTAATGGAAGCCGGCTCCTTTGCCGCTGCCAGAGAAAAAGGCCTGGTCCGGTCAGAAGGCCGGGATTATATAGTTGAAGACGGCGATGTTATTCTGTTCAGATTCAACGTGTAATATGACACTCTCCTTTGGGGAAAATAAGATTGAAAACTTATGTCCTTAAGGAGAGTGAGCCTGATGGTAAAAAATGTTGGCGAACTGGATGCCTATTGCAGGATAGCCGGCGGCCTGACCTTATTGAGCATGGGTATAATCTGTTCTTCCAAAACCCTGTCTGTTCTTGGTTCCATGAAGGTGGCAGAAGGAGTTACCAGGTTTTGTCCCCTGCTTTACCTGCTGGATAAAAACTCTTTTGGATGGGATGAGAAGCTGATAAAGCAAGTGGAGATAGCTGCAGAAAAACCTTCAGCAAGTGACTAGATTATTTTATGTGACTGAAGCATTTGTGGATTCAATTCCGCAAATGCTTTTTCTTTTATTTAATGTTATTCTTTCTCCCTGCCTGAGCATATGATTTTAGCAGAAGGGAGTGTTCAGCTTGCTTAAAAACAAGAATGTATTTGGACTTATCATTTTTATTGGAATTTTGATAACGGCTGTTTCCTGCGCACATCTTTCAAAAGATTTGCCAAAAAGCACTGAAAAAAATCCGTTTTCCAAGGATGCAGCTTCACAAAGCAGCTCTTTTCTGCTCCATATGGATGATTTGAAAGCCATCAATCTGGCTGCCAATTACCTGAAAGAACGGGGTGAAACGGTAATCTTCCAGGAAACTTATATAGAGTACCATGAAGCCGGTGAATCTGCATTAAATATTGGACAGTCAGATAATAAAAAAACTGATTATACAGGAGATTATCTGGAAATCCGTTTATATCAGAACGATGAAAAGACAGGAGATTCATGTGCTCATTATACAGTTGTGTACATTGCTCAGGATGGAAAGGTTATTGGTTATTTCAAATATTAATCTTTCAATTCTAAAGAAACATCTAAAAATAAACCGTTAACAAGAAGTAATAAGTCCATGTAAAAAATGTGCCTGATAAAGAAAGATTCACGGAATAATAACAAATGAAGCAAATCCAGGAAAAGTCCTTGGAAAGAATCAAATGAATTTTGTTTCCATCTCCCCTTGCAGCCATCAATAGCATTCTGTTGCTGCAGGGGATTTTTATTAAGTCCTTTTACATAATTTTGTATAAAATTACCACACTATTAACAGGATATCTTTTTAGGGGTAAAGTTGGATGTTTAAGGTGATTGCCAGGATTATTAAGTCATTACAAAAAGAAAATCCTGCCGGCCCTTCTTCCGTGTCTTTACAGGGTTCAAAAAAATCCATGGCAGAAAAAATTCCTGCAAATATCAAGGACGTGAAGGCAAAAATACGCAGGGAGTTTGACCGTTGTGAAGATCTTGTAATCAGGGCACTGGAGATTGGAGAGAATAATTTTATAACCATGCTGGTTGTTTACATTGACGGCATGGTTGATAAACAAATATTGAATTCCCATGTGCTGAGGCCTCTGCTGATCGATGCCCGCACTGCACCGCTGGCAAAAACGGCTGATAAGCGTACCATAGTAAATATCATTGAGCGGAATCTCCTGGACAACTGCGAAGTGTTGGAGCTTACTGATTATAAGCAGAGCGTAGATAAAATTTTAAGCGGCGACACGGTGCTTTACATTGACGGTTGTGATATTGCACTTGCCACGTGTACCAAGGGTTTTCCTTTAAGGAATGTAGAGGAACCGGATACTGAATCCAATGTACGTGGTCCACGGGAAGGCTTTGTTGAAAGCTTCAGGATAAATACTTCACTAATAAGAAAGCGTATTAAGAGCCCTGCCTTGAAAATAGAAGAGATGACCATAGGCAGACAAACCAATACAAAGGTGGGAATAGTATATGTGGAAGGCATAGCTGACAGAAATGTTGTTGAAGAGGTAAAAAAAAGACTTTTCAGTATAGATATAGACGGGGTGCTTGAATCTGGGATGCTTGAGGAACTGATAATGGATTCGCCTCTTTCCCCGATACCTACCATTGCAAACAGCGAAAAGCCCGATAAAATTGCAGGCAAGCTTTTGGAAGGCAGGGTTGCTATAATCACCGACGGCACACCTTTTGTGCTTACTGTACCGAATTTATTCATAGAAGCATTCCAAAGCAACGAAGACTATTATTCCCTTCCCTTTTTTTCTTCCTTTATAAGAATTCTGAGATACGCGGCTTTTGCAATTTCTGTCTATGGACCAGCCTTATATGTTGCCATGCTGGGGTTCCATCAAAGTGTTATCCCTTTCAGGCTTGTGGCCACAATTGCCGCAGCACGGCAGGGGCTGCCCTTTGATTCATTTACAGAGGCCTTTATCATGGGTATAGCATTTGAACTCCTCCGGGAAGCCGGCGTCAGGATGCCGAAACCAGTTGGACAGGCGGTAAGCATTGTAGGAGCACTGGTTTTGGGCGAAGCATCTATCAGGGCGGGAATTGCCGGCGCCCCCATGGTTATTATAACCGCTATTACTGCTATTTGCGGTTTTATACTAACACCCTATTACAGTTTTATGCCCATAGCCAGGTTTTTTCTTCTTGTATCCGCACAGGTGCTGGGTCTGTTAGGCATATCCCTGGTTACTGCTGCCGGTCTGATTCACTTGTGCAGCTTAAGATCCTTCGGCGTTCCTTTTATGGCTCCATTGGCTCCCCTGAACCTTTCAGATTTGAAAGACACCATAATTAGAGCTCCATTATGGACCATGCTAAAAAGGCCAAAAACCTTAACCGGCATACAGGAATATCAAAACAGGGCACGGATGACTCCGATACAATCCTTTGAGGATTATGATGAAAATGAACACAATTAAGCCTTTATTATTAACTGCCGTTTTTATAGCTGTTTTTTTTCTTACAGGCTGCTGGGATAATTATGATGTATCTGAGATTGCAATTGTAACAGCCATTGGAATTGACAGGAGTGAAAACGGACTATGGTCTATGACATGGCAGATACTTAAGCCTGACGCAGCCAACCCAGGCATTGAAGGAGGCCAGTCAGGAAAAGCATATACGAATTACACAGGCACAGGGCTGACCTTGAATGAGGCTCATAAAGAATTGATACTGTACTCGGGCCGTAAACCCTTTTACGGGCATGTACAGGTAATACTAATAGGAGAAAGCCTTGCAAAGGAAGGGATAGTTGAAGCCCTGGATTTATTCGAACGCCAGTATGAATTTAACCAGAAGGTTAAAATGCTTCTTACAAAAGACATGAAGGCTGCAGAATTGCTGGATGCAGAAAGCGACCTGGAAGACCTGCCTGCTGCGCACCTGAGCACCTTGATAGATGCAAACAAATTCACAGGGAAAGTAATAGACCTGTCTATTTATAAGCTGATTATGGAGCTTGAAAGTTATGGCAAAAGCACAGTTATATCCGCCCTTTCCAGCCAGAAAACCGAGGAAAAAACTACCACTACCATAAAGAGTATGCAAATGGACCATGCAGGTATTTTCAAGGAGGGCAGGCTTGTCGGTTATATTGACTCCACACAAGTTCAAAGTTATTTGCTCATTACAAACCCCAATCTCCGGGAAACCCTGTTTACCATAAAACATCCTAAAAGCCCTGAAACCTACATTTCCCTTGAAATCATGAGAGGTGAAGCCAAGCGGGAAATAAAACTTGAAGGGAACCGGCTTAAGGGAACCATTACTGTATCCCTTTTGGCACGAATAGCCGATGTTCATGAATCCCGGTTTCCACTGGATCCGGATACATTTGATGAAATAGAAAATGCCCTGTCAGTATACATAAAGAATAATCTGACAAATCTCATAGACGATCTTCAAAACAGATTCGGAACGGATGCAATAGGGTTTGGCCAGATAGTTTATAAAAAAGAACACAATTTCTGGAAAAACTTAGAAGATGACTGGGATGCTTATTTCATTCAAATGCCCATCTATGTGAACGTAAATGTACACATTAAAAGGACAGGCTTTATAACAAAGCCTTCCGAAGCCAGGTGATGAGCTGAAAATGAATGCAGTGCTTATAATTGCTGCTTACTTATTGATAATAATTATTGATCTGCCTTACTTTTTCAGAGAAAAGAACAAGACCAGGTTAATGGCAGTTTATTCCTTTTTAGTTATATGCGGTATAATTGCAGGTATCCTGCTCGGCCGCCCAGAACCGCCAGTAAGCTTATCCGATGTTATAGCTAATATGCTGAACTTATCTATAGGAAGTGACTAGTTTGACGAAGGAAAGATTGTCCAATATACAGCTTAGTATGCTGTTTGCCGGCTTTCTCTACGGCAACTCTTCTTTGCTGAGCCCTGCCTCTTCAGCCTTGCAGGATGGATGGCTGGCCTTTATCTTCGGCTGGATGCTGGGCTTTATACTAATTGGAATCTATGTTTTAATATATCTTTTAAACCCTTCCCTCACTTTAATCGGGATAGTAAGAAGAAATTTTGGAAAAATACCTGGATCGGCAATAGGAGCACTTTATGCATGGTATTTTTTGCATCTGGCAGCTATAGTTTTAAGGGATTTCGGTGAGTTTTCAGGCCTGGTAATGCTGCCGGACACACCCATGCCATTTATAATTGCATGCTTCGGCCTTTTATGCGTCTATGGCCTTAAAAAAGGGATAGAGGTTGTCGCAAGGACCAGTGAACTGCTGACACCGCTGGTCCCGCTGGCTTTCCTGGCAATTACCATAGGAGTGGCTGGAATCATGGATTTTTCCAATATACAGCCGGTATTGGCCAAAGGCGTAAAACCGGTTATTAATGCAGGGTTTGGAGTGCTGACCTTTCCTTTTGGCGAATCCATCGCTTTTTTGATGATACTGCCCCTGGCAAGGAAAAGAAACAGCCTTATGAAAGCCATACTTTTAAGTACCTTGCTGGCTGGAACTTTGCTTTTGATGGTGGTGCTGCGTGATATATTTGTCCTCAATCCCTTTTTCGGGCAAAGGGCTGCTTTTCCTGCAGAGCTGGCATCCAAGCTGTTTCCAAACATAAACATTTACCCTTTGATCTATGTAAATTTGATGATAGGCGGAGGAATTAAAGTAACCGTGTGTCTTTATGCTGCTGCAGCCGCTGTTGCCGAGCTTTTCGGGATTTCGGATTATAAGGCCTTTATTCTTCCCATGACTGCATTTGCAGTAGTGTTGTCCATTTGGCTGTATGACAACGTCATGCAAATGTTTATTTTTGCTAACAAGGTATACCCATATTACGTTCTGCCTTTTCAAATCATTTTGCCATTATTGCTGCTGCTGGTTTCATTCATTAAAAAAATAACCAGGAGCAAAAGACTTTCCAGCTCATAATAGTACCGGTATTTCCCGGTCAAGTTCTAACCCATCGGGAGTCACAAGGCAATCATAGGCAATAATATGCACTCCTGCTTCATGAGCCTGGCGAAGGGCCTGCCCGAATTCCCTGTGGGTTTCATCATTGGGAGTTACATGACTGACCCCCTTCATCTGGGCTACAAATACTACATAGGCCAGATACCCTTCCCTTACAGCATCCATCAATTCACAGATATGCCTTACTCCCCTTTCCGTGGGAGCATCGGGAAATTTAGCTGCTCCCCGATCTTCCAGGGTCACGCCTTTCACCTCAATATAGGCTTTTTCTCCGCCGGCTGTAACATAAAAATCAAAACGTGAGCTGCCGTATAAGGCTTCCGGCTTAATCAGGCTGACAGGGCTGTTCAGATTAGGCAGCCTTAAACCTTTATTTAATGCTTCCATAAAAACATAGTTTGGAGCCTGGCTGTCTATATTTACCAGCAGATCCCCCTTCTGTACTGCTATCAGAGAAAACCTGGTTTTGCGCTTGGGATTATCATGTTCCTGAAGATATACAAGTGCGCCTGGAATCAGCAATTCCCTGCATCTGCCAGTGTTCTTTACATGGGCTTTTTCTTCCCTGCCGTCAATAATTACATGGGCAATGAACCGGTTAGGCCTTTTAATAAATATACCAGTTACTATATTTGCATATATCATTTCGGCCTGTACTCCCAGCCATAATCTCCGGTGTATATCATCAGCTTGGTCATGCCCCCGTCTATGGTTATGTTTTCCCCATTGATAAAAGAATTGCGTTCATCACACAGGAACATAACAGCACGGGCAATGTCCATGGGATCTCCTATCCGCTTTGAAGGATGCTGCATAATATCAGCTTCACTATGCTGAGGCATGTAATCTTCAGCATAATATTCTCCTGTGTCAATCCAGCCGGGCGCAATGGAATTAACTCTCACCTTTCCGGCCAAACTGACGGCAAGAGCGTGGGTCAGGGCAGCAATCCCGCCCTTGGCTGCGGTATAACTCTCAGTATTCGGCTGGGACATAAATGCCCTGCTGGAGCTGATATTAACTATACAGGCTTGTTCACTGAAATAAGGGAGAAATAATTGAGCAAGCATGTAAGGCGCCGTAATTCCCAGCCGCAGTACATAGTTAAAGTCATCATAGGAGCAGGGATCAAGTATGCCGCCCCTGTTCACGCAAGCGTTATTAATAAGGCAATCCACTTTTCCATATTGTTTAATTACTAAATCTGCAAACTCCTTAAGGGTCTTCTCTTCCGAAATATCTCCGTGGAAAAAAATTACCTGACCGCCATTTCTTTTTATGTACTCTTCATTTTCCTTTCCTGCCTGGTTATTAATATCCACAAAGGCAACTCTTGCGCCTGCCTTTGAAAACTCCCTGGTCAGGCACCTGCCGATGCCCAGGGCTCCGCCGGTGATAACGCATACTTTGCCTCTAAGCATAACTCTTTCGCCTCTTTTCTTTTTACATTTCTTTCTTCCTCTATAATATACACTCCAAAGAAACAAAAAAACAACGTATTCAGCTTAATCTGAATACGCTGCTTAAATGGTTGCGGGGGAGGGATTTGAACCCCCGACCTCCGGGTTATGAGCCCGACGAGCTACCAGCTGCTCCACCCCGCGTCATATGGTGGGAAGTATTGGAGTCGAACCAATGACCTCCACGATGTCAACGTGGCGCTCTAGCCTGCTGAGCTAACTCCCCAAACCATGCATCTGAAATCCGGTGCTTTATAATATTAACTCAAATACGATGATTTGTCAATACGCAACCGCGTCCATTAAATTGGTGCAAATATTAAAGGAGAATCCCGCCAGGGGATTCTCCCTAAAAGGGTTTGAAATGACCGGCACTGCTTATTTGATCATCTCTCACCCTTGTGTTACTATTTTTCCCGCTTCTCAAAAAATTAGTAATGTGAACTTTTGTCAATTTTGGTTTAGAATCTTCAAGAATCTATCATAAGCCTCATCCCAGGCATCCGTATCCTGAGGCAGGTAATCCTCAGTGGGGAAGGAATTCTTTACAACCTGACGGATTTCTTCCTGGTCTTTCAATTCGCCCAATGCCATAGCCTGTACCATCAGATTGCCTATCGCTGTAGCTTCCACCGGCCCGCAGATAACAGGCTTATTCAGCACATTGGCAGTAAACTGGTCTACCATGCGGTTCTTGATGCCGCCGCCTACCATGTGCAGAACATCCAGGGGCTGTCCCAGGATTTCTTCCAGTTTTTCAAAGGACCAGCGATACTTAAGAGCCAGGCTTTCAAAAATGCAGCGGACTATTTCACCCTTGGTTTCAGGTACGGTCTGGCCGGTCTGCTTACAGAACTGCTGTACCTTCTCAGGCATATCCCCGGGGCTGTAGAACAAGTCATCATCAGGATCAATGAATGCCAGGAAAGGTTTGCTCTGCTCCGCTAATTTATCAAGGTCTCTGAAGCTGTATACTTCTCCTCTTCTATCCCATTCTCTCTTGCATTCATTGAATATCCACATGCCCATGATATTTTTGAGCAGCCGGTATTGTCCTCCCACGCATCCTTCATTGGTATAATTCCATTTTAGTGTGTAGTCATTGATAATGGGCTTATCTACAACGACACCCATCAATGACCAGGTCCCGCTGCTCAGGAAAGCATAGCTGCCGCCCTGTGCAGGAACTGCAGCAACGGCTGAACCAGTATCATGGGTAGCCACAGCTATTACCGGCGCTTCATTTATACCCAGGAAATCGGCAATTTCTGATTTTACCCTGCCCCGTACAGTGCCGGGATAATCGATCTCCGTCAGGAAATGGTGCGGAATGTCTAACTTATCCAGAAGTTCCCGGCTCCATTGCCCGGTAGCAGCATCCAGCATCTGGCTGGTGGTGGCTTCTGTAAACTCTGTCTTTTTCTCACCGGTTAAGAAATATGTAAACAGATCGGGCATGAACAGCATAGTAGCTGCTCTCTCCAGAGTTTCAGGTTCAGTCATTTGCATTGCAAGCAATTGATACAGGGTGTTAAATTTTTGAAATGCTATACCCGTATGCTTGAATATCTCCTCCCTGGGCACCCTGCTGCATGCCTCCTCTATCATGCCTTCAGTGCGCTTGTCACGATAGTGGTAAGGATTGCCCAGTAATTTGCCGGATTTGTCCAACAATCCGAAGTCCACTCCCCAGGTATCTATACCGATGGATGCCACATCGCCTTGTTTGCTGTTGGCAAACTTGATAAGGCCTTGCTGCATTTCCCAATACAGCCTCAGTACATCCCAGTAGGTATGGCCGGCTACGTCAACCGGATCATTGGAAAAGCGGTGTACTTCTTCTACTTCAAGGCGGCTGCCGTCAAATCGGCCTACCAACCCTCTGCCGCTGCTTGCTCCGAAATCAAAAGCCAGCATATTCAATTTCTTCACTGTTGCATCACCTCTATTAGTTAGTTTTGCAATAATGTATTTAATTTAATTAAGCTCGTCCAGGGTCAAATAAAAGCTTGGCAAGAACTTTTCCATAAAGTATTCTACTTCTGGACGATTAAGATTAACCAAGTCCTTGTAAATTGCATTTTTTGCCTTTTCAAATTCCCTGTTTCCTGCCTTCAGTTCCTCAATACACTTGAGATAAGCACATATTTTATCCGCTGCCTTTACTATCTGCCAATGTTCCTTGTCTTCCTCGCCAGGCATCAGGATTGATTCATAATCTTCTTTAAGCTCCTCCGGCAGCATGGATAAAAGCCTGTAATTGGCCACCTTTTCAATTTCCTTATAGGCCTTTTTGATTTCAGGATTAAAGTATTTGATAGGGGTAGGCAAATCCCCTGTAATTACTTCGCTTGCCTCGTGATAAACTGCCAGAATCAGAACCCTTAAGGGATCCACATTGCCTCCAAACCATTTGTTCCTGACAAGAGCCAGATTATGAGCAATCATGGCCGCCTGCAGGCTGTGTTCCTGAATGTTCTCCTGCCGGACATTCCTCATAAGGCCCCAGCGTTGTATAAATTTCATTCTTGCCAGATAGGCAAAAAAATGGCTCAAATTCTATCCCCCCATTAGTCATATTCTCCATAAAAGTTTAAAATCCTACCTGTTGTAATGGATAATTGTTTTTGCTATAATTAACTTAATCACGTGCAGAGTAGGAATGGCGCGTTAAGTGTCAGGGGATGGGATGTTGCCCCTGAACGAAGGACAGACTTGTCCGCGATGCCCTTCCGCATCCGCTGCCACTATTAAGGAGAAGTATAATATGCACCACTCTCCTTGGAGGTGGCACAGATGCCAATCTAAGGAGAGGAGGTGTAATTTTTTATGAAGGTCAGAACAAAAAGGGTTGCTTTAGCAGGGGTTTTTATTGCTCTCAGCATCATATTTACCAGGTTTCTAAGCCATACATTTCCTATAGCCGGCATGCCTGCACTGCGATTGAGCTTTGGCGACCTTCCGCTTATAATCAGCGGAATAACTCTGGGGCCGGTTTACGGTGCTTTTACCGGGGTACTGGCAGACTTGCTGGGTTATCCGCTCAACCCGCTGGGTGCCTATTTCCCAGGTTTTACCCTGAGCGCAGCCCTGTCGGGCTTTCTGCCCGGGCTGATGGCTAAGGCTTTCAACAAAAAATGGACATGGGTGTCTCTAGCCCTGACAATATTAATCACCCAGACAATTACTTCGCTTATTCTCAACACCTTATGGCTGAGCATTATGGGAGGGCAGGCACTTGTTGTTCTGCTTCCGCCCAGAATTATCGCTGCATTAATACTTATGCCTGTATACGTTGTGATAATAAAGCTGTTTTTAAAGCATGTATACCATACTATAAAGATATAGATGAATATATGATTCTTTATCTAAAAATAAGTCAAGGGAAGCATTTTCCTTGACTTATTTATTAATTTTAAAACCCTCTTCACCCAGGTGATCCGTAGTCTCTGCCCAGACTTCCTGTACACGTTTTAAGGCAGAAGCATTTATGTCTCCTTTATCTTCTTCCATAAACCGGCCTACAGGCAAAACCCTGTAATCACGCCTGCCGTTTTTCTCAAATACATATACCCAGGTGGGAGTGTAAGAGATTTCCCCCAATTCTATGGTGCCTTTATCATAATCCTTAATAATTTCTATATCCACTATTACGCCGCTGTCCCGGTATCGGTCCCGCTGATTGGATATGAAGTTGCCCAGGGAATAAATTATAAAAACCTCTTTTTCCAGGCCGTCATCCAATACTACTTTACGTCTTTCCATTGGCTGCAGCACATGGGGATGACAGCCCAGAATAATGTCCACACCATGGGAAACCAGAAATTCCGCAGTTTCTATCTGAAAATCGTTGGGCTGGCGGACATATTCATCACCCCAATGAATGCATACAATCAGTACTTCAGCTCCTGCTTCCCGGGCACGCTTAATATCCTGTTCAATCTTTTCCTGGTCAATATAGTTTACCACATAGGGAAGCTTCTCTTCCGGTATGGTAACCTCCATGCCGTTGGTGCCATAGGTATAGGCAAGAATGCCGGCTTTTATATCATTGATGTCCATAATCAGAACCTGGTCCCGCTCTTCCTGGCTCCGGGCGCTTCCTGTATGATAAAAATCGTATTCATCCAGCTTGTCCAATGTGTACTCAACGCCGAATTCCCTGCCGTCCAGGGTATGATTATTGGCCGTTGTAAGCAGATTAAAGCCTGCATATTTCAAGGCCGGCAGCAGTTCTTCCGGTGTACGGAACATGGGATAACCCCCATATCCCTTTTCCTTATTGCTTATGGTAGTCTCCAGATTGGCTGCTGCTATGTCAGCACCTTTCAGGTATGGTCGTATATCTTCAAACATGTGAGTAAAATCATAGCTGCCGTCAGCCTGCTGTGCAGCTTCAACCAGAGGCATGTGCATCAATATATCGCCTACAGCCCTTATGTTTATCCTGGTGCTCCCCCTGGACGCAGGCACGGGATCAGGCGAAGGTGTATGGACAGCAGCGGGTGAATCCGCAGGCACATCCGTTTGCGGCCGCTGACTAATATCCGGTGCTTCCGTTTGTATCGGCTTATGAGTTTCTTCTGCTTTTTCCTGTCTGAAAATCAGGTCGGTTACACAAGATGTCAGTAACAGGGTGATGATAAAAAATACACAGGCCAGCCTGTGCAGGTGTGCTTTTCTCATATTGACCCTGCTCCGTTTCTTATTTGGTTTTCAATTTTAATTTCCCGTTAAGGTTGCTCAAATAGTATGAAACAATGCATCCGGCTGTCAGCAGCAGATAGCACAGCACATACCGCCATCCTGTTCCAAAACCGGGAAAAATAGCAAGAATCGATCCGGCGGTCAGGCCGAATATGGCATAATAAGTAAATCCATATGCTTTTTCAAACAGCATGTTAATCAGCTTGGCAAATCCCAGTACACTGATTACAAAGCCTAATCCTGCGGGCAAAAGAACCAGCGGATTAAGCCGGGCAATTCCTTCCATCATAATTCCATAGGTGCCTAAATACATAAGTATGAAGGAGGCGCTGATTCCCGGTATAATAGTTCCAAACCCGATTATTGCTCCGCAAAGCACCAGCATTAGAAAATGAAGTTCAGCAGAAGAATTCTTTTCAGCAATAAAGCTCCACTGTGGCGAAAGCAAGACGGCGGCAGCCAGCATAACTATGAAGGGAATCAGATACCAGAGTTTAAAACCTTTCCTGTCTGCCTGCCTGCGCAGAGCAGGAAAGGTACCAATCATCAGCCCTATAAAGAGATATTTTACTTCCACTTCATAATGGTGAAACAGATAATTGATAATATTGCTGAACCCCAGTACGCCTACTGCTCCGCCGAGAGCCAAAGGGAAAAATTCTTTCACTTTTTTCCAAAACTCATTGAATAAATCAGCTATGGCATGAGTAATCTTCTCGTAGATGCCCAATATTACCGCCAATGTACCTCCGCTGACGCCAGGTGCAACTGCACCTATCCCGATGACCAGGCCTTTAAGAAAATCTATCACTGGTTTCCCCCATTCCTGCGACTTATGCTTTGCATACTTTTATTCTTGATATGGTTTTATCTTCGATTTCTTCTACCTTAAATACCAGATTGTCTATTTCTACCACAGGCTTTTCCCCTTGGTTGGGAATCTGGCCCAGCTGCCCTATTATATAACCGCTTAAGGTATCGTAATCATCCACAGGTAAAACTACCTTGATAAGCTCAGACACCTGTTCCAGGCTGATGGAGCCATCAAAGAGATAGGTGGATTCATCTATCTTTTCATATTTAAGCTCTTCTTCATCATGCTCATCAAAGATATTTCCTACAATTTCTTCCAGCAGATCCTCTACTGTGATTATGCCGGCCGTGCCTCCATATTCATCCACCACAACGACCATGTGCACTTTTTTTACCTGCAGTTCGCGGAACAATTCATCCAGTTTTTTGGACTCAGGCACAAAGTAAGGCGCACGGATCAGCTTGTGTATATCAAAGCTGTTCAGGCCGTTGCTGGCCAGATACAATAAAAGATCCTTCACATGCAGAATACCCACAATATTATCGATGGACCCATCATATACAGGTATCCTGGTATATTTTTTATCACCTATTACTTTTACAATATCATCCAGGGCGGAGTCAATAGAAACTGCAACAACCCTGGTCCTGTGGGTCATAATATCTGCAGCAACCTTGTCATCGAATTCAAAAACGTTATTTATAAACTGTTTTTCAATTTCGTCTATTGTGCCCTTTTCTTCCCCGACATCAATGAGCATGCGGATTTCCTCTTCCGTAACCTCTTCATCATCTGCATTGGGGTTGCCTCCTGCCAATTTTACAAAGAAATTGGTGGAAACGGTGAGCAGCTTGACAATGGGAGAGGTGATGACCGATAGGAATCGAAGAGGACCAACAATTCTGAGTGAAAGCTTCTCTGCATTCTGCATGGCCAGCCGTTTGGGTACCAATTCTCCAAATACCAATGTGAAATAGGAAAGGATAAAGGTTATAACCACTACAGCAATGGGTTTCATTACAGAAGCTTTAATTCCTATTCCTCTTGTCAAAAACCACTCTACCAGCCTGTCGGCAAAGGCTTCAGATGCAAAAGCACTGGAAAGAAAACCTGCCAGAGTTATTCCAATCTGGATTGTGGACAGAAATTTGCTGGGTTCACTCAGCATATTTTTGACGGATTCCGCTTTTTTATTGCCGGACTCTATCATCATTCTGATTTTAGTTTCATTAATTGAAACCAACGCCATTTCCGAGCCGGCAAAATAAGCGTTAAGCATTATCAGAACGACTATAACCAAAACACTTGTTAACAAAATTTTCGACCTCCGTGGAAAAATAAATCATCAAAAAAGAAAAAAAGACAATTAACCCCGGTTAAATGAATGCTAACAGGGGGTCATTGTCTTATATTGCAAACATTATTTTTCCAGTAGCAGGCCGTACTACCAGGACCGTCGTCCACGAACCTTACACCACCTTAATTGAATATATATTACAGTATATTATAGCAATGGCCGTATAAATTGTAAAGCAGATTATTCAAAAGTACTGCCTCCAATGAACTCCCTGAGAATGGAATTGTTTGGTACATATTTGGACTCCAGGGTCAGGAAATATTTAAGGAAATTCTTCAGGCGGTTAACTTCAGGGAAGAATTCATGGTCCTCCGATATCTCTTCCAGCAAAGGCAGTATATATGGTTTTAATACAGCCAACTCATACAGCAAAGCAGAATTAAACATAATATCGGCAGACTCCTGGAATGGAAAAATATTTTTCTCCTCTCCTCTTCTGACAAAAGGCCACATAGCCAGGGTTTCCTCTATGGGAGCACCACGAAAATGATAGTCCCGAACCATCCTGCGAATCAGTCTGACATCGGTTGTAGGTATCCGGTTATGATCATCCACGTTTAGCTGAGTCAGAGCACTGATGTATATTTTATATTTGTTCTCAGCCGGAATCATTTCTGTCAGTTTTTCATTCAGGCCATGAATCCCCTCCACTATGACAGGCTGATCTTCTGACAGTTTAATCATATTGCCCCTATACTCCCTCTTGCCGGTTAGAAAATTATACTGGGGAATTTCAACTTCCTGGCCTTGAATCAGCTGAGTCATATGCTCATTGAAAAGTTTTAAATCCAAAGCCTTTATGGATTCCAGATCCTGCTCACCGTTTTCATCCAAAGGAATCTGATCCCGGTCCAGATAATAATTATCCATGGATATAGGAACGGGGTGCAGACCGTTAACCATAAGCTGAACCCTCAGCCTTTGTGCAAAAGTGGTCTTTCCCGATGAAGACGGGCCTGCAATGAGAATAATGCGCACCGCATCCGCATGCTGTGCGATTCGGTCGGCTATAGCTCCTATCTGTTTTTCCTGATACGCTTCACTGATACGGATCAGATCCGGACCCCGGCCTTCCTCTATACATTTGTTCAAATCCGCCACATTTCGGATTCCCAAAGTTTCAGACCATTTCTCCGCCAGGCGGAATACTGTGAACAGCTTGGGATTATCCTGAAAAGGCTGTACTTTGGTTGGGTCGTCATGTTTTGGGTATTGCAGTATAACTCCGGGCAGATAGAATTTTAAGCCGAATTTCTTCAAATACCCGGTGGACGGCACCATATAGCCGTATAGATAGTCTATCACATTACCACATTTATACAGGCTGATAGTTTCTTCCCGGCGGTATTTCATCAGCTCCACCTTATCATCCAGGCCCATCTGGCGGAAAATCCTGTTTGCCTCCTCAATGGACACTTCCTTTTTCTCAATAGGTTCATCCATGTTTATAATGGCACGCATGCGCTCCTCAATACGCTCCACTACCAAGGGGCTCAAGGCAACACAGCCATGCACTTCACAATATATGCCTCCGCCGAAGGAATGTTCCACCGTTACCGTGCAATCGGGAAACAGTTCTCTGCATGCCCTTAAGAATACAAGCACCAGACTGCGTGAATAAATACGTTCTCCATCCTTCATGGACAAATCCACTGGTTCAACTCTGCAGTCTTCCATTAAAGGATATGTCAGTTCTCTCATTCGGTTGTTTACCTTCGCTGCAACTACCAAGGGTTCTTCTGTATCCATATTGCAGGAAAACAATTCCAGCAGGGTTGTTCCTTTTTCAACTTCAATACACTTATCCTTCAAGCTGACCTGGATCATTTCTGCCATATCAACTCTCCTTTCTGCTACATACAGGCATAGTATGTCTAAATTATACTATTTTCATAGATAAAGCAAAGAGGCATGTATCAAACATACCTCCTGCATTTAAGGCTTATCTTCTTTATTCTGTGTTAGTTTTCAGACTTTTCACCATCATTGGAATCAGGTTCCTCCGATGTGCTTTTAGGCCC
>LFTC01000058.1:26502-50785 GCA_001512915.1 Clostridiales bacterium DTU083 | reverse complement strand
TTCCTCATCCTTGGGTGCTGCACTGGGTGTCGGCGTTGGATCAGGCTCCGGTTTTGCTTCCCTGTAATAAATTATACCCTGGATAGGCCGGTAGAAGTTTGTCACCAGTAATTCGGAAGATACGATTTTGCCGTTCTGAACCAGCACCCGGTAAGTATTCACCTTAAGCCCAGTTCTGGATTTTACATGTACATATTCTCCGCCAGGTTTTTTCACATATTTGCCGTTTTTGTCTTCAATACGTTTGGGAGCAGGGGCTTTCATGGTTTCGATAACCTTGGTCGTCAGCTGGTACTTGCCATTGTTGGGCAAGGGTTCCCCGTAGATTTCCACGCATGCTTTTGTACCGCTGCGGTATGCCCGGATAAAAACAGGAGTATTCCTATTATTGCGGAATTTTAGATCAGCTCCGCCCCAGGCTACCGTTGCATCAAGGCCGGGATCCAGGTATGCTACCGGAAAAGAATGGTGGTAACGCTCAACAATTTCCAAACCGGCCAAGGCTGCTGCATTGAACAAGGTGGAAGAAGCCTGGCAAATACCGCCTCCTATGCCGTCCTGCATACTTTTATCCGGCATAATAACAGGTGCAGGTTTGAAACCCGCCTTTGCCGTTCTGTTCCCGACAACCTGATTAAAGGAAAAAACTTCGCCCGGGTTTAATTTGGTTCCGTTTATTTTTCTCAGCGCCAGAGCAATATTACTCATACGGTTTTCGCTGCTGCCGCTCATGCTGGTGCTGAAGGTAACAATCTTGGAAGTTGCCCTTTCCAGATCCGCTGCCCTTACTTCCGGTTCTACCACAGCAGGTTCTATGGCAACAATGCCCGGCTGTCCGGATTTAAAAATCTCTTCAACTGAGCGATACAGCTCATCCGAATCCACCTTCCTCCCCTCCTGCTCAGGTGTTATGCGGAACATCTGCTCTTCACCGGGATGAAAGGAAAGATCTGCATTTACCGGCTCCACAGACAGGCTATCAGCTATTTCCTCAACTGCACCCCTGATCCGGGTAATGTCCATGGTCAGAGTGGTTTCGGCCTGCACCTTATTCTCCCGAATCTCTTCAATCTGTTTGTAACGCTCTTCCAAATCCCCTTCTCTGCCCAGTTCGTATAATTCTTCCAGCTTTTCTTCCCAGTTGATTTCAGCATTTATATCTTCATGGGTGAATACCCAGCTTTGATCTTCATATGTAAGCTCCGCCCTCAGGTTATTCAGCCGTTCTTCGGCTGCTATTTTAAACTGGTCATATGCTTCCTGCAGGGTAAGGCCGCCCAAATGCACATCGTCCAGATATATGCCCTCATAAAAGGTATCGCGCTCCACCGTATCGGTCATATGGGCTATCCATTGTTCCTGTGCCTTCTTCTCCCTGTAGTTATGATACACAAATCCTGCAGTCAGCAGGAGTGCCAATGCCAGCACTCCAATCAGGATGTAGCGCTTTTTCATTATGACTCCTCCCATTATGCAGCACATAGCTATTGATCAATATATCATACTTTAACGGAAAATTTTTCATAATGTTATTAAGAAAAGATTACAATAATATTACAATTGGGAAGTTATTTCCAGAGCCTTGTCCGGCACATTGGTTATAATCCCATCCACTCCGTTTTCTGCCAAAGCCCTGATATATTCCGGCTGATCCACTGTCCATGCGTTCATCATGATTCCATTTTTTTTGCATCCTTCTATAATAGGAGGAATAAGGCTGTAAAAGAGAGGATGGACAGCGTCCGCTCCGATTCTCTTGGCATAATCCCATGGATCAACCAGGCCGGCAGTATACAAAACTCCTGTTTTCAGCCTGGGTTCCAGCTTCTTGACGGTCAGCAGGCTGTAGTGGTTGAATGAGGATATAATGGTATTATCTATGCGGCTGTATGCTCTGAGGATATCCACTACTTTTTCTTCCAGACCTTCATACAGGATTATCCCGGACTTAAGCTCCACATTTAATATACCGTCCCAGCCGTCAATAAGTTTTAAAAACTCATCAAATGTAAGTATTTTTTCTCCTTCAAACGCTTTTCCGAACCAGCTGCCAAAATCCAGGTTTTTCAGTTCATCCAAGGTCTTGTCCCTGATAAGGCCTGAGCCGTTGCTTACCCGGTCCACCTGCTCATCATGGCATATTACAACGTGCCCGTCTTTGGATAAATGTAAATCCAGCTCAATGCCCCCTGCCTCCATTTCAAGGGCTTTTTGAAAGGCTGCCCATGTGTTTTCCGGCGCATAGGCAGAGGCACCCCTGTGTGCATATATAACCGGCTTTTTCAATCAATTCCCCTCCTTAAAAGATTTAAAAAACAACCCGTCTGGATGATGATCCGGTTGACGGGTTTCACTTATAATCTGTTTTTAGTTTTCTTTAATCAAGGCAGGATTCATAACAAAGGAATCCTTAAGTGAAATATCCATATAGGATTCAATTACATCGCCTTCCACTGTAAACTGAACCTCCGTAATCCCGGTTCGGTTAATGGGATCGGTGAGAGAATTTACCAATGCATACAGATCTCGAATTACCCTGTTGTTATCCAATCTAATTTCATCGAAGTACTCCTTGGGCACATCAACTACAGCCAGCTCATCCTTAACTTCCAGCTTAAAGTCATCCGCCGGAATATTGGCCGGCAATACCCTGACTGCGCCAGGAGTGACAGGATTGGTAGCCAGTTCCTTTAAGATACGGTATGCTACATCCTTTTCGTCATGGGATATGGCCCTGTATTCAGGAACCAGCAGGTTCTGGTCGCTGCCAAAATATATCCTTATGCGCTTGCCCATCCTGTCCGGATAATTTCTTTTGGTCAGTATCCGGTTCAGGGAAATACCGTGTACAGGGTCATCAATGTAAAAGCCGTAACCGTTGTCATAGTAAATCTTAACAAAATGAATGTCCGGCAAAGATGTCAGGCTGTATATCAAAGAGCCTATCAAGGACTGTTCATAACTGGGGTTCATGGTAAACTTTTCCCGGAATTCTTTGGAGAAAAACAAAGCAATGCCGTTCCTGCCACTATTTCCTTCAATAAGTTCAGTCTTCTGCAGGGTTGTGCCCTTCGGGAAAACCGGGTAGTAACCTTCCCCTTCGGTTATAGGTCCTTTAATCAATTCATTTACGATGGACTCCGCAGCCTTGCCTTCCGAAATCGTAATGGATCTTACCTCAGACAGCAGAAATTCTCCTGAGTTATCCCTAAAAAAGAGTTCCCAGTTAACCTTGCGGTTTTCTTTGTTGTTAAAGTTTTGTTCCTCCAAGGCGGTGATTTCTGCCACTTCCACAGGGTACCGGGTCAGAAGGCCCAAAGGTCCGGAATCGATGTCTGAGCTGACTGTGGCTTCTTGTCCGTCAATATACAATTTGACATATTTAAAAGCTCCCATATCCAGCAAAGAGTTAACCAGGGCAGCCCTTGCCAAGGCTGGTTCCTTGGATTCATGAAACTCGTCCGACAAATCCACGGCCAGGATATTTTCGCCTATTTCTACCCGGTTGACTTTAACGTTCTCCGGCATCACCGGGCTCAGACCGCTGGTTTCAGGCCCTTCAGTCAACTCCTTCAGAATATAAAAAGCCAGTTCGGTTTCAGATTCATTTCCACTTATTTTTCTTGTTTCAGGGGACAATTGTCCGGCCGCCTCATCCAGGAAATAAAGGTTAACTCCTGTTCTTTCTGCGGCATAAAGTCCGCTGATGGATTGTTCCGTAGTGTCTTCCGGGGGATCCGTTATTTCAGCCTCTCCTTCATCGAGCTTGTTAAACTCGGTTATCTTTCCATTATCCTGTTTAGCAGGCTGTTCATATGCACAGGAAACCAACAAGATGCTAATTAATGTTATCAGGGTTAAAATAAACCTCATCTTTCTAAACATGGTCCGTCCCCCCTCCTTTCATAACTCGAATAGCCTGATCCGGCCTGTCTAATTAAACTGACTTAAGAAGGAAGGCAGCCGCACTTTCCATATCCCGTCAATTAAATCCACAGTGAGCGTTTCTGTTACCTCTTTCGCCGTTTCATTGGTTTTGTCTGTATACTGCACTGTTACAAATGCTTTGTCATAGAAGTACTCCTCATCCAGTACTGGATTGCCCTCAAACTCAATCATCCCGCCGACAACCGAAGGCATCTGGGCTTTGAATTCATCCAGAGGAGGCAGGGTGCTGCCATCCATGGTTTTGCTTGACAAAAATGGATAAACCAAATCCCAGTCCGGCTCGGCAGACAAAGCATTCAAGAGCAGCCTTACAGTTCGTGCAGGTGATTGATTCATATTCTTGTTTCTCCGCAAGGCTACCATAGGTGAATCAGGTTCCAGTTCGGAGCCCTCTTCTATCAGCAGCTCGGTTCCCATTTCATGATAGGAAAGCTGAGTGTTGTTTACCATCAGTTTTACTAAATTAACACCCTCCAGCATGGTCAGAGAGTTAACGATTGAATACACTGCAAGCCTTTTCATCTCCGCCTGTACTGCCGGGTAATCTTCTTCGGAAGTATTCTCCCTGCCGGGTATGGCGGTTAAATCTATGGGATTCAGAAAATCATCCGTCAGATTGACAAACACCGTATCATTCCGCCTGATTACATCAATAATGTCCGTACCCGGCGGCATAACCAGCAGGCGTTCAAATCCCTGGGGGCCTTTAAGCAGTTCCTCCATAATGATCTGTTCAGTGCTCTTTTTCTCCTGGGTAACTGTTCGAATTTCAGGGATCAGAAAATCTGCTATTTCGTGTTTAAAGTATAATACAATTTGAATTTCTCTGGCCTGTTCATATGGATCAATGGGTACCGGGTCAGCTTCCTGCCCTTCGTTTTCAGCAATTATGTCACTATTGTTCTGCCGGCTGCGCAGATTGTCTATTAACCCGGCACAGCCTGTATGAATCATAAGAATAACCACAGCCAAAGCTATTAAAAGAATTTTTTTAATATCGGTCACCTGCCTTACGTGAAAGTATACTATCAGGTGTATTTTACAAATCCATTAAGCAAGCTTAACAATCTGATGAAACCTTATGACTCTAATGCATCTGTATTTTCATAAGGCAATTCTATGTAAAAGGTGGTTCCCACGTTTTCCTCGCTCTCTACCCGGATAAACCCGTTGTGCAGCAGAACTATGCGGTTGGCGATGGACAATCCAAGCCCGGTGCCTCCGGTGGAACGGGACCGTGCCTTGTCCACGCGGAAAAACCGGTCAAAAATACGGCCCAGGTCTTCCTTGGCAATGCCGTATCCGGTGTCGCTCACCTTGACAACACCGTATTCAGGCGTGTTATATACCTCCACAGTTACTTTGCCGCCTTCCGGCGTATACTTGATTCCGTTGTCTATAATATTGGATATTACCTGCTGAAGCTTAAGCCTGTCGCCGGGAACCACAACCTCTTCATCCCGGGCCAGTTCCAGGCTGATATTCTTCTGGGCTGCCAGCAATTGAAGCCCCTTCATGGTTCTCTGGACCAATTCCTTCAAATCCACCGGCTCCCGCTTAAAGCCTGTCTCTGCACCTTCCTTATCCATCTCAACCAGTACCAGCAGGTCTGTTATTATGGCATTTAACCTGTCAATTTCAAAGTTGATATCAGTTAAGAATTCCTTATATAAGGCCGGATCATCAACTTCCATGTTAAGCAGCGATTCTGCTAGAACCTTCATGGCGCTGAGGGGGGTTTTCAATTCATGGGAAGCATTGGACACAAACTCATTTCTGGCCTTATCAAGGTTTTCCAGCTTCTCACACATTATGTTGAAGGCTTCGCCCAGCTGGCGAAACTCTCCGCCGCCCCGGATATTCACCCTCTGGTTCAAATGGCCTTTGCTCATCTTGGTGATAACTGCAGTCAGTTCCTTGATGGGATGTGTTATAAAGCCTGATAAAACAAGGCTTACCAGAACAATGGATAAGCTGATTATTCCTGAAAAAAATGCAATGGCTTTTCGGATATCTGCCAGTATAGCTTCAATTCCGTCAAGCGATGTGGACATAAACACCATGCCTATGATGCCCTCGGAATAGTGGGTAATAGGCGCGAATGAATAGAGTATTCTTTTATATTCGGGAGGATCACCCGTTGCGATAAACAGGTCTATGGCAGGCACCGATTCGCCGTTCAGCACCCTTCTTACCTCTCCATAATCCTCCATCAGATTCCTGCGCAACAAACTGGTGCTCTGATAGGAATCCTGCTCAACAATTCCCCTGTTGTTGAGCACAAGAATCCGGGTGGATTCTCCCTCTATCTGATCGATTTCATTGCCAAAATCACGGATTTGATAAAATATGTCAGGATCCCTGTCATGATAGCCGTTTGCTATTATCTGAGCCAACTGGATTGAATATTTCTGATAAGCTACTTTTTTGCTTTCTATTAAATGCTGTTCCAAAATTTCCATTATTGACAAATTTATAATCAAAAACCCAATACCAATTACCATCAGATAAGCAAAGGCAATTCTCCAGCGCAGACTGGAAAAAAACTGCTTATTTATCCGCAAAGTAATATCCAACTCCCCATTTGGTATAAATGAATTCCGGCTGGCTGGGGTTTTTCTCTATCTTCTCCCGGAGCCGACGGATATGTACGTCCACTGTCCTTAGGTCGCCCAGATAGTCATACTTCCATACAGTCTCCAAGAGATTTTCCCGGCTGAATACCTTGCCCGGGTTGCTGGCAAACAATTGCAGCAAATCGAATTCCTTGGCAGTCAGATTAACCTCTTTGCCGTCAATGGCAACAGTTCTGTTGGACAGGTTTATCTCCATATTGCGTATCTTTATAACCTGTTCTTCGCTTGTGCTTCCGGCATCGGCTGCCCGGCGGAAAACGGCCTTGATGCGTGCCTTTAACTCCAAAATGTTGAAAGGCTTTGTCATATAATCGTCTGCGCCGTAATCAAGGCCTAGTATCTTGTCCATATCTTCGCCCTTTGCAGTCAGCATGATTACAGGCACCTTGGACTTTTCGCGGATGCGCTGGAGCACTTCCAGCCCGTCCATTTTGGGAAGCATCACGTCCAGAACAATCAGATCATAACTGTCGCTGTTGAACTTTTCTATAGCCTCTTCTCCGTCATAAGCTGCATCTATGTCGTAACCATCCTGTTTCAGGCTGAAGGATAGCCCCTTGACAATGGCAGGTTCATCGTCCACAATCAATATTTTTTTTGGCATATTATCCTGTCCTTTCATATACCAGTATTTGATGCATATGGAACATATGTATTTATCCAGAATATTCTATCACAGCAGGCCGCTAAAATCAATTTTGCCCGCTTTTACTGATTACCATACTCTTCCTGAATCCTTCTACCTGACACATATATTTTCCTTTATATTTTCAAAGGTTTTTTCGCCAATCCCTGAAACATTCATAATTTCTTCTATGGATTTAAATCCGCCGTTGGCTTCCCTGTATTCAATGATTTTCTGTGCTTTTGCCGGCCCGATTCCGGTCAGTGTCTGAAGCTGGTTTTCATCTGCTGTATTAATGTTTATTTTTTCAGTCCCTGCTTCTCCTCCTGTCTGCACTGCAGGAATGCCGGGATCAATTTCCTCCCCTGCCGCAGGCACATAATACATGCCTTCGTCAACTACCCTTGCAGCTAGGTTAATCCGGTTCAAATCAGCTTCCGGAGTGCATCCGCCCGCCAGTTCAATGGCATCGATCAAGCGTTTGTCTGGAGCAATGGTATATACACCCGGGCGCTTAACCTGGCCTGTAATGTAGATTTGTATTGTCTCCTGCTGTTCCGGTTCTGTTAATTCGGCTGTTTCTGCAGCCTCATCCTCTTGCTGCTCCTGCAGCAGAATTTCACCGGTTGCTGCCTCCTGCAGGGGATTATCTGTCCGGCCTGAGATTTCCTTGTAAATCAGCCCTATTGATACTGCTAATATAACTGCACCAATTATGAGAAATAGTTTCCTTTGGATGGAATCAACATGAAACATATTCTCACCTGTTGCATATATATTAGTCATAAAATAAATATAGATTTTAAGTATACATTTCGATGGAAACGTGAAAAATCCTTCCAATATTTGCTTCTCCCGTTGAAAATCCAGCCTTATGACCTAATATAGCTGGTGAATTCTCAATTATGATATGGTATAATACATTTTAATTAACATGCATATTGAAAAAGGGGTTATCCATGAAACGGTTACTGAAAAACTCGCTGACAATTACACTGATCCTATTCCTGCTTGCATCCTTTTTTCCCCGATCCGCAAATGGCCAAGAATTGAATTCCAGTTCAACAGATATAGAAATAACCGTATCGGATAAAGAACAGACCTTTCTCTCTCCTCCCTCTGACCTGACAGCTGAAGGAGCCGTAGTGATAGAACAGAACACAGGCAAGGTGCTTTTTGGCAAACACGAGCATCTCAGGCTTTATCCTGCCAGCACCACCAAAATCCTGACCGCATTGCTGGCTGTGGAACTTGGAGACCTGGATGAAATAATTATTGTGGGAGAAGAGATACATTTGGCGCCCTGGGACGGATCCAAAGCAGGCCTTGAAGAAAATGAACGAATAAGCCTGAGGGACTTGGTATACGGGTTAATGATCCATTCCGGCAATGACGCAGGCAATACCATTGCAGTACACTTGGCCAGGAAAGTTTCAGGGAAAAATCTTCCCACAGAGGAAGCCCTGGAATACTTTGCAGATATGATGAATAAGCGTGCCAAAGAAGCCGGCGCCCTTAATTCCCATTTCGTCAACCCCCATGGTTATCATGATCCCGATCATTATACAACCGCCTATGATCTGGCCATGATCGGCAGGGAAGCGCTTAAAAACGACTTCTTTCGTGAGGCCGCTGCTACAACAGCCATGAATAACTACTACTGGTCATCAGGCGAACCCCGTTTTTGGAGAAGCAAAAACAAGCTGTTAAACGAAAAGGATGCGGAATACTATCCATGGGCTACCGGCGGCAAGACCGGTTATACCAGTGCAGCCGGACACTGCCTTGTTACCTTTGCTTCAAAGGACGGCCTGGATTTGGTAGCAGTAGTTCTTAAGACCGATTACAATATGCAGTGGAGTGAAACTAAAAACCTGCTTGAGTATGGATTTGCTAATTACGTCTATCATGTGGAGGTAAAAGAAGATGAGATTATAGAAACACTGCCAGTGGACAATTATGCCTCTGATGATTGGGGCAGCCTGGCAGTCAAAGTCTCATCAGCAGACTGGGGCGATGTTTTTCTTAAAAATGAAGTTAATGATATAACAAGAAAAATTGTGTGGGATCCGGATGTATTATCAGAAAAATCAACACAGGATATGCCCCGGGTGCAAGCCCCCATTGCCAGGGGGCAAAAGCTGGGAGAGCTTAAAGTTATGCTGCATGGAGAAGAACTGCAAAGCCTCCCTCTTGTTGCAGTACGGGATGTGAAACCTAAAAAAATTCTTGATATCCTCCCCGGCCAACCTGGCGAAGGAAAAGCCTCCGGCTTGAAATGGGCCAAGTTGGCGGGTTTGATACTTCTGGCTTTAATTGGCCTGAGAGCCCTTATATTGCTTATATATCGCAGAAGGCGCAGGCATTATACCATTTTCCGCATGTATTAATCCGCATTGGATGAGAGCCGTCTGGCGTCTGCCCAAAGCCTTTCCAAGTCATAAAAGGATCGTTCCTCATGATGAAAAATATGGACGATTATATCTCCATAGTCCATAACGATCCACCGTTTGCTTTGGTCAAGATGTTTTGGGTGGATGCCTTTTTGTGCCAGATTGTCATGAAGCTCGTTGTATAAAGCTTCAACCTGAAGCTCAGAGCGGCCTGATGCTATAACAAAATAATCGGCCAGTACCGTCAGCCGGCTGATATCCAGCACCACCACATTTTCCGCCTTCTTGTCATCCAGCAGGTCTGCAATCTGCTGAACCAGAATATCGGGATTGTACTTTACGCTAATTTTACATCCTCCTCATCTTTAATTTCCAAAAGCAATGAATTTCTTGCTTCTATGGTCATTGGGTGCAGGAGCTTGCCTTTGTCTACAATGTTTTTAATGGATAAATCAAATCCGGCCAGCAATGCCCTGTTGATATCCACAAAGGCAAGCTTTCTTATATCTTCTACACCGTTATAGCTTCGTCCTTCTTCTATAAAATCTGCAAGGCATATTATTTTTTCCAGCAAGGTCATATTCTTTCTTCCGGTAGTATGCCAGGCAATGGCGTCCAGAATCTCAGGATCATCTATGTCAAACAGTTCTCTGGCCAGGTAAGCGCCCAAGGGCGCATGTATTAAAATCGGATTCATGCGGGTTATCATATCAGGTTCATATCCATATTTTTCTCCCAATTCAAGAGCTTTGTCAAGAGGCAGATTTTTTGCGCAATCATGAATCAGGCCCGTAAGCTCCGCTTTCTCCACATCAGCACCATAATGCCCGGCAAGCTGTGCAGCGCATTTGCTTACATTTACTGAATGCTCTAAACGATACTCGTCTATCCAGTTTTTCAGCGTTTCCAGGATCCTGTATCGATCAAACATCTATAATTCCCCTCTGTATAACTTATGTTTCATTATATACTTAACCACATTGTCAGGAACTAAATAACGTATTGTTTTGTTTTGTGCCAGTCTTTCCCTTATAATGCTGGATGAAACCTCAAGGCAGGGCCCGTCCATAAATTCTATCTGAGCCTTGTAAAGATTCTTCAGCCTTTGGGCTTCTTTCCTCATATCCTGCCATCCATATCCCGGTCTTTCATACACAATAAAACGGCACATCCCTGCTGCTTTTTCGAAGCTGCGCCAGGTTTCCAGCTCCAAAAGCGTATCCCCGCCTATAATAAAATATAACTCGTCTTCAGGGTAAACGGCCCTGAGTTCTGTTAAGGTATCAATGGAATATGTGGTTCCTTTTCGCTTAACCTCCATGCTGCTTACCTGAAAAAAGGGATTATCCTGAACAGCCAGCTCCAGCATGTGGACCCTCTGCTGCCCAGTGACCCCGGATGTCTGTTTATGCGGGGGATAACCGGTGGGAATAAATAAAACCAGGTTCAGTTCAAAAGTTTCCCGCGCTTGTTCCGCTATAAACAAGTGGCCTATATGCACCGGATCAAATGTGCCTCCCATGATTCCTATTCTTTTACCTGCAGATTTCTTGCCCATACAACACTAACCTTTCTATAATGTTTGAAATCCTGATATTTTGGCAAAGATTTCCTTAGGAGGTGTTGCATTATGCAAAAATGGCTGGATTCCATCAGACGGTGGAGCTACTACCGCGGCAGTTCACTGCTGGCTCCTGTTATAAATCTTCTGGTGTTTCAATTAGTGGTGCTGGCAGCAGCATACCTATGGTTTGTTCAAAGGACCAAAATCCCCCTCCTGTCCCTGATTCTGAGCCTGATCATAATTACGCTTCTGACCTTGGCCGTCCTCCTGCAGGAGCGCAAGTCTTTCAAGATAAAGAAAGCCGAAAAAAGGCGCAGGATAGGCCGGGATTATCTTAAGAATAAAATCAAACAGCTGAACCAGGATGAATTTAAGTGGCAGGTTGCTCAGCTTCTGCTGAAAATAAAAGGCATCAACGATATTCAGGATCAGGAATACTTCCTTGAAACCAGCCTTCACGGCCGAAAAACAGCAGTGGGGATCTATCATGCCGATTATGAGGATGAAGTGCCTCCCCCAACCTTAGCCGAGTTTTTAAATCAGGCCGCCCTGGAAGGATACACCCAGGCACTCTTTATTACATCAGGCACCTATACCGACAAATGCCGGGCTTTGGCAGATAAAAAGAGTTCCATGAAGATACAGCTGATGGATCTGGAAGATATGCTGGACTACATGGAACAGACAGGCTTGTTTCCTGATGAGAATACCATTGACAGGCTGATAGACAGGGAAATCAGCAGCGGTAACAAGAAGCTTCAGCTTATTAAAAAACATCTGCTGATGCCGAAACGCATCCGGACCTATTTGGTATATTCCCTGCTTTTCCTTGTCCTGTCCAGGATATTTGGAAACATGCTTATCTACTATACATTGGTCTCAGTTTTTTTCCTTGCCATGGCAGTATTTACCTGGCTGTTTAACTATAAGAACCAGGACCGGCCGGGAAAAAGCAAGTCTTTGCTGGACCCGCCGTCAGCAGGCAGCCGTCAGGGAAGCTGAATCCGGGGATTTTCCTCGGATTTTTTATAGAGCACTATTCTGCTCCCCACTACCTGCACACCTTCCGCCCCGGTCTCTCCTGCCAAGGCATCGCAAGCTTCCCTGGGTGAGAGGCCTGAATTTTCCAGTACGTGTATTTTGATCAGTTCCCTGGCTTCCAGGGCTTCATTTACCTGTTCCACCAATGCAGGGCTTATGCCGCCCTTGCCTATCTGCAATATGGTCTTTTCCTTATTTGCCAGTTTGCGCAAATAGCTCCTTTGTTTACTTGTTATCATAATCCTTTTTCCTCTTTTCATCTCTGTTAAAGCTTAATACTGTAACGCAAGGTTATTCCACAAAGTCAAATTCCCAATCCCCTATGCGCACAGTATCTCCATCATGAATGCCTTTTTCACGCAAGGCATCTATTATGCCTGCTCTTTTTAAAGCTCTTTGGAAATATTGAAGCGATTCATAATCATCCAGGTTAACCCTGTCCAGCAGACTGTCTGCAACCGAACCGGACAGGACATATACACCATCTTCAATGGTAATTTTAAAGGGCTGTATTTCATCAAGGCTGTATACATCCACTTCCTCATCTTCAAAGGACGGGATTTCAGGAAGCTGGTCAAGAAGATGGATGATTTCATTGAGCAGAGGCTCAAACCCTTTGTTTTGTGCTGCAGATACCGGAAACACCTTGTATCCTTCAGGCTCCAGAGCCTCTTTCAGCCGCTTTATATTAGCCTGGGAATCCGGAATGTCCGATTTATTGGCTGCTATTATCTGAGGCCGCTGCGCCAGCTCTTCGCTGTATTCCTTCAGCTCTTTGTTGATTATATGGAAGTCTTCCAAGGGATCCCGGCCTTCCATGCCGGATACGTCTATCACGTGCACCAGAATTCTGGTGCGTTCAATATGCCTTAGAAAATCAATGCCCAGGCCCACACCTTGATGGGCACCTTCGATTATGCCGGGAATGTCTGCCATAATAAAGGATTGGCCCCGTCTTACTTCTACCACTCCAAGATTGGGTCTTAGGGTAGTAAAATGATAGTCGGCTATTTTCGGCCGGGCAGATGTTAAAACTGACAATATTGTGGACTTGCCCACATTGGGAAAACCTATAAGCCCTACATCGGCTATGGACTTAAGTTCCAGGATAACAGTCCGTTCCTGACCCTTGCCTCCTTTAGTAGCAAATCGGGGAGCCTGCCGGGTAGGGGTGGCGAAACGAGCATTTCCTTTGCCTCCCCAGCCTCCCCGGGCCAGTATCCTGGTTTCATGGGGTCGGCGCAGATCCGCCAGCACCAGTCCTGTCTCCTCATCCCTGACAATGGTTCCCGGAGGCACTTCTATTATAACCGGCGCCCCATCTTTGCCGGTCTGATTGCTTCCCCTGCCGTTTTCACCAGGCTGTGCGGCAAATTTCTTTTTATAGCGGAAATCCATAAGGGTATGCATGCCGGGGTTTACCTTGAATATGACATCCCCGCCATTGCCGCCGTCACCGCCGTCCGGCCCGCCGGCAGGTATATATTTTTCTCTCCGGAAGGATACAGCTCCGTTGCCGCCGTCGCCCGCTTTTATGTGTATTTTTACCTTATCTACAAACATTGCATCACCTGCTACATTTTCTGCAATAGGATTATACCACACTCGTTTATAAAAAAACCACTGCAGTAATAGCAGTGGTCAATCTATCGGTAAATTATGCCTGAACAGCTGCACCTTCTGTAACAGGATAAACGCTTACCTGTTTCTTTTTCTTACCCTTGCGCTCAAAACGTACAATTCCGTCTACAGTAGCGAACAGGGTATCATCTTTTCCAATGCCAACATTGATTCCAGGATGAATCTTGGTGCCTCTCTGTCTAACCAGGATATTGCCAGCTAAAACAAATTGTCCGTCTGCTCTTTTTGGACCAAGCCGTTTAGCTTCGCTGTCACGTCCGTTTCGGGAACTTCCTACTCCCTTTTTGGTTGCAAATAATTGCAAATCCATCCTAAACACTTATTCCACCGTCCTTTCCTGTATGGATATCAGGTTGGGATATCCGCTTTTTATGCTCTGTAACCCGGCCAGCATGGTTTGGACTATAATGCTGGCAGCTTTATTCTCTTCTTCACTCATTCTATCCGGCAGCACGCACTTCAAAAAACCGCCTGACTGTATGTGCTCCGGATCTATGCCGGCCACCTTCTTCAGGCCTATCACTGCAGTCTGCACCACGGCAGATACTGCTGCACAAACTATATCTTTTCCATATTCATCAAAGCCGGCATGCCCTTTTACTGTAAATTCCTGTATCAGACCTTCCGAGTCTGTACGGATTTCCACCCGAATCATTTTAGCACCATCTGTTATCCGCTGATTTTGGTTATCTTAACTTCAGTATAGGGCTGGCGATGTCCTTGTTTTTTGCGGTAGTTCTTCTTGGGCTTGTACTTAAAGACAATAATCTTTTTGCCTTTTCCATGCCCCAAAACATCACCTTCAACAACGGCTCCGTCCACCAAAGGATTGCCAACCTTCAAGCCGTTGTCATCTCTCACAGCAAGAACCTCATCAAACTGTACGGTGGAGCCCTCTTCAACATCCAGCTTTTCTACCCGGATGACGTCTCCTTCCTGTACCTTGTATTGCTTGCCGCCTGTTCTGATGACAGCATACATGGGCAACACACCTCCTCTGACCAGTCTCGCCGGATAGTGGTATCCCTTAAAGGGAGTTTATTGACCATATCCGTGCGGCTTACACAAAAGTCATTCTACCACACTATTATTTGCATTGTCAATAAAATTGTGTCTGTAAATGCCGCTTCCGTTGCAATGGGGGCATGGCTTGAGCAGAGACTGGGAAATCCGTGCTCTCACCTTCTTGCGGGTCATCTCCAGCAGACCCAGTTCGGTGAAACCTAACACGTTGGTTTTGGTGCGGTCCCGTTTCAGGGCTTCCTTCAGAACTTCCATCACCTGCTGCCGGTGCTCCTCCAATTCCATGTCTATAAAATCAATGATTATGATTCCTCCCAGATCCCTTAACCGGATCTGCCTTGCTATCTCCTCTGCAGCCTCAAGGTTGGTTTTAAGCACCGTATCCTCTAAGCTGTCCCCGCCCACATACTTGCCTGTGTTTACATCTATGGCGGTCAGGGCTTCAGTGGGCTCTATTATAATATACCCTCCATTCTTCAGCCATACCTTTTTTTGCACAATTTTTGCGATCATATCCTCTATACCGTATTCCTGAAAGATACTGCGTCCGGCTTCATAGATTTCCACAGAGTTACTCAGGTTTGGCGCTATAAATTTAACCCATTCCCTTATTTTGTAATACTGGTTCTTATCGTTTACAATAAGCCTTCCCACGTCACCGGTGAACAAATCCCGGACAGTTCTGTAAACAATGCTTTCATCCTTGTGCAGAAGCCTGGGCACCCTGCCCCTTCTGCCCTCCCGGTCCTTGATTTTGTTCCATAGTTTGAGCAGAAATTCCAAATCCGGCCTAAAATCGTCAATATCCTTATCCATGGCTGCAGTTCTCACTATCAGCCCCATGGTTTCAGGCTTGATGCGCTCCGCCGCTTCCTTAAGCCGCTGCCTTTCCCTTTCATCCTCTATCCTCCTGGATACTCCCACATAGTTGACAGTGGGCATCAAAACCATATAGCGGCCCGGCAGGGTAATATGTGTGGTTACCTTAGCCCCTTTGGTGCCTATGGGCTCCTTCTGTACCTGAACCGTTATTTCCTGGCCTTCCTTTAATAAATCCTGTATGGAAGGACAGCACAGGCTGTCTTCTATTTTACTGTTGTCATTGCCGTTAAAAACGAAAACTTCCTTGTCTGTATTAATGTCTCCTGCATACAGGAAGGCATTTTTCTCCAGGCCGATGTCCACAAATGCTGCCTGCATGCCTGGCAGGACATTAACCACCCTGCCCCGGTAAATATTTCCTGCTATTCTCTGCTGATCGTTGTCTTCAATGTGCAGTTCCACCAGCTCGCCTTCCTCCAGAAAGGCTACACGGATTTGTTCCTGTTGAACATCTATGACAATCTCTTTACTCACCGAATGCCTCCTAATTCCTCTTCATTGACAAAGGAGTGGTCCATTGGCCGTTTATGCGGCAATATAATCCGATTCTGTGGATGAAAACCATACTTCCATTTTCCTTGTCGTTCTGTTCCGGCAGCTTCAACAAGGCTTCTGCAACAGCACCAGGCGGCAGGCTTCCTTTTTTCCCTATCGACAGGGAAAGATAGAGTATATCGCGGCTTTCCTTATCTGGCTGCAGAGAATATATGCTGTCTTTTAGATTTACAGAAGTAACTTTTCTTTTTGTCCTTTTCTCAACCAGAATTTCAGTTCTTTCATTATATGCGTCCAATACTTGCTGCCAGTCAAATCCATGGACAGTTACCCTGTAATCTGCTCTTTCTACCATGCTCATAAGGGATGGGGCTTTGTCATCCACCACCGCTGCATCCAATATCCCGATGCCTTTTGGCAGAGCGTGGTTCAGCCTTTCTCTCAAGACCGGCAGGGACATGGGCTGTTCCAGCACAATATCCATATATTCAGCCTGGCTGGTTACCCCTACCGGCAAGGGGCTGGCAAAGGCCATTATGGGATGCGGATTAAAGCCCTGGGAGTAGGCAACCGGTATATCCGCCCTGCGCACAGCCCTCTGCATGGCCCGCATCAAGTCCAGATGAGATATATATTTGACCCGTTCTTCCCTGGTATATTTTAATACTACCCGCATCAGCACAATCCCTCCCCAAGCCTGCGGATTCCGCAGCCGGTACAGTCAAGCCTGCAGTCGGGAGTTGTCTTTCCCTCGAGGGCTCTCTCCCATTCTTTCCACAGATAGGCCTTGGACACGCCGACATCAATATGATCCCAGGGGAAAATTTCATCCTTCTCTCTCTTTCGATGGGCATAGAATCCAGGCTGTAAATTGTTTTCTTCAAAGGCCTTCATCCATGCATTCATTTTGAAATGTTCAGTCCAGCCGTCAAATTTGGCGCCGTTTTTCCATGCTGACAGCAAAACCTTGCCCAGCCGCCGGTCGCCTCGTGCAAAAACCGCCTCCATATAGCTTGTTCCCGGATCATGCCAGTTATAATATATGTTTTTTAAGTTCAGCGCTTTCTTCAGGAAGCTTTGTTTTTCCTTAAGCTCTTCCATAGTATTCTGCGCTTCCCACTGAAAAGGGGTAAAAGGCTTGGGCACAAAGGAAGAAGTGCTGATGGTAATCTTAAGCCCCTTATGGCGTTTTTCCGGATCCACGTTATAGTAGCACTGTGCAACCCCCTTTGCCAGGTCTGCAATTCCCTGCAAGTCTTCCTGGGTTTCGGTGGGCAGGCCTATCATAAAGTAGAGCTTGACTCCGTTCCAGCCGGATTCAAAGGCATCGGTTACGGCTTTAAATAAGTCCTCCTCTGTAACCCCCTTGTTGATTACATCCCGCAAACGCTGGGTGCCGGCTTCCGGAGCAAAGGTAAGGCCGGTCTTTCGTACCTTCTGCATCTCCTGGATATAATCCTTTTCGAAAGAATCCAGGCGAAGGGAGGGCAGGGACAAGGCTACACGTTTATCCTGATAGCGCTCCATCAGCTGCCTGACCAGGCCTTCCAGGCATGAATAATCGCTGGAACTTAAAGATGCCAGGGATAATTCCTCATACCCGGTGCTCCTGATTAATTTATCTGCCATTTCCAGCAGCTTTTCCGGCGTCCGTTCCCGGATGGGCCGATAAATCATGCCTGCCTGGCAAAACCGGCAGCCCCGGGTACAGCCCCGGAACAGTTCCAGCATAATGCGGTCATGTACTATATCCATAAATGGAAGGATAAGCCTGTCCGGAAAATACGCTTCGTCCATATTCCTAATTATGCGTTTGGCAACCCGCTCCTCAGCTGCCGGATTATTGGGCTTGACTGACCTGATGCGTCCGTCTTCCAGATAGCTGACATCGTAAAAACCAGGAACATAGATTCCGGGAATTTGGGCTGCCCTTTCCAGAAACTCACGTCGGCTCTCTCCTGAACCCTTCCATTCTGCATACTGGTCCAGCAGCTCTACTATTATCTCTTCTCCTTCCCCCAGCGCAACCAGGTCCACAAAGTCCGCCAAAGGTTCAGGATTATATGCACAGGGGCCTCCCACGATGACAAAGGGATGGCCTTCCTTCCTGTCCTCTGCCAGGAGAGGGATTCCGGCCAGATCCAGCATGTTAAGCAAATTGGTGTAGCTCATCTCATATTGCAAGGTAAATCCTACCAAATCAAACTGCGAAACAGGTGTTTTGGTTTCCAGGGAAAAAAGGGGGACACCTGCCTGACGCATTTTTTCCTCCATATCTGTCCATGGAGCAAATACCCTTTCGCAATAAGTGTCTTCTCTTTCATTTATCAGATGATACAGTATTTTCATGCCCAAATGGGACATTCCTACCTCATATACATCGGGAAAAGCAAATGCAAAACGTATGGAAACATCCTCCGGATTCTTTTCCACCATATTGTATTCATTGCCCATATAACGAACAGGCTTGGAAACCTGTCCCATAATGCTGTCCAATAATAACCTGTCCAACAAGCAGCCTCCTTATCAATTTATCCTTTTTGTTTTCGACACTGGTCTGTGAATTCCTGCTATCTTTTTCCAAACAACCTGCCTACCGGAACATGAGCGCCGAAATCCAACAGCCCGTTTACTATCTGGCTTTCATTGAGGATGCCCCTCTCCATTAGCTGATCATCCAGCACCTGTATATAGTGATAGCGTTGGGGCACAAATCTGCGCACCACCTCTTTCAAAGGCAGGCTGTATAAAACAGCAATATTGCGTATGGGCATGCTGCCCTCCCGCAGCAAGGCCTCTTTTTTGCAGGTGATATCCATAAGCATGGCATAGGTTGCATTTCTTCTTTCCCTGAGCGCTGAATAAAATAGAAATCCGGAAAATACAAAAAGCGAATAATTGAAAACCCTGTAATATAATCCGTACAAACCTATGGTAAAAAGAGCCAAAGAGAGCAAAAAGCCCATACCTGATGCAATTTTTGTAGCCCTTTCAATATTCATCTGCCTTGCCAGAACAGCCCTCAGTATCCTCCCTCCGTCCAAGGGCAGAGCAGGCAAAAGATTAAATCCCGCCAGCATAAGATTAATATTTACAATGTCCGGATCCGGCATGCCTGCGGGCAGCCATTTCATCTGAATTCCGCCTAAATATAAAAGCAGCAGTAAAATATTTGCCAGCGGTCCTGATGCAGCCACAACTATTTCATGGACCGGATGTGATTCAAAGTAACTGTGAATCTTGACAGCACCGCCAAAGGGCAGCAATTCTATCTCCTGTACCTTCAGCTTAAGAAGTCTTGCGGCAGCCACATGAGCTGCCTCATGGATCAGAAACATGAAAAAAACAGCGGTAAAATTACCGCCTTGGCCGGTTATCAGCAAAACAGCAATCAGCAATATCAGTGTTTTGCTTATGTGAATATCAATATCGAATATCCTGCCAATGCGCATTACGCTTATACACCCCGGTCTTCCCCTTCTTTATCAGCTCTGCCTATCAGATCCAACGGATCCTGAGGTTTGTCATTCATCCAAATCTGGAAATGAAGCACGGGGGTTCCATCGGAAGGAGTCATAACCGTGCCCAGCTTTTGCCCTCTTCTGACCTTCTCGCCCTTCTTAACGCTGATTTCGCCGCATCTGCCGTAAAAGGAAAAAATCCGGTCATTATGGTCCAGCCACAGGGACTTGCCAAAAACTTTGTGCTCTTCCACCGCAGCTACCATGCCATCGGCTGCAGCAAAGAAAGGGGCGTTTTCCAGGGTTTCAATGTCAATGCCCTGATTGGTATAGCTTATGCCGGCGTCTTCCAGATCTATCTTCTTGCCAAAAGTGTTTATTACTCTTCCCTGGACAGGAGATACAAACAGCATGTCTTGACCCTGGCCGAAAACTGCTCTTATCTCATCGGGCAAAACTTCACCCACAAACTTCAGTTTGCCCAAAGTGTCATCCAGGTCAAACTCCTGGGTGAGAGCATTTCTGACATGGCCTACAAGGGCTTGAGCAAACGGTAATTCTATGTTGTTCAATAATAATATAATCAAAGCTATCAGTACCGATACAGCAATTTTTATCATCAAAGGATTGCTTTGAGCTGGAGTGTCCTCACTGTATCTCAGGGAACGGGGCCGGGGAAGCCCTGAATCAGTTTTGCGCCTTGCAATACGAGGCCGAATATGCGGCTTTTTCCTGGCCATTGAGTTCCTGTTTTCCCGAAGAGCAGATAAGGAATAACAGTCCGGACGCCGCTCTGCCTGCCTGCCGCCTCTGACGCTTCTTCCCTGTATAACAGGTGCCTTGTCTTCCATATCCGGTTCCTCCTCATTCTATCACCGGTACAGCAAAACTTTCTGCTGCTTCCTATAAATTAGATATATTTCAAGGAAGTACCGAATATGACCCCATAAAAAAGAATCCTGGCGGCAGGATCCTTTTAATCATTCTGTTCTTTTGGGGGATTGACCAGATACCGCCAGTCCAGATCCCCCCGCTCCACCGCTTTCAGCATGGCTTCAGCTGTAGCCAAATTGGTGGCCAATGGGATATTGTGGACATCGCATAAACGGAGCAGTGCATTGATATCCGGTTCATGAGGCTGTGCCGTCAAAGGATCTCTGAGAAATATTATCAGATCTATTTCATTATACGCCACACGGGCGCCTATCTGCTGATCCCCTCCCAGCGGGCCTGAAAGGTAGCGGTGAATTTTCAGCCCCGTCGCTTCGCCGATCAGCTTGCCCGTGGTGCCGGTTGCACATAAATTATGTTTTTTCAATATATCCTGATATGCTATGCACAGGTTAATCATATCATCCTTTTTCTTATCATGAGCAATCAATGCAATATTCACGGTACAACCTCCTAAAAGTTGATCTTTTGCCGCCGCATGCCCACGTTGAGTACCAGACCGAATGAAATCATATTTGTCCACATGGAGCTTCCCCCGTAACTTATAAAGGGAAGCGGTATGCCGGTAATAGGCATGATGCCCATGGACATTCCTATATTCTCAAACACGTGGAATAATACCATGGAAGCAACACCGACGCAAATATACGAACCCAGCTTGTCTCTCGAGCGCCTTGCTACCCTCAAGGTGCGCATGATAAGAAGATAATACAGCACAATAATAGTTATGCCGCCTATAAACCCCAGGGCTTCCGTTGTAACGGAGAATACAAAGTCAGTGTCCTTGGCGGGCAGAAAATCCAATTGGCTTAACAGATTATCGCCCAGCAGGCCTGCTCTTCCAATCTGGCCGGTCAGCTGTCCGGAACCGATAGATATGATGGACTGAAGCACGTGATAACCATCACCCAATGGGTCCATGCCGGGATTCAAAAATACCTGGATCCGTTTCTTTTGGAAGTCATCCAGGATTGTGTACCATACAACAGGAACTGCTGCCACAGCGGCTGCCAATGCTATAAAAAGATATTTATATTTAATTCCGGCTACAAACACCATGCCTGCGAATATTACCGCCAGCACCATGGCAGTGCCCATGTCCGGCTGTATAATTATCAGTGCAAGCGGCAGGGCTAAGGCAATTATAAGTTTGCCTATGGTTTTAAAATCATTGATTCCCTCTTCCTCTTCCTCATCTTCCCTGGCCATAATCCTTGCCAGTATGAGGATAACCGTAATCTTGGTAAACTCAGAGGGCTGCATACGGAAAGACCCGATTGCAATCCATCTTTGAGCTCCGCCTCCGGTTGTGCCGAAAAATTTAACAATTACAAGCAGGCCTATGACTGCCAAATAGGCATACGGGGCCAAATCGTTGATTTTGTGATAATCAACGCTGACTACAATGATCATTAAAACAAGCCCGGTTGCAAACCAGATAATCTGCAGCTTTACCTGCTGCAGATTAAAGCTGCCAATGGCCTCCGCGATGGCTCCCTCCGTGCCCTCCATGGGAGAACGGGTAGCCAGGGCAATGCCGATAAGGCCGAAGCCGGTAAGCAGTATTATGATAAACAACAGCAAAAAATCAAAATTCTTTATAGCATTCTTTTTTTGAAACATTAACCGTCCTCATCCCAACAGAGTTCTCGTTTAATTATAACATAAGGAAGGAACTCCTGGGAACAAAAAAGCGGACAAGAAACTAAAAAGAGGGAGATGGCACACTCCCTCCTGTACGCTTCTATCCATTGTTTTTTCCCAAATTTTTCATTCTCTTTATGGGTATATTGGCGATCAGAGCAGAGGTATAGTCATCATTATCCTGCGCTATGCGGGATAACTTGATATTAAACCCTGATTCATCAATTTCCATATAATTTGAGATTACCTTGATGATATCGCCTTTTACCATATCAAGAAATTTGGGGGAAATATTGGCCCGGTCATGAATAAGTACCAACTTAAGCCGTTCTTTGGCTATGTCCTTGCTTTTATTCTGATCTTTGCTGAAAAATTTGAAAAAGTCCAGCAATGCCTGTCACCCCTTTTTACTGCCTTTTATTGTTCTTTCCGGAAAACATCCTGCGCAGCTTGTCTAAGAAGCTGTTCTCGGTTTCCAAATTGATAAGAGCAACTTCCTCGCCCAACAAGCGTCTGGCAATATTGCGGTAGGCTTGTCCGGCAAGGGATTTCTCCTCGGTTACCACCGGTTCTCCACGATTGCTGGACACTATAATACTCTCATCATCCGGTACCACACCAAGTAAGTCTATGCCCAGAATATCGATGGTATCTTCTATGTTCATCATGTCTCCGCGCTTTACCATGTCCATGCGCAGCCTGTTGATTATCAGCTGCGGTTCGTTTATTTCATGGGCTGCCAGCAGGCCGATTATGCGGTCGGCGTCTCTTACGGCCGACACCTCAGGAACCGTAACCACAACAGCCTTATCCGCTCCTGCAATGGCATTTTTGAAGCCTTGCTCAATACCTGCCGGACTGTCAATTAAGATGAAATCAAAATGTTCTCTCAGATCATCACAGAGTTTTTGCATCTGCGCAGGCGCCACAGCATTTTTATCCCGGGTCTGGGCTGCAGGCAGCAGATAAAGGCCTTCAAAGCGTTTATCACGGATAAGAGCCTGTTTCAGCCTGCATACACCTTCCACTGCATCCACCAGATCATAGACAATTCTGTTTTCCAAACCCATGACAACATCCAGGTTTCGAAGCCCGATGTCTGCATCAACCAGTACAACCTTCCTGCCTGTCAGAGCCAAGGCAGTTCCTATATTTGCGGTAGTGGTAGTCTTCCCCACTCCTCCCTTTCCGGATGTAATGACGATTACTTCTCCCATAACTTTTCCCCCTATTAATCAATGTCAAACTTTGTTATTTAGTATGAAATCCGCTTGTCTTCCTTTACCAGGTAGATATGGTTCGATGTAAAGCTGCTGATCTTTGATAAATGCAACCTCTGGATACAGCGGCTTTTCGGTATCGCCTTCCGGTGCCCGGGCAATAAAGCCGGCTATTCTGAGCTGGGTAGGCTGCAGGCAATAGGATGCCACCACAGCCTCTGCATTGCCGGTAACTCCGGCATGGGCAATTCCACGCAAGGCTCCCAGTACCAGGATATTGCCTCCGGCTATTACTTCCCCGCCAGGATTTACGTCGCCGATAATTACTATGTTGCCATCGTAGATTACCCGCTGCCCGCTTCGGACTGTACCCCTGATAAAACGGGTCATCCCTTCTTCAATGCCGCTGAAGAAATCATAGTGATCCCTGTCAGGCTTTTCATGCTTTTCCTCGGGCTCCAGCCGGGACTTGAATGCCACCTCGCCCAATTTCATATAACGGGAAAAAATGTCCAGTAATTGGGATTTTTCCTCAGAATCAAATTCCCGTCCGATAAAAGTAAGATTTACCGTGGCTCCTTCAAAAAAAGGCTTGCCGGACTGCAGTTTTCCGGCTGCCGCCTCCAGAATTTCAGATAAGTCCGAATCATTTGCAACATATATATTAAGGCCGTTTCGAGTGCCTTTGAAAACAACCGGTTGTTCTTTCATTATCCATCCGTCCCCCGCAGTCATCGACATAGTCCTTGGCATATTATA
>LFTC01000058.1:14350-26486 GCA_001512915.1 Clostridiales bacterium DTU083 | reverse complement strand
TTAATGCATCATGGAACCATTTGATCGTATTCAGGCAGAGAATTGGCCTCCTCGCCTTTCATCAGCTTGTAGTACTCCTCAATTATGCGCCTGCCGATGGGGGCTGCATTTCCTGAAGTCTTCCCGTTGGGTACTACCACAGCGATGGCGATCTCCGGCTCCTCATAAGGAGTAAAGGCTACAAACCATCCGGTGTTTCGTTCAATCTGTCCCGGCTTGGTCTGAGCAGTTCCGGTCTTGCCTCCCAGGGTAATGGACGGGTCCATATCTGCAAAAGCTCTTACAGCGGTGCCGCCGGGTTCATATATCACCCTGCGCATGCCTTCCTTAATTGCAGCCACATGTTCCTCCCTGACATCCAACTGCTTATACTCAGGCTCGGTTTCATGAAGCAGCTTTCCATCCTTGCTTCGCACTTCCTTGAGCACATGGGTGTCCATTACCCGGCTTCCATTGACCAGAGCGGCAACATACCTGGCAATTGCAAGGGGGCTGACGCTGCTTGCGCTTTGCCCGATAAATACCCGGAGAAATTCCCAGTCGGACCACCGGCCTTCATAGAACCTGCTTAGGATATCATTGGCTGCCTGATGAACAGTCTGATCATCTTCTTCAAATATGCCCTGAGTGCGCAGATATTCCACCAGCTTGGAATACTGCAGATCGATATCCACCAAATCCCATACCTGCTCATCCGTCAGCTCTATTCCATATTTATTGCGCATTATGGACTTGGTAGTGTTGAAAGCATTGTTGCGCCTGATTTCTTCCACCACATCCGGATTAGCTATTACGTTGAAATCGGTTTTGCCGTCTATATTAAGCAGCTCCAGGCCTGTAGGACCGTGCAGGCCGTAGGCTTCTGCCCATTTGTGAAAATCCCATATATCCAGCCTGTCGCCTATGGCTGTAAAGTAGTAGTTGCATGACACTTTAAGGGCATCCATTATGTTGACCCTGCCATGTCCCCTGGAAGACCAGCAGGCAGGACCTGATTCCCTTAAGCGGATCCGGTCAAGTATTGTTTCACTGACCGTAACCTTGCCTTCCTCCAGAGCTGCCATGCCAACCAGCATTTTTATGACTGATCCGGGCAGCTGTCCTCCCTGAAATGCAATGGCAAATAGGGGCTGAGCAGGATCATTCTCCAGATTCCTGTATTCCTCAGTGGTTATGCCCCGGGCAAAATCATTCAGGTCATATTCATATTCGCTGTTGGCATAACTGGCCATGGCCAGAATTTCCCCCGTATTTACATCCAGCACCACAGCAGCTCCGGTATTGGCCAGCGGCGCCTGATTGTCTCCGTCATATGGTTCGATGCCCTCCCGCATCTTCTCCAGTTCTTCCGCCAGAATCTCTTCTGTCTTTCTTTGCAGCCGACTGTCTATGGTCAGGACCACATCATTGCCGTTCTTGGGCAGCTGTTCATCCAGCACCTTAATAACCCTTCTGGAAGCATCCACCTCCGCCTCCAGGTATCCATGCTTGTCCAGTGTGCTGCCGGTAAGCCAGTATTCAGCATAGGCTTCAATGCCGTCCTGGCCGTACTTGTCATTGAAAATGTTATAGCCTGCATCTTCCATGGGCCTGCCGTGGGTACGCTCATAGGCCTCAATATTGTTCTCCGTAATTCTGCCCACATAGCCGATAATATGCTGGGCACTGGTGCCGTAAGGATAGTACCTGCCCAATTCGATGGAAGTCTGTATGCCCGGCAGCTCATTGGAATAGGTTTCCAAGTGAGATACGGTTCTATCGCTGATATTCTCGGCAATCTTAATGGGCTCATCCTGCTTGTACCGATTCATATACATATCCAGCCGGATTGAAATGATCTTCCTGGCCATTTCATCAGAAACGGCAGGATCTATTTCATAACGCTTTCTTAAGGCCTGCAGCATCTGGTCTGCAGGCAGGTCTTCCTTTATGTCAGCGTCCTTTCTCCAGGCATTGTAACGCTTAATCATGGTCTCAGCATCTTCAGTTGAAAAATCATAATAAAACCCTTCAGCAGCATGGGGTATTATTCCGTTATATACCTTAACACCGCTTTTAATGGGAATATTATCAATAACCGTATCTCCGTTTTCTTCTATAATTTCAATGGCCTTCATGAGGATATCATTGATTTCCTCGCCGTCTGCCGGCAGCCAGCGCCTGTCCACCTGGGCTACATGAATCTGCCGGTTTACAGCAAGAGGAATCCCATTGCGGTCAAGAATATCGCCCCTGGCACCCTTTAGGGTTACCTGGATACGCTTGCGTTCCTGAGCCATATTGTAATAATGTTCGCCCATATCAACGGTAAGATATGCCAGCCGGAAACCCAGCAATCCAAACATAAACGTGATTATCAGACTGAATATGAAAAACCGGTTTTGAATCAGTTTAATGAATTTTTTCCAAAACACGGTGTGTCCTCCCCTTAAGCATCCTGTATGGTGCATAAATTTATTTTATCATGACTTAAGAAAATAAAAAAGGAGAAGTGCTATCTTCTCCTGAATTGCCACTTTTTTTTCATAAACCTGTACTGGAATAAAAGAGACATCAAGTAAAATGCGATAGGCATGAAAACCGCGGTATAAAGCGCTTCAGGCAGTATAACCAAAGTGAAGCCAAAATCCAGGGATATGGGAGCTCTGGTGAAGTATAAATAACCCAGCATCATTAGCCCTCGCAGCAGGGATGCGCAAAAGACAATGAAGGTGGGTATTATAAACCTGCCTGTAAATAATCTCTCATATAAAAGCCCGGTCAGGAAACCTATCACCATGTAATGCAGGCCGTTCAAGCCCACGGGGCTTCCATACAAAATGTCCTGCAGCAGGCCTCCTGCCAGGCCGGTGAATGTTCCATAACCGGTGCCGCCCAGCAGGCCGAAACAGGTAACCAGCACCATCAATGTATCCGGCTGGATGCCCGCAATTCTCAGAAAAGGAAGTATTGCAGACTGGACAATGAAATTAAAAAGCAGAATTGCTGCCACAACCCAATACTTCATTTAACAACCCCTGTCTTTTTCACTCATCCACCCTCCGAATTACCAACGCTTCCTCCAAGCGCAGAAAATCCACATGCGGCTTTATAATGGCAGTTTTGTACATGTCCCTTTCCTGATCCAGCACTTCTATTACTTCACCAATGGGTATTCCCTTGGGAAAGATCTCGCCCAAACCGGAGGTAATCACCCGGTCTCCTGCTACCACATCGGAATCAAGGGGCAGGTTTATCATCCGGCATAACCCGTCTTCGAAGGTCAGGGTGTTATTCCCCTTAACCATGCCATTGTCACGGGTCCGTTCCACAATAGCAGAGATGGAACTTTGACCGTCCACAATAGTGCGGACGGTTGCCCAGTTTTTGCCCACGTCTATAACCCGTCCGATCAGTCCCTGATCGTTTACCACGGCCATATTGACGGCTATCCCGTCTTCAGATCCCTTGTCAATGGTTATGGTATTGAACCAGTTGCCGGGATTCTTGCCTGTAATGCGCACGCCTTCAACTACGAAATGTTCTTTCTCTTCCTTAAAATCCAGCAGCTTCTTCAGCCGCTGATTTTCACGAATGGCTTCGTCCATTTGCAGCAGCTGTTGTTCCAGCTGCGTTACTCTTTCCTTCAAAAGCTCATATTCTTTCAGCATCTGCTGCCTTCCGGCCAAAGACTGGAAAAAATCTGATACAGATGTGGCAATGCGATACATAAACCCTTGTACGGGAGATATAATATCCCCCACAACCCCTTCAATTTTAGTCAGGTTTTCCCTCTGCCCTGACGTCAGAATAATAGCTGCTGTCAATAATACTGCCAATACTATTACAAGTACCAATTGCCACCTTTTAAGCAAATGGGGCAAGGTTTATTCCCCCTACCTAATGTTTTTCGTGGAAACAGCCACACGCTTCAGCGTCTCTATCTCAGCCAACGCCTTGCCGGCCCCTAATACTACGCAGTCCAAGGGATTGTCTGCAATATGTACCGGCATGCCGGTTTCTTCCTGCACCAGCCGGTCCATTCCATGCAGCAGGGCTCCTCCGCCGGTCAGCATAATCCCCTTGTCCATGACGTCTGAAGCCAGTTCAGGCGGTGTCTTCTCCAGCGTAAGTTTTATGGATTCCACTATATTTGTAATAGGTTCCCGCATTGCCTCAAACACTTCTGTAGAAGTAATTCTAAGTGTTTTAGGCAAGCCGGTAATCAGGTCGCGCCCGCGTATTTCCATGCTCTCTTCCTGTTCCAAGGGGAAAGCGGTTCCAATTGTAATTTTGATCTCCTCAGCAGTGCGCTCGCCAATCATCAAATTATATTCCTTTTTAATATAGGAAATAATTGCTTCATCCAGCTTGTTGCCGCCTACACGAATGGAACGGCTGGTAACAATTCCCCCCAGGGATATGATTGCAACTTCGCTGGTGCCGCCGCCAATATCCACCACCATGCTTCCGGTAGGTTCCTGTACCGGCAGTCCGGCTCCTATGGCAGCTGCCATGGGTTCTTCAATCAGATAAGCCTCCCTTGCGCCGGCTGAACGAGTTGCCTCTTCCACAGCCCGTTTTTCCACTTCCGTAACTCCAGAGGGTACACATACTACCACCCGGGGATGGAAGGGCATGAATTTGGGCAGGGCCTTCTTAATAAAGTACCGCAGCATTTCCTGGGTTACGTCAAAATCGGCAATAACCCCGTCCTTCATGGGACGAATGGCCACAATATTGCCAGGGGTGCGGCCGATCATGCGCTTGGCCTCTTCACCTACGGCAAGAACCTGTTTGTTGTCGCTGCGAATGGCAACCACCGAAGGTTCCCGCAGCACAATTCCCTTGCCTCTGACTTGAACCAGTGTGTTAGCAGTACCCAGATCAATTCCTAAATCTCTTGAAAATATATTAAACAAACCCATTTATGCATTTCTCCTTCCGCATCTCGAATCCCATATCAGGCATTCATATTATTGCCATACTTGCCAAGTTCAATAACCTGAATTCAACCCTCTATACAGCATAGATATTTATGGTATTTATGCAGCATTGTATACAGCAGATGAATCGGGAGCCCCACAACGTTAAAATAACAGCCTTCTATCTTTGGTATAAAGGCCGCGGCCAGGCCTTGTATGCCATATCCACCGGCTTTATCACGGTATTCGCCGCTGTCCAGATACGCCTCCACTTCGCCGGCACTTAATTCCTTCATATATACACGGGTGCACTCATAGGCTGAATCCTTATAACCCGTTTTTCTATCTATGAGAGCTGCCCCGGTCAGAACCTCATGCCAACTGCCCTGCAGGGAGTACAGCATCTGAGCGGCCTGATCACGGTTCTGCGGTTTTCCCAGTACGCAGCCGTCCTTGACCACAACGGTATCTGCGCCTATGACAAGGCAATCCTGCTTCAGCCGGCTTGCAGCATCCTCAGCCTTTTTCTCGGCCAAAAGACACACTTGCTCAGCCACTGGAAGAGCATGCAGCCCTTCAATTGATTCCTCAGCTCTGCTGGGGAATATGGTAAAGGAAAGGCCCATACGGGCCAGCAATTCCTTTCTCCGCGGGGATGCTGATGCAAGTACAATTTTTTTGGGTATGTAAATCAGAGGTTTCATGATCGGAAATATAAGGCCAGCCCTATAATAACTCCGATAAGAGTACCAAAATTTAAATGCATGGTAAGCCCCAATGTGATGGTGAACAATTTCAGATTCAGGGTTATGGGCTTATCCACGTCCATACCCAGATTTGCATTAAAGGTAAAAATTGGACTGTCTGTAACTAATGACAAAATATGGCCGATAATAGTACCGATTATGAGGCCGCATAACAAAAGCAGCAACAATCTGCCGGTTCCCCGCCTGGCTGCTCTGCGCATGAAAAACTCCTCCTTTGGTTACCCAGCAAGGTGTCATACTTATTTTAGTATAGCACTTTTATATCATATTACAAGTTTTTTTGTTGCCCATGGATATAAAAAAGACCCGCAACGGGTCTTGTCAATCCAGTACGAAACGGGCTATATTATCGGCATGATCCGAAATTCTTTCCAGATTATTGACAATATCCAGGAAAACCACGCCGCAGCTGGGTTCACACAACTGCTTGTTCAGCCTGTCTATATGGTTTTCCCTCAGAATTCTTTCCAGCTCGTCAATGGCTGATTCCTTGCTCCTGATGGTCCTGGCCAAATCCCTGTCTTTGTTCTTCAATGCCTTTATGGTATCATTAACCACGGTCATTACCTTATCCTTCATCATGGTTAATTCTTCGATGGCCATATCCGACATGGTAAGATTATGCTCAATCAGGTACTCGGCATACTCTATAATATTCTCCGAGTGGTCGCCGATCCGTTCAATATCGTTTACCACATGAAAGAGGCCGCCTATCAGCTGCAGGTCCTTTTCAGGCAATTCCAGTCCGTTGGCCTCAACCAGGTAGGAGGTAATTTCCCGATTGAGAAAGTTTAAAACCTCTTCCCTCTGCAGTACATCTTTTTTCTTTGAATCATCCTTGCTTATTACCATATCCATGGCTTCTTCAAGGTTCTTCTGTGCTATATCTGCCATCCTGCCCACTTCATTCATAATTTGAGCAACTGCGATAGGGGGGGTTTCCAAAATACGCTTGTCCAAAAATTTCAGACGCATCTCCTCCTGCTCAGGCTCTTCACCCGGCACCAGCTTAGAGGCCAGCAAGGGCAGATATCCGGCAACCGGCAAGGTTATGATGGTATTGATAACATTGAAGCCGGTATGCGCATTTGCTATCTGACGTACAGTGTGACCCGGAGTCAGCGCTTCTATCCATTCCACATAGGGCAGACCAAGATTGATCAATATTATGAACAAGGCTGTTCCCATAATATTGAATATCAGATGAATACCGGCTGCCCGCTTGGCAGTAATGCCGGTTCCAATGCTGGCCAGAATGGCTGTGACACAGGTGCCGATATTCTGGCCGAACAGTATGTATATGGCAGTATCCATATCTATAAGCCCCTGCATGGCCAGGGCCTGCAAAATACCAATGGATGCAGAAGAGCTTTGCAGAACAGCGGTGGATACCACTCCTACGATCACGCCCAAAAATGGATTACTTATCTGCATTAATATATTATGAAATGCCTCATTATCCCGAAGGGGTTTCATGGAAGTGGACATGAGATCCATACCCATGAACAGGATGCCGAAGCCGGCAATTATTTCTCCGATGTGCTTTATGTAGCGCTTCTTAGCAAATAAGATCAGACCGACACCTATAAATACTGCTATGGGTGCATACTCCGTCAATTCCAGGGCTACTATCTGAGCGGTAATGGTAGTACCGATATTTGCACCCATTATAACCCCTGTGGCCTGAGCCAGGTTCATCAGGCCTGCATTAACAAAACCGATTACCATAACCGTAGTAGCACTGGAGCTTTGAATGATTGCCGTTACCAAAAGGCCTACCAGCACGCCCATTAACCGGTTGGTGGTCAGTATCTCCAGCAGACGTTTCATTCTGTTGCCGGCAGTCCTCTCCAGACCGTTCCCCATCATATTCATACCGAATAAGAACAGTCCCAGGCCGCCCCCCAGCATAAAAAACATCTGATAAGACATAAGGCTCCTCCTGTACATATATCTATATATTTATTATTCCTGGGCAAATTCCATACGCCATAAGGTATTATACTTTATTTTTACCTGTTATAAAAGAATAAAAGATAGAAAAAGGCGGAATTCCTTAGAATTCCGCCGATTTTATCCTGCATTTACTTTATTGCATACCCTGCTGAAGCTGCTGCTGTGCCTTTGCTATTTCCTGCTGGGGTGCAGTTTCCACCTGATAATAGCCCTTACTGCTCATGTAATCCCAGATCATTTTCTGATGCTGGTAGGTGCGGTATAAAATTTGTGTAACATCCTGCCGCAGGTTGGGATCAACACTTTCCAATATCAGGTTGTTCAATGAATTTGCACTTAATTTGTGATTGTTCAGCAGAACCGATGCAAGCTCCCTGTCTCCTAATCCCTGACTCTGTACCATGGAAGAATCAACTCCTTTTGTTTTATTGTATATTGGTATTGGTTATATAGCCGGACAGTATCCTGGCATCTTCCTTGTGATCCTGCATCATCTGCTGACAAAGATTCTTTAACTGGGGATCGCTTACCATGCCTATGCAGCCCTGCAGAAACTTTTCAGTCTCCTGGCACATTTTAATATTATCCTGCAGCAGCATCAGTTCCTTCTGTGTTAACTGAGCCATAGATCATCCTCCTTAAAGCGCAAAAAGATTTACATTTCTAGTATTGCATGATGCTCTGTTTTTTTACCATGAAAAACATGGAAAAGCCGGACCTGATAAGTCCGGCTTAATTAGACATAATATTAATAATAAAAAAATTAATTAGTTGGTTATTTGTCTATCCTCTCCACTACAATGCGAAAACCTTCAACCCGTGTTATGCGGATTGGTGTTCCTTCGGGAATAAACTCCCCTTCGGTAACTACATCCATTTTTCTGCCCTGAAAATCGCCTGTTCCTGCAGGCCGCAAGTTGGCAGCGGCTACGCCTTCCAGCCCTACCAGATCTTCTGTGTCAGGGCTGCTGCTGTAGCCTTCTTCCTTGCTGGTCTTAGCTTTCAGCATAAGCAGGTTGGAAACTCTTCCGCCTTTGACAGCAGACTTGTAGAGCAAGAATAACATGGCTGCAATTAATAGAAGCACCCCGGCAATAATCAGTATCAAAACTGCTGTAGATACAACCTGTGCCGCCAGTATGACTCCCGCAACCAGGGAAAGAATCCCCAATATGCCGGCCAGGCCTATTCCCGGCATTATCATTTCTATTACAACCAAAGCAATTCCCAGAATAAAAAGAATTACTATCAGGCCTTCCAGACCGGTAAGATCCAAACCTCCAATGGACAACATGAGCTGAATAATCGCAAATCAACTCCTTTTTCATTTATGCCAATTTTTATGCAGCTGTGCATAAAAATATATATAAACTTTCTCAAAAATTTGAAAATATCTATGTTTTCATCGTAAAGCTTTCAATAACAATTGTCAATATGAATAAAAATAAACCTTATATATATTTGCTAATGCTTCCATTATTTAATAGACATAGATTCAACCTGCTTTGTTCATAATAAAAATACAAATGACAAGGAGGTGATATCGTGGCCACCAATCGTTCCAGCAATCGCAGCTCGGGTGCATTTGACAAAATGAAGTTTGAAGTTGCCAATGAGCTGGGTGTTACCCTTAACCAGGACTATAACGGAAACCTGACCTCAAGAGATGCAGGCCGAATCGGAGGAACCATAGTTAAAAAGGTATTTGCTCAATACAGAAATCAGAACCAGCAGCAACAGTAACAGCAGTTATATAGTATGCGTCTTATGATGCAGTAAAGTATTAATATAATGAAGCAAGTGAAAGCACAAGTCCTGACGGCTTGTGCTTTCATTATATAAGGAAAGGATGACTACCTTGCTTATTTCCCTGGTACGGGCTCTTCTCATATATACCATTGTTGTCCTGGTCATGCGGATCATGGGAAAGCGGCAGCTGGCCCAGCTCCAGCCATTTGAACTGGTAGTGGCCCTGATGATTGCAGACCTGGCAGCCATTCCCATGGAGGATACCAGTAAACCCCTGCTGATCGGCTTAATTCCCATTGCAGCCCTGATGCTGGCAGAACTTATATTATCCTACCTGACCCTTAAAAGCGAACGCATACGGGCTTTTGTGTGCGGCTCGCCGGTTATTGTCATTGAAAACGGCAGGTTAAACTATGATGAACTGAAAAAACAAAGGCTTAACCTTAACGACCTGATGGAACAGCTGCGTTCCAAGAATATTTTCAATCTGTCCGATGTGGAGTTTGCCATCCTGGAAACAAGCGGCCAGCTGAACGTTATTCCCAAATCGCAAAAAAGGCCGCTGACGCCTGAAGATTTAAACATCCAGCCGCCATATGAAAATATTCCCTATACATTAATAATGGACGGCCATATTCATCACCAGAACCTGATGAAAGCCAAGCGGGACATTGCATGGCTTAATCAGCAGCTGGAAGAGCGGAACCTGAAAGCAGAGGATATAATATATGCCGGCCTGGATTCCGGCGGCAGCTTTGAAGTGCGCACATATGAGGAGGCAAATAAATCATGAGAACGCTTTTTCTATGCCTGTTGCTGCTGGCTGCCATTATTGGAATCGGCTTATTCTTTCAGAAAATGCTGGCCGGAGAATCACAGGATATGATTGGCAGGCTGCAGGATATTCAAAGCTGTATATTGGATGATAAGTGGGAGCAGGCAGGTAAAAATATGTCTGATGCAGCCAGCCAATGGCAGCATATACGAAAAAAATGGCATGCTGTAACCGATCATACCCAGATAGGCATAATTGACGAATCCCTTGCCAGGCTGCAGGTTTTTGTGAAGCAAAAAGAAAAGAAGGACTGCCTTGCAGAAATCGCAGCCCTTCAACAAAACATCCGTTATATACCTGATAAGGAAAAGCTCACCTTAAGCAATATATTCTGACTGTCAATAGCCGCGATCCAGAATCTTTTTCAGGAACATACCTGTATAACTTTTTTCGTTTTGGGCCACCTCTTCAGGGCTGCCGCAGGCCACAATTTCCCCGCCTGCATCTCCGCCTTCGGGGCCCAGGTCCAGAATATAATCGGCTGTTTTTATAACATCCAGATTATGTTCAATTACAACCACGGTATTTCCGTCATCAGTCAGCCGCTGCAAGATATTGATCAGCTTCTTCACATCAGCCGCATGCAGCCCTGTGGTAGGTTCGTCCAGAATATATACGGTCTGCCCGGTGCTTCTCTTGCCCAGCTCATTTGCCAGTTTTATACGCTGGGCTTCACCGCCGGACAAGGTGGTTGAAGGCTGGCCAAGTTTAATATAACCCAGCCCCACATCATACAAGGTTTGCAGTTTTCTCTGCAGCCTCGGTATGTTCTTAAAGAATTCCAGCGCTGTCTCCACGGTCATATCCAGCACATCTGCGATATTCTTACCCTTATACTTAACTTCCAGTGTTTCCCTGTTATAACGCTTGCCCTTGCATACTTCACAGGGTACATATACATCAGGCAGAAAATGCATTTCTATCTTTATTATGCCGTCACCCCGGCAGGCCTCACATCGGCCGCCCTTGACATTGAAGCTGAATCTTCCCTTGTTGTAGCCCCGCATCTTGGCTTCGTTGGTCATGGCAAAAACGTCCCGGATTATGTCAAATACCCCGGTATAGGTGGCGGGATTTGAACGGGGTGTCCGGCCAATGGGAGACTGGTCGATATTTATAACCTTATCCAGATGCTCCAGGCCGTCTATTCCGTCATGGGCGCCCGGTCTGGTCTTGACGTGATTCAGCTTTTGCGCCAGATGTTTATATAAGATCTCATTTACCAGCGAACTCTTTCCCGAACCGGATACGCCTGTAACACAGGTAAATACGCCCAGGGGGATGTTAACGTCAATATTTTTCAGGTTGTTTTCCCTGGCACCCCGGATTCTCAGCCACTTGTTATTGGGCTTTCTTCGCTTTGAAGGAATTTCTATGCGCTTGGCGCCGCTCAGGTACTGGCCGGTGATGGAATTGGGGTTGGCCATTACCTCCCGGGGAGTTCCCTGGGCCACTATTTCACCGCCATGGACACCGGCTCCGGGGCCTATGTCGATCAGATGATCGGCAGCCAGCATGGTTTCCTCGTCATGTTCCACTACGATCAGGGTATTGCCCAGATCCCTCAGGTTTTTCAAAGCATTGATCAGCCGCTTGTTGTCCCGCTGGTGCAGGCCTATGCTGGGCTCGTCCAGGATATAAAGAACCCCTACCAGACCTGAGCCGATTTGGGTTGCCAGCCGGATCCGCTGGGCTTCGCCGCCGGAAAGGGTGCCGGCTGACCGGGCCAGGGTCAGGTAATCCAAGCCCACGTCCACAAGAAAGCCCAGTCTGGCATTCAACTCTTTAAGTATTTGATGGGCAATCAGCCTGTCCTTTTCAGACAGCTGCAGATTGCTGAAAAAATCCCGGCATTCCCGGATGGACATGGAAACAATCTCATGAATGTTTTTGTCTGCCACTGTTACGGCCAGGGATTCAGGCCG